>NZ_CBCSIW010000022.1:0-69777 GCF_965139575.1 Comamonas aquatilis | reverse complement strand
CCCCAGCCCGTTGTCGCCCCCTCGCCTCCGCCCAAACCCCAGGTGCAGGACGACGACCATGAAGCCGAGATCGCACTGCAAAAGAAGAAAAAGCTGGAGCAGCAAAAGAAGGAAAAGGCCGAACAGCAAGCCCGTGAAGAGCGGGAAAAAGAGCGCCAGGAAAAGCTGGACAAGGAAAAGGCCGACAAGCAGGAAAAGGCGCGCAAGGAAAAGCTGGAGAAAGAAAAAGCCGAGAAGGCAGACAAGGCCGAAAAGGAACGCCTGGACAAGCTGGAGCGCGAGAAAAAGGACAAGGCCGAGAAAGCAGCCAAGGACAAGGCGGCCAAGGAAAAAGCCGAAAAGGAAAAGGCAGAGAAAGACAAGGCCGATAAGGCGGAAAAAGCCGCCAAGGACAAGGCTGACAAGGAAAAGGCCGCAAAGGACGCCAAGGAAAAAGCGGCCAAAGAAGCCAAGGACGCCAAAGACGCAGAAGCCCGCCGCAAGGCCGAGCTGGCCCGGCTGCAAGGTCTGGCCGGCGGCAGCGGCGGATCGGACCACAGCGGCAGCGGTGGCAGCCGCAGCGGCGGTGCGGGCAGCAGTGCCAACGGCGGCCCGTCTGCAGGCTACGGCGCCAAGGTGGCTGCACGCGTCAAGCCCAATATCGTCTATCCCGACGCCATCAGCGGCAACCCGCGTGCCGAAGTGCGCGTGCGCACGGCCCCGGACGGCACGATTACCGGCGCGACGATTTCCAAGTCCAGCGGCAACGCCTCCTGGGATGAAGCCGTGGTGCGTGCCCTGCAAAAAACCGACAAGCTGCCGCGCGATATCGACGGCAAGGTACCGTCCGAACTGGTCATCGGCTTCAGGCCGCAGGACTGAGCTGACGCCGACCACGGTAGCCAGGCTGACGCACCAGTCAAAAGGGTTGAAGACGCTGAGGTCTTCAACCCTTTTTTATTGGCTGCGCACTCGTTGCGCAGCAAGCTCCTCACCCCGCTGGAACTGATGGAGTTGCGCCTTGATGCCAGGCGATCACAGGCACTTCAAGCGCTAGGACCGCCAGAGTTCGGCAGCAGCCCTCTTATTTGGGCAGCAGCACTTTATCGATCACGTGAATGACGCCATTCGATTGATAGACGTCTGCAATGGTCACAGTGGCGGTTCCGCCTTTTTCATCAGTCAGCATGATTTTCTTGCCGCTGGATTTGGCTGTCAGCATGCCGCCGCTGACGGTTTTCACCATGGCCTGGCCCTTACCTTCCTTGATCATCTTGCCCAAGGCTGCAGCATCCCACTTGCCGGCCACCACGTGGTAGGTGAGGATGGTCGTCAGCATCCCCTTGTTTTCGGGCTTCAACAAGGTATCGACCGTGCCTGCAGGCAAAGCGTCAAATGCCGCATTGGTAGGCGCGAACACGGTAAACGGACCAGGGCCTTTGAGCGTATCGACCAGGCCCGCAGCTTTGACGGCAGCTACCAATGTGGTGTGGTCTTTGGAGTTGACCGCGTTGTCGATGATGTCCTTGGATGGCAGCATGGGCGCGCCTCCGACCATCACATCCGCCATCGCTGCAACGGATGCAGCTGACATGACGGCTACCAGGCTGAACGAGGCCACTTTACGGACAGTTTGAATCGAGATCATGGAATGCTCCTTGATATAGCAGGCGAAAAAAGATGCCGGCTGAAAGGAATACGCAGCCCATCGACTGCTGGATTCATTGAATTTTTCTATCCGATTGGCGCAGACCATGGCCAGACCTTGGCGTATAGGGCCTGGCGTCAACTGCGCCGAACTCATGCGCTCAACAGTGCAAGAGCAAATGACATCACATGCCAGTGCCTGCCCCGAGCCGGGCAAGAGGCTACCCAGTATTAGATTTGCACGGCCCGGCCAATAAACTGTATGGGCCCGGTTGGGCGTCCTATGGGCGAGCCGCCGGCAGGCTCCAGCGTCAGCTCGAACAGCTGATTGGGCTGCAGGGGCGGCAGCTTGTCGACCGGCACCTCGATGGTCTCACCCGGCTTCACCAGGCCTAGCGATACCGGGGCGCTCCAGCCGTCGGCCTTGGTCCAGAACTGCAGGGATTTCTCCGCCGGCACGGTGTCGGTGCCCAGCGGCACCAGACGCAGCCGTCCTTCGGCTTGCGCTTGCACCAGCCAGCCCGGCGATTGGCTCTGCGGTGCGGCCAGAACCACGAAGTAACGTGGTGCGGCGGGCGGTGTGGTTTCACGCACCAACAGCACGGCGGCCAGCACGGCTGCGGCAGCAAAGCCACTGCCGGCCAGACCACGCCACAGTGCCAGACTGTCCCACTGCCACCAGCGGCTGCGCGAAGTTTCGGGCTGAAGGCGGCGGCTGGCGGGTTCAATACTTGCGGCAATGCGCTGCCACAAGCCAGCCCCCGGGTTGACCGGTTCTGCCAACGCGGTCAAGGGCAACAGGTGCTGCTCCCAAGCCTCGACGGCAGAGCGCAGTGCCGACTCATGCGGCAAACGGGCTTCGACGGAACGGCGCTGGTTGGCATCGAGCGTGCCCAGCACATACTCGCCGGCCAGCGTCTGCAGCTCGTCTTGGTTGCCGTCGTCCATGGGCTGTGCCGGGGTGTGATCGCCGCTCATTGCATGCATTCTCGAAGTGCGCGCAGTCCGCGCTGAATCCAGGCCTTTACCGTACCTAGAGGAGCTTGCACCCGCGCGGCAATCTCGCTGTGAGTGCAGCCGTCGACATAGGCATGCAGCAGGCAGGCCCGGCGTGCCGGCTCCAGACCGTCCAGGCAATGGCCAAGGCGTCCCAGCGCGGCATGCCGCGCCAGCTCGTCCCCACTGTCCTGCCAGGCTGCCAGTGCGGACTGGGCGTCCTGGTGCGCGGCTGCAGGCTCTTCCAGCACGGTCTCGCGGGCGCCGTCCCGCACCCGGTTCAGCGCCGCATGTCGCACCAGGCTGTAAATCCAGCCCCGCCCGGCTCCACGGCCTGCGTCGAAGCTGGATGCACGACTCCAGATGGTCACGAAAGCGTCGTGCAGCACGTCTTCGGCCGTGGCGCGGTCGCGCACTATGCGCAGGGCCACGCCCAGCAGATAGCGCGATTCGCGCTCATAGATGCGTCGCAAGGCCTCGCTATCGCCACGCGCACAGGCCTGTAGCGCAGCGTCATGGTCGAAAGCGTCGTCGTTGGGGGCGGCAGCTGCTGGCACGAGGAAGAAGGGGTGGAGAAGAAAGAAGATCCTTCCCCCAGTGTAGTCTTGCAGCCCCCAAGGCCTGGAACTGGTTTACACGGGTTTCCAGAAGATGTAGTCGGCCTGATACCGAACCGTGGTTTTCTGGCCCTTGGTTGCTTCGGTGCAAGGCTTGTCGGCAGGGGCCACGCCGCCTTGCAGCGCCACGCGCTGGATATAGCTCACGCCCACCAGATCACCGCTGCCCATGGCCGGATTGGCCTTGACCAACTGATAGGGAAGATTGCCGGGGCCGGAAGGTGCCACGGCAAGCTGCGTGGCGGTGAGCTTGGAGCCGTCGCTGGCTTCCCAGGTGGCGGGCGGGCCGTAGTAGCGGCCGACCTGCTTGCCGGCCCGGTTCTTCAGCACGGCTTCGGGACCGACAAAAACCCATTCGGTCTGACCGGCTGCACCGGCCTTGTCCCGGCATTCGTAGGTAATGTCTCCGCTGCCAACGGTTTCCCAGGCCACTTTGTGGCCCGCCGGCACCTGGATAGACGCGGGCAGCGCAGCCTGCGAAAAAACAGGGACCTGCTGGCGCATCGAGCCGCAGGCGGTGAGCAGGGCTGCGGCCGTGGTGACGGTAGCGATGGCGGCAAGACGAGGGGCGGTACGGGTGGTCGACATGTCGGTTCTCCAATCAGCAGGTTTGGGGGAGTTACTGGAGCAGCACTTTTTCTGTGTTGCTACAGCTACTACCCGCGAGCCGGCGGTTTGGATGCAGTCGATGTGAAAAAAAATTTCAAATTAGTTCAAAGCAGCCCGACGGATCAGCCCCAAACGACGGCAGCGCTCAGCGTTCAAACCCCATATAAATCCCCAGCACCAGCAGGCTGAGCATCAGGATTTTCTTGAATACCGCTGGCGAGAGCTTGTCACGCAGGGTCTCGCCCCAGCGCATGCCCGCCAGGGCGGGAACCAGCATCAGCGCCGACAGCAGCAAGCCCCGACTCAAATCACCACTGCCTGCGCTCATCGAAGCTTGGCCAGGTAATAGCATGCCCGCGCCCAGCGCCAGCGTGGAGACCGTAAAGCACAGGCCCATGGCCTGCATCAGCGCCTGACGTGCCAGGCCCAGCGATTGCAGAAACGCCACCGCCGGCACGACAAAAACACCGGTCAGCGCCGTGATCACGCCCGTCACCGTGCCCGCGACCAGACCCAGCCAGGCCTGATGGGCCAGCGGCATCTGCAGGCTGGGGCCCCACAAACCCCAAAGGGCATAGGCCACCAGCGCCAGCCCCAAAGCCATGCGCGCTGCCGGCAAGCTGCCGACACCGCCCCAGCAGGCCATGCCGCCCAGCGTGCCCAGCACAATGCCCAGCTGCATCCAGCCCAGACGGGCCAGCAAGGGCCGCAACATGCCCGTCGGCCGCATCTGCATCAGATTGCTCACCAGCGAAGGCAGCAACAGCAGGGCCGCCGCCTGGGCCGGGGGCATGAACAAGGCCAGCAGCGCCATGGACACGGTTGGCAGGCCCAGACCCACCACACCCTTGACCAGCCCGGCCAGAGCAAACACCGCCACTGCGGCAGCCGCCATCCATGTTGCATTCAACATCAGCAACCCTTCATATTCTCCGAACCATAGACCCGGCTTTCTGCATGCAACAAAAGCCCATAGACGCAGATAATCCGCCGATACCCAGGCTTTGACTAACGGGATTTATCCAACACAGGCTTAGCCCTTGCCTGATACTCCAGCGATATGCGCTTTGACCTGACCGATCTGCAGCTTTTTGTTCACATTCTCGACAGCGGCACCATGACGGCGGCCGCCCAGCGCTCGCACATCACCCTGGCTTCGGCCAGCGAGCGGGTGCGCGGCATGGAGGCCCAGCTGGGCTGCGCCCTGCTGATGCGCCAGGCGCGCGGCGTCCAGCCCACGGCAGCCGGCCACACGCTTGGCCAACATGCGCGCCAGGTGTTGGCGCAAATGCAAAGCCTGCGCGGTGCCATGGGCGAGTTCGGGGCCGGGCTGGCAGGCCAGATACGGCTGCGCGGCAACACCTCGGCCGTGCGCGAGCATTTGCCGCTGGCCGTCAGCGGCTTTTTGCTGCAGCACCCGCAGATTGCGTTGGAGCTGCAGGAATGCGCCAGCGGCGAACTGCTGGCCGCCCTGCGCCAGGGTCTGTGTGATATCGGCATTGCCGCCTGGGACGGGGTGGATGCCCAGAAGCTTGAAGGACTCAATTGCCAACCCTGGCGGCCCGATCCGCTGGTGGCCGTGCTCCCGCTGGGACATGCGCTGGCCGGCGCCACCCGGCTTTCACTGGCTGATCTGCTGGACAGTAACTGGGTGGGCCTGCCGCGCGAATCGGCCCTGGCCCAGCTTTTGCAAACCCAGGCCCGTCAGCTCAACAGCCGTCTGCTGCGCATGCAGGTGCAGCTGCCGCACTTCGAAGGCCTGTGCCAGTTGGTGGGCCAGAACGTGGGCCTGACGGTGCTGCCCCTGGCCGCCGTGCAGCGCCATGCAACCAGCACCGGCGTGGTCGCCGTGCCGCTGGCCGATGCCTGGGCCAGACGCCAGCTGCTGATCTGTACGCCACAAGCAACGGCCACAGCGCCGAAATCCTCGGTCGCGGTGCAGCTGCTGGTGGCGCATTTGCTGAAGACTGCCACAGCGGCGTAGCCATAGCACTTCATGGTGAAAAGCGCTATGCAGGACAATAGCGCCATCATGACCCTCAAAGCCCCCGAACTCTTGCTGCCCGCCGGCTCGCTCGACAAGATGCGCGCCGCCTACGACTTTGGCGCCGACGCCGTGTACGCCGGCCAGCCGCGCTACTCCCTGCGCGCGCGCAACAACGAATTCCGCCTGGAGCAGATCGGCCAGGGCATTGCCGAAGCGCACGCGCGCGGCAAGAAGTTCTTCCTGACCAGCAATCTGATTGCTCACAACGACAAGGTTCGCACCTATCTGCGCGACATTGAACCCATCATCGCCATGAAGCCCGACGCCATGATCATGGCCGACCCCGGGCTCATTATGATGGTCAAGGAAAAGTGGCCCGAGCAGGTCATTCACCTGTCCGTGCAGGCCAATACCACCAACCACGCTACCGTCAAGTTCTGGCAGAAGATGGGGGTGGAGCGCATCATCCTGTCGCGCGAACTCTCCCTGGACGAGATCGAGAAGATCCGCCAGGAATGTCCGGACATGGAGCTGGAAGTGTTCGTGCACGGTGCGCTGTGCATTGCCTATTCCGGCCGCTGTCTGCTCAGCGGCTACTTCAACCGCCGCGACCCCAACCAGGGCACTTGCACCAATGCCTGCCGCTGGGATTACAAGACGCATGACGCGGCTGTGGATCCCAACACGGGCGAAGCCCTGGGCCAGACCATGGAAAACGGCTTCAACTTCGAAGACGCCAAGAACGATCTGGACAATCAGTTCACCAGCACCTGTGGTGACCAGCAGCGTCACCCCAAGGCCGACGCCATCTACCTGCTGGAAGAAAAAGGCCGCCCCGGCGAGATGATGCCCATCATGGAAGATGAGCACGGCACCTACATCATGAACTCCAAGGACTTGCGCGCCGTGGAGCACGTGGAGCGCCTGACCAAGATCGGTGTCGATTCGCTCAAGATCGAAGGCCGCACCAAGAGCCTGTACTACGTGGCTCGCACCGCGCAAACCTACCGCCGTGCCATTGACGACGCCGTGGCCGGTCGCCCCTTCAACCCCGAGCTGATCACCGAACTCGAAGGTCTGGCCAACCGCGGTTACACCGGCGGCCTGATGGAGCGCCGCCCTGCCAACGACTACCAGAATTACGAAACCGGCCACAGCGTGCTGCAGCGCAGCCACTTTGTGGGCGCGGTACGCGGCTACGCCGACGGCATGGCCGAAGTGGAAACCATGAACCGCTTTGCGGTAGGCGACACCATCGAAGTCATTCACCCCCAAGGCAACCGCCAGATCAAACTGGAGCAGATGTTCGACCTTGAAGGCAAGCCGGTGGAGGTCGCTCAGGGTAACCCTATCCGCGTGCGCATTCCGCTGGAAGGCCCGGTCGAAGGTGCGCTGATTTCGCGTCTGCTGTAAGCTCTGACCACGCTGTTTGCCAACGCCCCATACGCTGGGGCGTTTCTCTTTTTTCATAGCATGTAGCGCGTGTATTTCTTGAGCATCAGACCTTTTTCATGCTCAAACATAGATGCAACGTGCGCTAGCTGCTCCTCATTCAAGAAGCACCCCCATGGAACTCCAAATTGACGCAGGCCTCAAGGCCTATATCGACCCGCTGACAGCCGACGAACACGAATCGCTGGAGCGCAGCATCCTCGCCGAAGGCTGCCGCGATGCGCTGGTAGTCTGGGGCGAGTTGCTGATCGACGGCCACAACCGCTACGGCATCTGCCAAAAGCACGGCCTGCCTTTCAACACCATTCAGGCCACGCAGTTCAAGACCATGGACGATGTGCATCTGTGGATGATCGACCAGCACCTGGGCCGCCGCTCGGTGTCGGACTTCCAGCGCGGCGTGCTGGCCTTGCGCAAGCGCGAGATCATCGCCTCGCGCCGCGCTGCGGCTGCCGCCGCCGTGAATGCGGCCAAGGCCGAAGCCGGTGAACCATCCGCAGAAGCACCTTGGGAAGGCGATACCGACCCCGTCGTTGCCCAGGCTCTGGCCAGTGTGGCCAAGGTGCCCGACGAGGCCCTGGACACCCGCGAGGCCCTGGCCCGCGCCGCCCGCCTCTCGGCCGGCCAGGTCAAGATGATCGAGACAATTCAGGAAAAAGCCGCGCCCGAAGTGGTGGCCGCCGTCAAGGCCGGCGAGCTGTCGCTGAACGCCGCCGCCGTGGTTGCCACCCTGCCCGAAGAAGAGCAGCAAGCCGTGGCCGCCGAAGGTGCCGATGCCCTGAAGCAGGCTGCCAAGCGCGTGCGCGACGCCAAGAAAAAGCCCAAGGCCGCCAAGCCCGAAGCCGATGAAGCGGCAGAGGCCGTGCCCGCAGTCAGCCCCGAGGAATTGCAGGCCCGCGTGAGCGAGTTGCAGGCCGAAAACGAACGCCTGCGCCAACAGGTCAAGGCGCTGCAGGACTTGCTGGCCGAACAGGTTTAAGCCCGGCGACGCACCGCAAGACACACAGCCTCCTCAGCTGGCAAACGCCGGCCGAGGAGGCTGTTGTTTTTTGCGCCAGCACATAACCACATACAGCCAAATGACAGCCGTTCTCATTAATATCGGCGCCTGCCAATAAACGCCGCATAGCCAAGTCCTGCTTTTGACGTAGATCTGCCGCCACGGCACTACGCGCCTCCTGCAAGCCAGCCATTGTGTGCGCACACACAACATCCTATGGCCAACCAACACCTCCCATCTCATTGCGCTTTCCGCTTGAGCTGCGCAGCCGCCGCTGTCGCCGCCGTCATTGGCAGCTTTGCCAGCCCCGTCCATGCACAAGCCGCCGCCGCGCCTGACGTCGCGCTGGACTCGGTCACCGTCACCGGCAACTGGCTGGACGGCGACACGCCCAATGCCGAAAAAGTGCTGGAACATCCCGGCGCCCGCACCATCGTCGAACGCGAGCGGATTCAGGAAAGCGGCGCCACCACGCTGCGCGAAGCCCTGCGTCTGGTGCCCGGCGTGCAGGTGCAGGACAGCAACGGCACGGGCGGCAGCGATATCTCGCTGAACCTGAGCGTACGCGGCCTGACGGCACGTCTGTCGCCACGCTCCTATGTGCTGCAGGACGGCATCCCCGTCTCCTATGCACCTTACGGCCAGCCTCAGCTGTCGCTGGCGCCGGTGGCGCTGGGCAATCTGGATTCCATCGATGTGGTGCGCGGTGCTGGCTCGGTGCGCTACGGCCCGCAGAACGTGGGCGGCATCATCAACTTCACAACGCGCGCCATTCCCAAGACGTTTGCGGCCGAAGCATCGATTGGAACTGAAATCTACGGCCACAGCGGCAACACCAAGACCAGCCCCAGCCTGTTTGTGGGCGGCACCAATGAAGCTGGCCTGGGCCTGGCGCTGCTGTACTCGGGCACGCACGGCAAGGGCTGGCGCAGCAGCAACGACAAGACCGATGTCGACGATTTGCTGATCAAGGGCAGCTACCAGCTCAGCAGCAAGAGCAGCCTGTCCGCTTCGCTGCACCACTTCGAGGGCAAGGGCCAGATGCCTGGCGGCCTGACTTCGGCCCAGTACGCCGCCGATCCGTTTCAGAGCACGCGCAACTACGACCAGTTCACGGGTCGCCGCACCGACGGCTCGCTCAAGTACAGCTACAAGGACGGCCGCGACAACTTCGAGGTGCTCAGCTACTACGTGGATTCCTTTCGCGGCAGCTATATCGAGCGCGACGCCACCGGCGCCAATACCGGCAAACGCAGCCTGACGGCCGCACCGCGCAACTACAGCTACTACGGCGTGGAGCCCCGCTACTCGCGCATTTTCGAGACCGGCTCCGTGATCCAGGAAGTCAGCGTCGGCTATCGCTACCTGAAGGAGAAAAGCTCCGAGACGGCACTGGCCACCTCGGGCTTTTATGTGCCGGGTCAGGTCAATGCCATGGCACTGCCGCTGAACGTCACCCAGACCAGCCAGGGCGGCACCACGGCCAATGCCTTCTATATCGACAACCGTATCGACGTGGGCAACTGGACCATCACGCCCGGCGTGCGCTACGAACGCATACGCAGCTTCAACAATGTGGTGGACTACAAGGGCGCGACGGCAGCCGCCATCTACCCGACGGTAGCCGCCAACGAGTGGCTGCCCACGCTGTCGGTGCTCTACCGCGTCAACAGCCAGTGGTCGGTATTCGCTAATGCCGGCAAGTCCTTCGGACCACAGCAGTATGCGCAACTGGCCCAGTCGTCCAACAACCAGCTCTACCCCGAGTCGGCCAAGACCTATGAGTTGGGCACGCACTACAAGAGCGATACCTGGAATGGCGAGTTGACGCTGTTCAATATCGACTTCGACAAGGAGCTGTTCCTGGACCGCCCCGGCGACGGCACGGGCAACGGCATCTGGACCGACCTGGGCTCCACCCGCCATCGCGGCGTGGAATCGGCGCTGCGCTATGACTTCGGCAAGAACTACCCCGCGCTCAAGGGTCTGTCGCTGGGAATGACCTACACCTTCACCCAGGCCACCAGCCAGGCCGGTCCGTTTGCCGGACGCGATCTGCCGCTGTACGCACGCCACACCGCCGCGCTGTCGGCGCGCTATGCGGTCGAGCGCTGGACCTTCAACGCCGATCTGAACGCCCAGTCCAAGCAGCGCTCTCCCGGCACGCCCGGCACCAGCGGCAAGCCCAACCCCTATGTCACGCAGGAAGATGGCAACGGCAATCTGGGCGACATCCCTGGCTTCGCTCTGCTGGGCCTGCGCACCAGCTATCAGGCAGGCAAGGAGCTGAACAATCTGCGCCTGACCGTGGGCGTGAAGAATGTGTTTGACCGCCGCTACTTCACCCGCTCCACCGACAACAACGGCGGCGGCAAGTATGTGGGCATGCCGCGCACTGTGTATCTGCAGGCCTCGCTGCCTTTCTAAGCACCCGAGCCTCTCATAGTCCCATGACTTCGCTGCGTTCTCTGTGGCTGCGGCTGCATCGCTGGTTTGCCTTGAGCCTGGGCTGGATTCTGATCCTGGCCGGGCTCACGGGCGCCGTGCTCATCGCCGCCCAGCCACTCGATCGCTGGGCACATCCCGAATTTTTCAAAGCCTCGGCGGCTACGCAAACCGCCACACAGGTGGCTGATCTGGCCCCGATACTGGAGCAGGCACACCAGGAGTTCGGCGGCAAGGCGACCTTGCGCTTCAAGCTGCCCCAGCAAGCAGGCGACAGCTTGTGGCTCAGGGTGCAGTCGCCAAGCTGGCGCGGCACCGTCTATCTGAACCCTGCCTCCGGCGAGGAGCAAGGCCGCCGCGGCGAGACCGAGGGCTTTGTCAACACCTTGTTCAAGCTGCACAGCACGCTGCTGCTGGACGCCGACGGCAAAGCCATCCTGGCCTGGACGGCCTTGGCTTATGTCTTGCTGCTGCTGACCGGCGTCATTCTCTGGTGGCCCAAGCGCTGGCCTGGCAACTGGCGCATTGTGCTCAACAAGAACCTGATGCGCGCCCTGTTCGATCTGCACCGCATGAGCGGTGTCGTCATGGGCCTGCTGATTGCCGTCTCGGTCGTCACCGGTGCCTATATGGCCTGGCGACCGCTGGGCGATGTGCTCAATGCGCTCAGCGGCTCCACCGCCGTCAAGGCACCCAAGCTGCCCGCGCTTTCACCGGATCCATCCGCTGCAGCTCTCATCCCACCCAGCCTGGACGCCATGCTGGCCAGCGCGCGCGAGGCCATGCCCGACGGCCAGGCCAGCTTTGTGCAGATTGCGGCCAACGCCAAGCAGGCCATGCGCATACGCTTTCGCATCCCCGGCGAGCCGCATCCCAACGGCATCAGCTCGGTGTGGCTGGACCCTCGCACCGGCACCTTGCTGGCCGTGCAGCGCTGGCATGAGCTCGACACAGGTGCTGCTGCGGTAGCAATTGCCTACCCGCTGCATACCGGCGAGTTGGGCGGTGTGCTGCTGGAGATCATCACCGCACTGACCGGCCTGGTGCTGGCCGGCCTGGGTCTTAGCGGCGTCTGGCTCTGGTGGCAGCGCCGCAAGGCCAGAACTCTGGCCGGAAGCCGACTGTCCTAGCCGGCCGCTGACGCGCCCCCGACATTCGAGGCGGCGTCCGCTTGCGTCACGCGGCCAAGCACCTCAGCATCACAATTCCACCAATGCGCAAGCAAGGAGTACGTGATGGCAATGAATCCCGTGGGCTGGTTCGAGATCTACGTTCAGGACATGCAGCGTGCCAAGGCTTTCTACGAGGCCGTTCTGGACTACCAGTTGCAGTCACTGCCCATGCCCGAAGGCGGTGAGCATCCGGATATGGAAATGTGGGCTTTTCCGGGCCAGCCCGACCAGGCCGGAGCAACCGGGGCGCTGGTGCACATGGCCGGCTGCCCATCCGGAGGCGGCGGCGGCACCATGGTCTATTTTGTCTGCGAAGACTGCGCCGAGCAGGCCGCACGCGTCAAGCAAAACGGCGGCAGCCTGCAGCGCGAGAAAGTCTCCATAGGCCCGTATGGCTTTATTGCCCTGGCAACCGATACCGAGGGCAATATGTTCGGCCTGCATTCCATGAAATAGCCTGCACCAAGACGCAAAAAAGGCCTGCCGCGCAAGCGAGCAGGCCTTTGTCGTTCCAGGCAACTCAGCTCAGCAACTGCCTGAGCACATAGGGCAGGATGCCGCCGTGGCGGTAGTAATCCACCTCGATAGGCGTGTCTATACGCAGCTTGACAGTGAGGCTTTTTTTGCTGCCGTCGGCTCGGGTGATGATCAGCTGTGCATCGCTTTGCGGTGCCAGATCGGCGGCGGGAATCACATCGATGAATTCATCGCCCGTCAGGCTCAGCGTCTCCCAGCTGTCATTGCCCTTGAACTGCAGCGGCAGCACGCCCATGCCTACCAGGTTGGAGCGGTGAATGCGCTCAAAGCTGCGCGCCACCACGGCCTTGATGCCTAGCAGTTGCGTGCCCTTGGCCGCCCAGTCCCGGCTGGAACCGGTGCCGTATTCCTCGCCCGCCAGCACCACGGTGGCGCGGCCGGCAGCCTGGTACTTCATGGCTGCGTCATAAATGGGCAGCTTCTCGGTCTTGCCGTGATCGTCACGGTAGAGGGTGACGCCGCCCTCCTCGCGCGAGCCGTCGGCACCTGCGGGAATCATCAGATTCTTGATGCGCACATTGGCAAAAGTGCCGCGCATCATCACCTCATGGTTGCCGCGACGCGAGCCATAGCTGTTGAAGTCGGCCTTGTGAACACCATGCTCCAGCAGCCATTTGCCGGCCGGCGAGCTGTCCTTGATGGAGCCTGCCGGCGAGATATGGTCGGTGGTGATGGAGTCTCCGAACAAGGCCATGATACGGGCGCCATAAACCGCGTTGGGTACTGCATTCGGCACGGCATCAGACTTGGACTCTTTCTGGCCTGCAGCCTTTTCAGCATCTGCGGATGGCGCTTTCAATTCAAGAGCAAAATTCTCGAAGAACGGCGGCTCGGCGATATAAGTGCTCTCGGGCCAGGTATAGGTCGCGCCCGTCACGCCGTGGATTTTTCCCCAGAGCTTGCCGGGTTCGCTGGCCACCTGCTCGTAATTGCTTCTGAAGGCCTTGCCGTTCATGGCGTACTTGAGCAAGGCATGGACTTCCTCGCTGCTGGGCCAGATATCCCCCAGATAGATGTCGCGGCCTTTCTTGCCCTTGCCCACCGGCTCGGTCATCAAATCCTTACAGACGGTTCCGGCAATCGCATAGGCCACAACCAGGGGCGGGCTGGCCAGGAAATTGGCCTTGATGTTGGGGTGAATGCGGGCTTCGAAATTGCGGTTGCCCGAGAGCACCGCCGAGCAGACCAGATTGTTCTGCAGTATGGAAGCATTGATCTCCGGCGTGAGGTCGCCGGCATTGCCTATGCAGGTGGTGCAGCCGTAGCCGGCGATGGCAAAGCCCAGCTTTTCCAGATAGGGCAGCAAGCCAGCCTCGGTCAGATAGCGCGTGACCAGGCGGGAGCCAGGCGCTAGCGAAGTCTTGATATGGGGCTTGACCTTGAGACCGGCTTCGACCGCCTTCTTGGCCAACAGGCCGGCCGCCAGCATCACGCTGGGGTTGGAGGTGTTGGTGCAGCTGGTGATGGCGGCAATCAGCACATCGCCGTTGCCGATGTCAAAGCTGGCACCCTCGCCGGCTTGCGTGCGTGCGTCGGCCGCCACGTCGCTGGCTTGCGCCTGCGCCAGTCGGGGTTTGTTGGCATCCATCTCGATCACATTGCGCGGCGCGCCCGCTGGCAAAACCTTGGCATCGGGCGGCAGGGCTTCCATGCCGCCGACCTGCACCAGATAGCGCTTTTGCAGCTTCTCGGGCGCCTGGTTGAAGCCGTTGTCGGCCGCCGGTGCGCTGAACAGCTCACCGAACTTGCCCGCCACATGGCCGATCTCGATGCGATCCTGCGGACGCTTGGGGCCGGCCAGGCTGGGTGCCACCGTGCCTAGATCCAGCGTCACCACATGGGAGTAGTCAATCTCGCCGGCCTTGGGCACGCCAAAGAGCTTTTGCGCCTTGAAATAGGCCTCGAAGGCCTGGATTTCGTTCTTGGTACGGCCCGTGCCCTTGAAGTACTCGATGGTTTTCTCATCGACGGGGAAAAAGCCCATGGTGGCACCGTATTCGGGCGCCATATTGCCTATGGTGGCGCGATCGGGCAGGGCCAGCGTGCGCGTGCCTTCGCCAAAGAACTCGACGAACTTGCCAACCACTTTTTCCTTGCGCAGGATTTCCGTGACCGTGAGCACCAGATCGGTGGCCGTCACGCCTTCGCGCAACTGGCCGGTCAGCTCGAAACCCACCACATCGGGCGTCAGAAAGTACACGGGCTGGCCCAGCATGGCCGCTTCGGCCTCGATACCGCCCACACCCCAGGCCACCACACCAATGCCGTTGATCATAGTGGTGTGGCTGTCGGTTCCCACCAGCGTATCGGGGTAGTACACACCGTCTTTGGTCTTGTGTACGCCGCGCGCCAGATACTCCAGATTGACCTGGTGGACGATGCCGAAACCGGGAGGCACTACGCCAAAAGTGTCAAAGGCCTGCATGCCCCACTTCATGAACTGGTAGCGTTCCTGGTTGCGCTGGAACTCCAGCTTCATGTTCAGATCCAGCGCCTTCTTGGTGCCGAAGTAATCGACCATGATGGAGTGATCGACCACCAGGTCCACCGGCACCAGCGGCTCGATGGCCTTGGGCTTTTTACCCAGCTTGGCTGCCACGCTACGCATGGCTGCCAGGTCGGCCAGCAGCGGCACGCCGGTGAAGTCCTGCAGCACCACGCGCGAGACCACGAAAGGAATTTCATCGCTGCGCTCGGCCCTGGGTTTCCAGCGCGCCAACTGCGCCACATGTTCTTCGGTGATCTTGTTGCCGTCGCAGTTGCGCAGCACGGACTCCAGAACAATGCGTATGGATACCGGCAGCCGCTTGATTTCGGGAAACTGCTTGGCCAGGGCGGGCAGGGAATAGAACTGGCCTTTTTTGCCGCTTTCGGTCTCGAAGGACTTCAGGGTTTTGGAATAGGCGTGACGCATCGTGAGGCTCTCCATCGAAAAAATACGGGGATAACTCTGGTGCATTCCATTGTGCACAGTTCATGCCAGCTGCGGTGTGGGAGTCCATGCCCCATGCAGGCTTAGTCGATCGAAATCAACTTACCGAGATTCGGTGCAGAACGTCTGCCAAGCGCCGCCCACTCCTCGGCTCTTGCTATTTGTCGAAGAGCATAAAAGCCAAAGCCCGTCCGGCCTACGGAACGGGCTTAGCGGGGCAAGAGCTGGCAACGGTGTTAGGTCAGCTGGTGATAAATCGCCTCGGCCAGCATCTGCAGCCGTTCGCGCGGCATGGCGGCGCTCAGGGCATAGCCTTGCTGCCCGTCTATCCAGTAAAAGCCCTGGGTCGCTCCGTCGCTGGCCCACTGAAAGGCCACGGGCGCAGCACTGGCGCCCTGCTTGGACAGCACCGACACATACAGCGTCAGGCGCTGGCCGGCGGCATCCTCGTACATGAACTGCGCACGCGCCTGACCGGTTTCGCCGGGCAGCAGACGCCCGCCCATCAGATGAAAACCTTGGGCCTCCAGCACCGGAGGCTTGAGCTGTACGCCCAACCGTTTGGACAGCCATTGCACCAGATGGGCCTGCTGCTGCGCGGCCACCTCGACCGGGTGGCGCTGCTCGGGCACATAGACCGCATGGGCCGCCGCCGCCTCGCGCACAAACATCGGCAGTTGCATCGATTTCACCGTCTGCACCGAGCCCTCTGAGGCGCCGGCCTGCGCCAGGGCTGCTCGCTGGTGGCCCATATTTGCCGCGCCATAACCCAGGCCAAGGCCCACGCTCAACATCAGCCCTGCCGCCAGGGCATGGGGCCAGCGCCATTGCACGGGCGCACGCCGCAGCGCGCGCTGCAACTGCAGCGGCACCGGTTCATCAAGCACCTGCGCATGCAGGGCCTGCAAGCCGGCATTCTGGGCCTGCAAGGCGGCCATGCGCGCCGCTTCATCGGGGTGTTCGGCCAGCCATTGCGCCACAGCGGCGGCGCTTTCAGGCACCAGCTCGCCATCCATCCAGGCATGCAGCATGGATTCATCGGGGCGGTGGCTTGACATGGATTGCTCTTTCATTTGACTGCCCTCAGCACGCTCGCAACAGGTCTTTCTCCTTCCATCAGGCGCCGCAATTGCTCACGCGCCCGCGACAGGCGGGACATCACAGTGCCTACCGGCACGCCCAGCAGCTGCGCCGTCTCGGCATAACTGAGCTGCTCCATCCCCACCAGCAGCAGCACTTCACGGGCCTGCGGCGCCAGCAGGGTCAGCGCACGCTGCAGATCCAGCTGCAGCCCCATCTTGGCCGTGGGGTCGTAGCTGGGGTCCATGCCCTCATCAAGCTCCACCGTGCGATGGCGCGCCGTCTGCTGCCACTGATTGGCAAAGAGGTTGTGCATCAGGGTCAGCAGCCAGCTGCGCAAGGCTTTCTGGGCCTCGTCTGCGGATGCGGCGACGGGCGGCCGCCACAGCGCCCATTTCTGGCAGGCACGCTCAAGCGTGTCCTGCACCAGATCGTCCGCCTGGGCAGCATCGCCCACCAGCGCACGCGCATAGCGGCGCAGGCGCGGGATATGGACGATGGCCGCGTCTATGTTCACTCAGGGCTTGGCGGTGTGCCAGGTATTGTTGAGGAAGCCGTCACCCGTCATGTCGCCAGGCTTGGCATCCTTGACCCAGAAGTACAGCGGACGGCCTTTGTACGCCCATTGCTTGCTGCCGTCGTCACGCGTCACCACGCTCCAGTCGCCCATGGCGGCAGCGCCGGCGGGTGCCATCAGCGGCGGCCAGTTGGTGGCACAGCCGCCGTTGCAAACGCTTTTGCCGGAACCGGCGGCATCCTTGTCAAAGACATAAAGCGTCATCTGGTTGGGGCCGACCAGCGCGCCATTCATGACGGTGGCCGGGGATTTCGCAGGCGTGACGGCCGCTGTGGAGCAGGCCGCCAGCAGGGCTGCGGAAAGAATGGTCAGGGAAGCAATACGAAACATGAAGTCTCTCCTTGGGGTTGACTTGCGGTAAACAGTCCTGAGCGCGGTTTTATTCCATCTTTTTTGCAAATTGTGGCGGCGCGGCGATTGGGCCCATGCCGCCAGCAGCAAGCACTGCAGAAATCACCAGCGTCTGCAGCAGGCCAAAGCTGTATCCCAGAGGCCGGCAGCGATTGCCTGCGAAAAACACATTCAATCTGCCTCAAACCCTGAATACATAAGCGCCAGCAGCTATCAATCTGATTGCGTCCATGAAAAAAGCCCGCACAAGCATTGCACGGGCTTTTCGGAGGCAGGTCAATGCTGCCTCAAGCGGGCATCAAAGCGCCTTCAAGCAGCTGGTTTCTCAGCCTTGTCCAGATCGACGTCCGGGTCGGGCAGAAATTCCCGGCCTTCGCTCAAGGGCGCAAAGCGGTAGCTGGCGGGGGTGCGGCTGAGTTTGATCGGTGCACCCAGACCTTTATAGTCGCCCATCTCGACAATCATCTCCCGGTGCTGCGTATGCGGATGTTCCAGCGCCTGCGCCACATTGAGCACCGGCGCGGCGGGCACGCCAATGGCCATCAGCTCATCGGCCAGACTCACGCCATCGAACACCAGCAAAGCCTCTTCCAGCAAGGCCTTGAGTTCGACCCGGTTGACCGAGCGCTGGCCGGCCGTGGCAAAGCGCACATCTTGCCCCAGCGCTTCACGCCCCACATGGCTGCACAACAAGCGGAATTGCCGGTCATTGCCCACAGCCAGAAAAATGGGCGCGCCGCCGGTATTCAAAGCGTCATAGGGGTAGATATTGGGATGGGCATTGCCCGAGCGCTGCGGCACCTTGCCTCCCATGAACCAGTTGGCAGCATGGGGATGCAGCAGCGACAGGCCGGAGTCATACAGCGCAGCATCCACCAGTTGCCCCAGGCCGCTGCGTGCACGCTCATGCAGCGCCAGCAGCACGCCTATCGTGGCATTCAGGCCGGTGACCATGTCTACCACCGGCAGGCCCACGCGCAAGGGATCGCCGTCGGCCTCGCCATTGATGCTCATGAGGCCGCCCATGGCCTGGATGGCAGCGTCATAACCGGGCAGGCTGCCCAGCGGGCCGTCGGCGCCAAAGCCGGTGACGCGGCACCAGATCAGCTGCGGCAATTGCTCGCGCATCTGCTCGTAGCCAATGCCCCACTTCTCCATGGTGCCGACCTTGAAGTTCTCCACCACCACATCGGCCTGAGCCATCAGTTCGCGCACGCGCGCCTGTCCCTCGGGAGAAGACAGGTCCAGAAGCTGGGTGCGCTTGTTGCGGTTCAGACCAAAGTAATAGGAGGCCACGCCTTCCTGAAACGGAGGGCCCCAGGTGCGCGTGTCGTCGCCCTGAGGCGGCTCGACCTTGAGCACATCGGCGCCGTGGTCGCCCAGGACCTGCCCGCAAAACGGGCCGCCCAGAATGCGCGACAGGTCAAGGACCTTGACGCCTTGCAGCGCGCCGGAAGGAAGAGAGGTTGTCATATGCTGCGTTCCAGAAGTTTGAAGGTGCCCGTTGCCAGGGCCAACAACGTGCCTTCGCTGTCAAAGACCTGGCCGCGCGCAAAGCTGATAGAGCGGCCCCTGCGTTCACATACGGCCAGAGCCACAACCTCGCCCCGTGCCGGCGCGAGATAGTGCATGGTCAGATCGATGGTGGCGACGCCAAAGCGCGCCGGGTCGTGCGAGCGCACGGCAGAGGCCAGTGCGCAGTCCATCAGCATGGCCAGCACGCCGCCGTGCACGTCGCCCCGGCTGTTGCCGTAGGCAGGATTGGGCGGCATGGCGATGCGGGCAGCGTCATTGCCTATATGTGTGCCGGTCAGTTGAAAAGCGGCAGCCAGCGGCATGGACAGGCCGAACAGCGTGCCGGGCGCTTCGCCGGAAAACGGTGATAAAGGAGGCGATAAAGGAGGCAATGGCAGCTCGCTCATGACAGCAGCCCTCTCTGGCGCAGCTTGGCCACACGCGCTTCTTCGCGAGCGAAGCTTTGCAGCGCATAAGCCTGGTAGGCCTTGGGATCCAGATAGTTGAGCGGCTGGTTGAGCTGCTCCAGCGCCTGCAGGCTGGCGGGGGAACTGAGCGCCTGCTGGAAGGCCGTACTGAGTTTTTGCACCCGCGCCGCATCCATGCCCGCAGGGCCGGCCACGCCATACGGCGAATCTATCCAGGCGTTGACGCCGGCCTCGCGCAGCGTGGGCAGCTGAGGGTAGCGCTTGATGCGCTCGGGCGTCAGCATAGCCAGATAGCGCAGCTTGCCGGCCTCGATATGCGGCACGGCAATGCCTGACAGCGGCGCGGCATCGATATGGCCGCCCAGCAGTGCCGTCGCCAGCTCGGCATCGCCCTTGTAGGGCACGACGTTGTACTGCAGGCCCGCCATGTCGGCGATCTCGTCCATCACGATGCGCGGCGTACCCAAAGCGCCGGTGGCGCCAACATTGAGCTTGCCCGGCTGCTTTCTGGCGGCGGCCGCAAAGTCGGCCCAGCTCTTATACGGCGCATCGGCGCGCACGGCCAGGCCAAAGGCGTAGTCGGACAGCAGTGCGATGTAGCTGAAGCTCTTGCGCGGATCGAAGCTGGCTTTCTGCATATGCGGCTCGCGGTACACCGAGGCCGGCAATATGCCCAGCGTATAGCCGTCGGCCGCCGTGCGCGACTGGGCCAGCGCGGCGGCCGCATTGACGCCGTTGGCACCGGCCCGGTTGTCTATGACCATGGGCTGGCCCAGCAACTTGCCGGCGGCCTCGGCCACGGCACGGATATGGGTATCCGTAGGCCCGCCCGCACCATAAGGCACGATCAGCGTGATGGAGCGTTCGAGGTAGGCCTCGGCAGCCAGCACAGGCAAGCTGCGGGTCGCGGCAGCCACGCCCGTGGCGATCAGGAGTTGACGTCTTTGCATTGCGGCCTCCGGTTGATCTGTTCAGTCCAGCTTGACGCCGGCTTTTTGCACCACTTCACTCCACTTGTCGACCTCGGCTTTCACCAGGCTGGTCAGATAGGCTGGCTTGGTGTCGGCGCCACGCTCCAGACCCTGGGCAGCAAAGGCTTTTTTGACATTCTCGGAATCCAGGGCCTTGGTATAGGCACGGTTGAGCAGCTCCACCCGGTCTGCAGCCATGCCCTTGGGGCCGACCACGCCAAAGAACACGCTGACGTCATAACCGTGCAGACCTTGCTCGGCAATGGTGGGAATTTGCGGCATGGCGCTGGAATGCTTGGCCGTGGCAATGCCCAGGGCCTTGAACTTTCCCGCCTTGATATAGGGCATGGCCGTGAGGATGTCGGTGAAAGCCATGTCCACCTGGCCGGCCAGCAAATCGTTGAGCGCCGGGCCCGTGCCTTTGTAGGGCACATGCTGAAGGTCGGTACCTGCCATGCCGTTGAACAGCACGCCGGCCAGATGAGAGGAGGCGCCATTGCCGGACGAAGCAAAGTTGAGCTTGCCGGGCTTGGCCTTGTCCAGCGCAATCAGCTCCTTGACGCTGCTCACGCCCAGGTTGGCGCGCACCACCAGCACATTGGGCAGATAGCCCACGTAAATGATGGGCGTGAAGCTGCTGCGCGGGTCGTAGCTGATGGTCTTGTACAGCGGCTTGTTGATGGCCAGCGGACCCGAGGTGCCGAACATCAGCGTGTAGCCATCGGGCTTGGCGCGGGCCACGTAGTCCGCACCGATATTGCCGCCGGCACCGGCCTTGTTTTCCACGATCACGCTCTGACCCAGCTCCCGGGTCAGCTCGGTGGCCAGAATGCGGGCCATGGCATCGGTAGGTCCGCCCGGGGGAAAGGGCACGACAAACATGATGGGGCGCTCGGGAAATTTCTCGGCAGCCACGGCGCCCAGCGAAGTTCCCAGACTCAGGGCCGCAGCGGCCATCACGCCAGCGCCCACGAACAGACGACGATTCAAACTCATGACTTGTCTCCTTGATTGCGATATGCCAATCGTGCGTTGGCTTATAAAAATTGATAGCTGCCAGCGCTTTTCTATATTGCGCTGGAGCAGCTTTTGACTCAAATCATGCCAACCACGCTGCCGGCACCTGGCCAGACTCCAGCGGATCGCGCGGCAGCACGCGGTGCAGCAGCACCAGTTGCGACAGGCGCAGGCGCTGGGCCGAGCCGGTCTTGGCCGCTTCCCAGGCCATGGCGATGGCGGAGGTGCAGTTGTAAAGGCCGGTAGCCGCCTGGCGGGCCAGCACATCGCCACCTTCCTGGGCGGCTTTTTCGGCCAGGGCGCTGGCGCGGGCCAGAGCCACTTCCAGTGCCTGACGGTAAGCGGCGGTGAGCTGCGCCCCATCCAGCAGCCCCTTCAAATAACTCTGCAATACAGGCAGCGAGCCTTCGCGCTTGATGGCGCGAATCACATCCAGCGCCACGATATTGCTCGTGCCCTCCCAGATGGAGCCCAGGTGGGAATCGCGCACCAAGCGCGCGTCGCTCCACTCCTCGATATAGCCGCAGCCACCGCGCACTTCCATGGCGTCGCCCGTGACCTTGCGTGCATCGCGGCAGGCGCGGAACTTGAGCATGGGCGTCAGAATGCGCAGCAGCGCGTAGGCATCGGGCGCGCCGGCGTCGGATTGCATCAGCGTCTGCGCGGTCTGGAACACCATGCTGCGCGCCTGCTCGGCAGGCAGGCGCAGCTTGTCGAGCTGGCGCTGCATCAGCGGCATGTCCTCGATGCGCTTGCCGAAGGCGATGCGCTCGTGGGCAATGAATTCGGCCTCGGCCACGGCGCGGCGCATCATGCCGGCCGAACGCACGCCGTTGGACAGGCGCGAGTTGTTGACCATGTCGGCCATCTGCACAAAGCCCCGACCCTGCTCGCCCACCAGATAGGCCAGCGCGCCGTCCATGCGGATCTCGCCGCTGGCCATGGAACGCGTGCCCATCTTGTCCTTCAAGCGAATGATGCGGTAGCGGTTGTCGCTGCCGTCATCGAGATGGCGCGGCAGCAGGAACAGCGAAATGCCCTTCATGCCGGGCGCACCGCCATCGACGCGCGCCAGCACCATGGCAAATTCCGCATCGGGGTTGGAGCAAAACCATTTGTCGCCCGTGAGAAGCCAGCTGCCGTCGGCCTGGGGATAGGCCATGGTCTGGGTGTTGGAGATGTCCGAGCCGGCCGCCTGCTCGGTCATGAACATGGCGCCTTGGGCCTGGCTGTCCCAGTCCAGCGACAGCAACTGGGGCAGGTATTTGTCCACCAACTCGGCCGTGCCGAACTTCTTCAAGGTGCGGGTCAGCGAATCCGTCATCGACAGCGGGCAGCACAGGCCGAACTCGGACTGCACGAACAGATAGGTCAGCGCGTATTTGACAATCGGCGGCATCTTGCCCTGCCAGCCCAGCATGTCGTCGCGATGGGACATGGCTTGCAGGCCGAACTCGCCATAGGCGATGCGCTCCAGCTCTTCATAGGCCGGGTGCTTGATGATGCGCTGGCGGTCCTGGCCAGAGCGGCTGCGGTATTCCAGCTCCGGCGGGTTCTTGTCGGCAATGCTGGCCAGCTCATCGATGCGGCCTCCGGCCAGCTCACCCATGTGCTGAAAATACGGCTGCAGATGGGCCAGCAGGTCGGCGGGCAGATAGAGCTTGAGCAGCGCCTGCAGCTCGGCATCGCCGGCGTAGAAATTGGCGCCATGGCGGTCGGGCACGGGGTGGCTGCTCTGTGCCGCTGCGCTGGCGATGGCGGTTTGCTGGGATGGATTGGAAGCCGACATGGGTACTCCTTGCGGGCCAGCATGTTCAAGCACACAAAACTTGAAAAACATCCATACCAGCACCTGTTGACGCCCATTTCAGCGCCTCTCATGATTCGCGTCAAATATTAATAAAATCATGAACAATACTTTTTAAGTATCAATCAAGCACTTTGACTGGAGCTGGAATGGAATTACGCCTGTTGCGCTACTTTGTCGTCGTGGCCGAAGAGCTGCACTTTGGCCGTGCCGCCCAGCGGCTGGCCATCTCGCAGCCGCCGCTGAGCGTGGCCATCAAACAGCTGGAGCAGGAGCTGCAAGCCAGTCTTTTTGAGCGCAACAGCAAGGAAGTGCGCATGACGGCAGCGGGCGAGCACCTGCTGGGCAAGGCACGCCAGCTGCTGGCCCTGAGCCAACAGGCCGCGCAGGAAACACGCGATGTGGCCCTGGGCACGCGCGGCCATCTGCGCCTGGGTTTTGTCGGCTCCAGCCTGTATCGCGGCCTGCCCCAGGCGCTGGAGCAGTTCCAGCAAACCCACCCCCAGGTGCGCGTGGACATGCTGGAAGCCAACAGCGCCGAGCAAATCCTGGAGCTGCAGCAGATGCGGCTGGACATGGCTCTGGTCCACTCCATACAGCCGCCCGAAACCATTGCCAGCCAGCTCATCATGGAAGAGCCCTTCGTGGTCTGCATGCCCGAGCACCATGCGCTGCATGCCAGCGCAGCCGTCGACTTGGCCGAACTCAGGAACGACCGGCTGATCCTGTTTTCCAGCCTGGTCTCGCCGACCTACCACCAGCGCATCTACGAGATGTGCCAGGCCCACGGCTTCGCACCCGAGGTGCGGCACGAGGTAAGACACTGGCTGTCGGTGATCTCCCTGGTCTCGCTGGGCCAGGGCGTGGCACTGGTACCTGCCGCGCTGGAGCGCGTGGGAATGCCGCGCCTGGTCTTCCGCCCGCTGCTGGGATCACACCCTTCGTCCGAAATGCTGGCCATGTGGCGCCGCACGCCAGCCAATCCGCTGGTGCAGGAGCTGCTGACCTGTCTAAAGCAGGCCGTGGCCGAACTTTGACGCCAAGTCATGGCAACCCAAGTACGGATGCGGGCTGTCCGTTGACCAGCATTCCGCTACGAACTGAGCAGCGCGCTCAATCCGGCCATCGGCTGCAACCGACCGACACAGTCACTATTCCACCCCCCAAGAGCGAGCTCCTTTGACATTTAAACTAGTCGCATGAATCGACGAAATTTGGTGTTATCTGCCCTGGCCGCAGGGTTTGCTCAAGGGGCAATGGCCGGCCCGCAGCTGCAAGAAATGAACGAGTGGTCTCGGTTCTTCACAGAAGCCGATGCACAAGGCTGCATCGTCGTTCTCGATGCCCGAGGTCAATCTGAAACCACCCACGTCTACAACGTGTCGCGTGCCAATCGGCGTTACTCGCCAGCCTCTACTTTCAAGATTCCGCACAGCCTATTCGCGCTTGATGCAGGTCTGCTGCGTGACGAATTTCAAGTCATCCCGTGGGATGGCGTGAAACGACCTACGGCGGCGTGGAACATGGACCAGAATCTGCGCTCGGCGATGAGAAATTCCACCGTCTGGGTATATGAGCGTTTTGCCGAGGAACTCGGCGATGCACGCGAAACCGACTACATGCGAAAGATTGGGTATGGCAATGCGGTCGCCACGGGCGACAAGCCATTCTGGGTTGAGGGCGACCTCGCCATCTCATCTTTCGAGCAGATTGCTTTCCTTCAGCGGCTTTACCGCAATCAACTGCCTTTCCAGGTCGCACACCAACGGCTTGTGAAGGACGTGATGGTCAATGAAGCCGGCCCTGACTGGATACTGCGCGCCAAAACGGGCTGGACCGGAAAAATCGGCTGGTGGGTGGGTTGGGTAGAGTGGCCCAGCGGACCCGTCTTCTTCGCCTTGAACATGGACACACCGAACAGACTCGGCGACCTTGCCAAACGCCAGAGCATTGCACGCAAGGTTTTGCGCTCTATCAACGCACTGCCGACTGCGCCTTAGATTTTGACTCGAGGGCGTAGACCGCCTACCAGGGCTGCGTCTTGAAGTGCCCCTGCGTGCGGTTCTCACCCAGTTCGCAAGTTACATAGCGACACTCGAGCGAATATGGGATGGTATTAGGAAAGTGGGTTCCTGGCCGGCTGCGGCTATCGCTGTTCGACCCGGCGTGCGACTGTCGCAGAACGACCCAAGCGGCTGTTAGTCAATTCAGAGCTGCGCTAGTTTTTTTGCGCATCAATGCATTTTGAAGTGTTACGCCACGACGAATTGGGAACCCTCGCTTCACCACTTGAAAGCCATGTCGAACAAAGAAGGGCTCTGCAGTCTTGCTCACATCAGACGTCATCTCGGCAATGCCAAGCAGTTGGGCTTCTTCTTGAATATGTTTCATCAACAGGGTTCCGATACCTTGTCGCGCATAGGAGCCAGAGACGAAGAAATGGTCTATGTAACCATTAAGCTGAATGTCTGCGTACCCCACAATTTCTTCCTCATGCTCGACGACAAACGGTTGAAGAGCTCTCATATGGCCAGCCCACAGCTCGGGGTCGATATCTGCTGGTGCCCATGCATCTACCTGCTCTGGTGTGTAGTCCTGTGAAGCAGAGTCATGTACGGCTGAAAAAAAGACGCGAAAGAGCGCCGATTCATCGCCATTTCTAAATCTTCGAATGTTCATGAATTGTTAAGCACTCAGCAAGTTAGGACTACTTTTTACCATCAGCGCCGAAGTAAAAATGTCTGCTACTGCCCGACCCCAGCCAGTTACCACCGGCAGACGGATCCACCGAAACACGCACTTCGGCAATGCGAATACATCTGCTTACGGCCCGCATCCAGAACGCTGGCGCTCGGGAATTGATAGCTGTCTTTGTCCCCTGAAGCCAGCTGCGGGATACTTCGTACTTCACCTGCTTCACCGAGAACAACAAATATGCAAGGCCATCCCGAAGTCGTCGACTACCTCAAGGAGCTGCTGCGTGGCGAGCTCGCAGCGCGCGATCAGTACTTCGCGCACTCGCGCATCTATGAAGACCAGGGCTTTAGCAAGCTGTTCACCCGCCTGGACCATGAGATGCAGGAAGAGACCCAGCATGCCGACGCTATCCTGCGCCGCATCCTGATGCTGGGCGACCGCCCCGACATGCGCCCCAAGGAATTCACGCCCGGCGAAACCGTGCCCGAGATGCTGAGCAAGGATCTGGACACCGAATACGAGGTGCGTGCCGGCCTTCAACAAGGCATTGCGCTGTGCGAGCAGCACCGCGACTATGTGAGTCGCGACATTTTGCTGGCCCAGTTGCGCGACACCGAGGAAGACCATGCCTACTGGCTGGAAAAGCAGCTGGGCCTGATCGACAAGGTCGGGCTGCAGAACTATCTGCAAAGCCAGGCCTGAGCCGCAAGACGCTTGGAAAATGCAAAGGCCGCCTTGATAGGGCGGCCTTTTTCATGGCGGGCTCGGACTGATTCAGAGCGCCCCTTGGAAACCAGGGGCTGGGCGAGGCTCAAGCAGCCGTGGTCGCCGGCTCGGTCGGCATGCGCATGGTGCGCACAATGGTGGCCAGCACCACGCCGTAGGCGGGAACGAACAGCAACAGGCTCACCGCCAGCTTGATGACGTAATCGACCATGGCGATTTCCATCCAGTTGGCGGCCATGAAGGCATCGCTGCTGTGCCAGAAAGCGATCGAGAAAAAGGCCGCCGTGTCCAGCACCTGGCCGAACACCGAAGCCGCTGCCGGCGCCAGCCACCAGACATGGCTTTGCTGGCGGATACGGTCAAAGACCTGGATGTCCAGCAACTGGCCCAGCACATAGGCGGCAAAGCTGGCAAGTGCGATGCGGAACACAAAGCTGTTGAAGCTTTGCAGCGCCTCCCAGCCATTGAAGTGGCCCTCATGGAATAGCACGCCCACCACATAGGACACCAAGAGCGCGGGCAACATGGCGCGCGTGATGACGCGCCGCGCCTCGACCTTGCCGATCAGGCGCACGGTCAGGTCGGTGGCCAGGAAGATGAAGGGGAAGCTGAAGGCACCCCAGGTGCTGTGATAGCCCAGCAGCGTGATCGGCAGTTGCACCAGATAGTTGCTGGCGATGACGATGGCGATGTGGAACACCACGAGAACAGAAAGATAAAACGGCACGCGCGACGATGGCGTCTGCACGGCATGAGCGGATGTCATGACATTCCTTTTTGGTCGATGGGGGCGAGGGAACCCATGGTTGCGAAGAAAGCGCCAGCGCGGCGCAACCGTGAATTTTAAGCGTTTGAAATTATCTGCGCCGCCCCGGGCCCGCTTATCCATCCAGGGGCATGGTGGCTATAACGAAAAGCATAGCTGGCAGCGCCTGTCACCTAATAAGGTCAGCATGAAAACAATCTCTTTTCAATGATTGGCAGGCGCTGTCAGCTCTCTTTTTGATTAGCTCAGGCAGCGGCCTGCTGCCCGCCAGCTGCCGCATGGCGCGTGGCACGCAGACCCGCCCACTGCAGATCGGCCAGGGCCAACACCACGACGGCCTGCACCGCCACCCAGGCCACGCCCCAGGCATTCAGCGGCAAGCCTGAGCCAAAGATCAACGCCGCACAGCCCAGCGCCCAGCCCAGATTGCCCACGGCCACCAGGCCGATCAGCGTGCGCGGCACAGGCTGGCGGCGCGCCATCCAGCCGGCGGCCAGCGCATAGGCCAGCAGAAAGATGCCCGTGCCCGTCAGCAAGGAAGGCGGCAAACCCGTCAATTCCGCCAGCGGCTGGGTGGCAGCCAGTTGCAAAGCGCCCGTGGCCGTACAGGAAGCCGCGTCGGCCCACATCACACGAGGCAGAAACCGGGGAGAAGCAAAGAGGGACATGGAAAACTCCTGTTGAATCAAAAGGTCTGCGACCGGCCCTGTGCCGGCTGCTGGACTCCATGATTGCCATCGATCTGCACAGCGTCGATAACCTCGCAGGTCATGGCCTGGCATCTGGCCTGCCACTACGATGCAGCCATGAGCCTCAGCACCGTCCCCTCCTCCCTTGCCCAGCCCGGTGCACGCGCACCGTTCGGCGAGCACCTGCGCCACTGGCGCCAGCACCGCCGGCTGAGTCAGCAAGGTCTGGCGCTGGATGCCGAAATCTCGACCCGTCACCTGAGCTATGTGGAAACCGGCCGTGCACAGCCCAGCCGCGAGATGGTGCTGCGCCTGGCCGAGCGCCTCTCGGTGCCGCTGCGCGAGCGCAACGCGCTGCTGGTGGCCGCGGGCTTTGCGCCCATGTACCAGGCACGCCCGCTGGACCATCCCGATCTGGCTGCCGCGCGCCAGGCCGTGGATCTGGTGCTCAAGAGCCACGAACCCAACCCCGCTCTGGCCGTGGACAGGCACTGGAACCTGGTGGCCGCCAATGCCATCGTGCCGCTGCTGCTGAGCGGCGTGGCCCCCTGGTTGCTGCAGCCGCCCGTGAACGTGCTGCGCCTGAGCCTTCACCCCGAAGGACTGGGGCCGCGCCTGGCCAATGCCGACCAGTGGCGCGCTCATCTGCTGCACCGCTTGCAGCAGCAAATAGCCGCCACGGCAGATAGCGTGCTGCAGGTGCTGCATGACGAGATTGCCGCCTACCCCTGCCATGACGAGGCCACGCATGGAGCATCGCCCGCCAGCCCTATCGCCGTGCCCTTCGAGCTGAACACCGAACTGGGCAAACTGAGCTTCATCAGCACCATCACCATCTTCGGCACGCCCGTGGATGTAACGCTGCAGGAGCTGGCCGTCGAATCCTTTTTTCCGGCCAATGCCGAAACGCAACTGGTGCTGCAGCGGCTGAAACAGCCGGCCTGAAAAAACCAAAGCCCGCAGGACTTTCATCCTGCGGGCTTTGGGAGCCAGGCCTTGGAAGGCCTTGCTGTAGACGCTTACACCTTGGCAGCCACTTCGGCGTACTCGGCGATCTGGTCGAAGTTCATGTAGCGGTACACCGATGCCTTGTCGGCATCGATCACGCCCATTTCGCTCAGGTACTCTTCCTTGGAAGGCAGCTTGCCCAGACGCGAGGCGATCGCAGCCAGTTCGGCCGAGCCCAGGAACACTTGCGTGTTCTTGCCCAGACGGTTGGGGAAGTTGCGGGTGGAGGTGGAGATCACCGTCGCACCTTCACGTACCTGAGCCTGGTTGCCCATGCACAGCGAGCAGCCGGGCATTTCGGTACGGGCACCGGCCGTGCCAAAGGCGGCGTAATGGCCCTCCTTGATCAGCTCGCTCTGGTCCATCTTGGTGGGAGGAGCCACCCACAGCTTGACGGGAATGTCGCGCTGGCCGCCCAGCAGCTTGGCTGCAGCGCGGAAGTGACCGATGTTGGTCATGCACGAACCGATGAAGGCTTCATCGATCTTGGTGCCGGCCACTTCGGACAGGAACTTGGCATCATCGGGATCGTTGGGGCAGCAGACGATAGGTTCCTTGATGTCGGCCAGATCGATTTCGATGACGTGGGCGTACTCGGCGTCCTTGTCGGCAGCCAGCAGATCGGGCTGGGCCAGCCAGGCTTCGACCTTTTCAATGCGGCGTTGCAGCGTCTTGGCGTCCTGGTAACCCTCGGCGATCATGTTCTTCATCAGAACGATGTTCGACGTCAGGTATTCCTTGACCGGCTCGGGGTTGAGCTTGATGGTGCAACCGGCGGCAGAGCGCTCGGCCGAGGCGTCGGACAGCTCGAAAGCTTGCTCGACCTTCAGGTCTGGCAGACCTTCGATTTCCAGGATGCGACCCGAGAATTCGTTGATCTTGCCGGCCTTGGCCACGGTCAGCAGACCGGCCTTGATGGCGTACAGAGGAATTGCGTGCACCAGATCGCGCAAGGTCACGCCGGGCTGCATTTCGCCCTTGAAGCGCACCAGAACCGATTCGGGCATGTCCAGAGGCATCACGCCGGTGGCGGCGCCGAAGGCCACCAGACCGGAGCCTGCGGGGAAGGAAATGCCGATGGGGAAACGGGTGTGCGAGTCGCCGCCGGTGCCCACGGTATCGGGCAACAGCAGGCGGTTGAGCCAGCTGTGGATCACGCCGTCACCAGGACGCAGGGCCACGCCGCCGCGGTTGCTGATGAACTGGGGCAGTTCGCGGTGGGTCTTCACGTCCACGGGCTTGGGGTAAGCGGCCGTGTGGCAGAAGGATTGCATCACCATGTCGGCGGAGAAGCCCAGGCAGGCCAGATCCTTCAACTCGTCGCGGGTCATGGGGCCGGTGGTGTCTTGCGAGCCAACGGTAGTCATGCGGGGTTCGCAGTAAGTACCGGGACGCACGCCCTGGCCTTCTGGCAGACCGACAGCACGACCGACCATCTTTTGGGCCAGAGTGAAGCCAGCCTTGGTTTCAGTCGGCGCAGTGGGCAGACGGAAAGCGGTGGAAGCAGCCAGACCCAGGAATTCGCGGGCCTTGGCGGTCAGCGAACGGCCGATGATCAGGTTGATACGGCCGCCGGCGCGCACTTCGTCAAACAGCACGTCGCTCTTGAGCTGGAACTCGGCAACGGTCGCGCCGTCCTTGACGATCTTGCCGTCGTAGGGCAGCACGTCGATCACATCGCCCATTTCCAGCTTGGAAACGTCCACTTCGATAGGCAGCGAGCCCGAATCTTCCTGCGTGTTGAAGAAGATGGGAGCAATCTTGCCGCCCAGGGTCACGCCACCAAAGCGCTTGTTGGGGACGAAAGGAATGTCCTGGCCGGTGGCCCAGACGATGGAGTTGGTCGCCGACTTGCGCGAAGAACCGGTGCCCACCACGTCGCCCACGTAGGCGACCAGGTTGCCCTTGGCCTTGAGCTCGTCGATGAACTTCATGGGACCGCGCTTGCCGTCTTCCTCGGGCTTGAACGCCGCGTCGGGACGCGTGTTCTTGAGCATGGCCAGGTAGTGCAGCGGAATGTCGGGACGGCTCCAAGCATCGGGAGCGGGCGACAGATCGTCGGTATTGGTTTCGCCGGGCACCTTGAAGACGGTGACGGTGATCTTCTTTTCGACTTCGGGACGCGAAGTGAACCACTCGGCGTCAGCCCAGCTTTGCATCACTTCCTTGGCCTTGGCATTGCCGGCCTTAGCCTTGTCGGCCACGTCGTTGAAGAAGTCGAACATCAGCAATGTCTTCTTCAGCGCATCGGCAGCCACGCCGGCGACTTCGGCGTCGTCCAGCAGCTCGATCAGGGGATGAACGTTGTAGCCGCCCACCATGGTGCCCAGCAGCTCGGTGGCCTTGGACTTGGAGATGAGCGCCACTTTCACGTCGCCATGGGCCACGGCAGCCAGGAAGGAAGCCTTGACCTTGGCCGCATCGTCCACTCCGGGCGGCACGCGGTGGGTCAGCAGATCGAGCAGAAAGGCGTCTTCGCCAGCGGGCGGGTTCTTGATCAGCTCGATCAGCTCAGCGACTTGCTTGGCATCCAGAGGCAGAGGGGGGATGCCCAGTGCGGCGCGTTCTGCCACATGGTCACGGTAGGCTTTCAACATGGGTTCTCTCCAATGGTTTTTTCGGAAAAGGCTGCGCGGGTGGCGCAAATCACAGGGCTGCCATGCGTGGGACAGGGCAGCCCTCAGCCTTGCGGGACTTATTTGTTGTCCAACAGGCTAGGAGGTGGGTTCTTCTTGATGGCGTCGGCCACTTGCTGCTGCTCGGGGCTCATGCATTCATCGGCCAGGCGCTGGCCGGCCTTCTGGTTCATCAACATGGACTTGTTGGCAATCTGCAGCCAGACCGCGCCAGCGGCCTTGTCTTCCAGACGCACGGTGCCGGTGGTGGTGCTCACAGGCGCCATGTGGTACTTGAAGCCACGGCCGTCCACGATGAAGTAGCCGGGGTTGGCCGAATCGGCCGTCACGTTCACGTGGGCACCCAGCTCGCAGGGAATGCGGCCCTTGAACACGCGCTCGGACACGGCCAGATCTTCCGTGCTCAAGGCAGCAGAGGCCGGACCGGCGGCCACCACGGCAACCGCAGCACCAGCGGCGGCAGCACCGGCTGCAGCCTTCACGCCTTTCTTGGCAGCAGACTTCTTGGCGGGAGCCGTGGTCTTGGCTGTGCTCTTGGTCGGGGTGGCGGCAACGGCGGCGTGGTTGACCACCATCAGGGGGGCGGCGATCAAAAGAGTGGCGATGAGGGTCTTCATAGGAACAAGCTCCTGAGACTTTCTGTTGGGTTCAATGATTGAATTCAGGAGCAAACCACGGTTGCACAGCATCCGGCAAGGTCAGCCCCGTTTGATGAGCGCGCTCAAGCAGCTGCCAGAAATAGCGATAACTGGCGCGATCATGTAATACCCCATCCAGACTGATGGGGGCCCAATTTTGCACTGCCGCCACGGTAAGAATTTGTGCCGCCTGTCTCACCTCGTCATCTGCGGGCGCAAACGCACGCAAAATGGGACGAATCTGGTCCGGGTGAATACTCCACATGCGGGTGTAGCCCAGCTCGCGCGAAGCTTTTTGCGCGCAGGCCTGCAGCGCCTGCGGATTCTTGAACTCGGTCACCACGCAGTGCGAAGGCACTTTGCCATGGGCATGGCAGGCGGCGGCAATCTCCAGCTTGGCACGCACGACCAGCGGATGCTCGAACTGACCCTGCGCCGTCATGGCCGAAGCGGGAATCGCACCGCCATGGGCCGAGACAAAGTCCATCAGCCCAAACGAGATGCTTTGCACTGCGGGGTGAGAGGCAATCTCGAAAGCCTGCTGCACCGCCGCCGGCGATTCAATCAAAACATGTAGCGGAATACTCTTATCTGATGCACGCTGCAAGGCCTTTTCAGCCATGAGCACGTCGTCCACGCTTTCCACCTTGGGCAGCATGATGTGGCACAGGCGCTCACCGGCTTCGCCGGCAATGATGTCCAGATCCTGCTGAAAGTGGGCATGGTCCACCGCATGAACGCGGGCCGCCACGCGGGTGCCTGCGGCTGCGCCATTGGCCAGCTCGGCCACCAGCTTGGCATGCTCAGCTTCCTGCCCCACGGGCGCGCCGTCTTCGCAGTCCAGCGTCACATCAAAGACGCAGGTGCCGAATTCCTGCAGCATTTCAGCCTGCAGCTGCAGGCTTTTGCGCATGCGCACTTCCACGCCGCTGTAGTGGTCGCAAACCGGCAGACGCAGGGCTCCGCCTTGCGCGTCCAACAAAACTGTCGCGGGATGAACCATTTCCATCGTCGTCATGCCTTGCGCTGAGCCAGCAAAAAAAGTCGGGGGAAAGCCAGCAGGCGTTTGCCATCGGCACGCTGCGGATAGGCCACATCGATGCGGCGCTGGTACTCGGCCAGAAACTCGGTCTGCAGCGAAGCGGGCAGACCTTCGACAAAGGGCTTGAGCCCGGTTCCGCTCAACCACTGAACAATGGCCGCAGCGGACTCCATGGGATGCTGGTACACCGTGTGCCACACATCCACGCAGGCAGACTGTGCGCCAGGCGCAGCCAGTAAATCGTAATAAGCCCCTATGGGCAAAATCTCGGTGCGCACCTTGTTGGCATCACCGATATGCGAGACAAACTGCGGCAGCTCGGCCACTTCGCGCATGAGGCGGTGCGAGGGCTGCTGACGGTTGTCAGGCATCTGTATCGCCAGCACGCCACCGGGGGCCAGTTGCGAAAACAGACGCGGAATCAGCTCTTCATGCCCGCCCACCCATTGCAGGGAAGCGTTGGCATAAATCAGATCGGGGGCGATGCCATCGGCATCCGCGCCCTGCTCTGGTGCCCAGGAAGCAATATCTCCCAAGGCAAACCGGGCCTGGGCAAGCGCCTTGCGAGCGGCTTGCACCATGGCCTCGGAATTGTCGATGCCCAGGACCTGGGCACCGACAAAGCGCTGGACCAGCAGCTCGGTGGAATTACCCGGCCCGCAGCCCAGGTCCACCACATGGCGGGCCTGAGTCAGGGGCACGCGTGCCAGCAGCTCTGCCGCAGGGCGCGTACGCTCATTGGCAAAGCGCAGATACAGCGCAGGGTTCCAATCTTGCATGCGAGTCGCTGGCTTTTGGCTTACAGCAGGTGCTTGACGCCGTCTTGCTCGCCTTGCAGCTCAGCCAGAGTCTTGTCGATGCCTTCTTGCGAGAAAGCGTCGATTTCCAGACCTTCGACGATCTTGTATTCGCCGTTTTCAGTGGTCACGGGGAAGCCGAACACGATGCCGGCAGGAATGCCGTACTCGCCATTGGAAGGCACGCCCATGGTGACCCATTCGCCGTTGGAGCCCAGAGCCCAGTCGCGCATGTGGTCGATGGCAGCGTTGGCAGCCGATGCAGCCGAAGACAGGCCACGAGCTGCAATGATGGCAGCGCCGCGCTTGCCCACGGTGGGCAGGAACACGTCCTTGTTCCAGACTTGATCGTTGATCATGTCCTTCACAGACTTGCCGTCCACGGTAGCGAAGCGGTAGTCAGCGTACATGGTGGGCGAGTGGTTGCCCCACACGGTCAGGTGCTTGATGTCGCCAACCTTGAAGCCTGCCTTGGCAGCCAGCTGGGAAGCGGCACGGTTGTGGTCCAGACGCAGCATGGCGGTGAAGTTCTTGGCTGGCAGATCGGGAGCCGACTTCATGGCGATGTAAGCGTTGGTGTTGGCGGGGTTGCCCACGACCAGCACCTTCACGTTGCGCGAAGCAACAGCGTTCAGAGCCTTGCCCTGGGCCGTGAAGATCTGGGCATTGGCCGCCAGCAGGTCAGCACGTTCCATGCCGGGACCGCGAGGACGGGCACCCACGAGCAGAGCGTAGTCGGTGTCCTTGAAGGCTGTCAGAGGATCGCTGTGGGCTTCGATGCCGGCCAGCAGAGGGAATGCGCAGTCTTCCAGCTCCATGATCACGCCCTTCAGAGCGTTCTGAGCCTTCTCGTCGGGAATCTCAAGCAGTTGCAAAATGACGGGCTGATCCTTGCCCAACATTTCGCCGGAGGCGATGCGGAACAACAGTGCGTAACCGATTTGGCCAGCTGCGCCAGTAACGGCAACACGGACGGGCTTCTTGCTCATGGTGAAACTCCAATTGGAAAAAAGTGGGATGTTATGAGTGCCAGGCGGCACCAGCGTCTAACACCGGCAGCCCGTGCGCCACAAAACATGGCGGAAGTGTACTGCTGAATTCTAAGCCTGGTCAATTTGTCTTATATCTTATATAAGATATGATCCACAAAGAGCTACACTAGCATAAACACCCAATCGTTTTTGCGCGTCGCATCGCGGAGGCACCCCTCTAAAAAAACTATGTCTACCCTTCACCATCAAGCCCCAGAATCCGCCACCAACACCGGTGGCGCTGGCGTATCGACCCCGGCCTTCAGCCCGCTTTATCAACAGATCAAGGGGCTGATCCTGCAGAGCCTTGAGGCTGGCGAATGGCGCCCCGGAGAACTGATTCCCAGCGAAATGGAACTGGCGGCCCGCTTCAAGGTCAGCCAGGGCACGGTGCGCAAGGCCATTGACGAGCTGGCAGCCGAGAACCTGGTGATGCGTCGCCAGGGCAAAGGTACTTTCGTGGCCACCCACGCCGCCCAGCAGGTGCAATACCGATTTCTGAAGCTGCAACCCGACGCGGGCGACCTGCAGCGCGAAGGCCGTGCCGAGCGCCATATCCTGGAGTGCCGCCGCCTGCGCGCGCCCGCCGACGTGGCCCGCGCCCTGGCCCTGCGCACGGGCGATGCCGTCATGCATGTGCGCCGCACCCTGGCGTTTGCCGGTATTCCTACGATTTTGGAAGACATCTGGCTGCCGGGCAACGCCTTCAAGGGCCTGACAATCGAGCAAATGTCCAATTATCAGGGCCCAACCTACGCCATGTTCGAGCTCGAATATGGCGTGCGCATGGTGCGGGCCGATGAAAAAATTCGTGCCGTTCTCCCTGACGCAGAGCAGTCGCAGATTCTGGGCATTCCCAGCACTACGCCACTCCTCAGCGTGGAGCGCACGGCCTTCACCTACAACGATGTTCCCATGGAGTTACGCCGCGGCCTGTACCGCACCGATACCCATCATTACCGCAATGCTTTGAGCTAAATCCCCCGGAAAAGCGTGAATTGCAACGACTCTCTGTCGTCTGCTAAGCAATTTCGGCCAACAGCTTCTGCTGCATTGCAATAGAATTTTGTGTCGCTTCGCACTAGCGATTACAACGCAGTTACATCCACGAAAGCCCCCTGCCATGACAGAGCAATCAAAACAGCGGCCAGAGTTCCGCAACATCAACCTCTTGAAAGACTTGCCGACCTACAGAATGGCTCCTGCCGCCTGGGTCTCCATCCTGCACCGCGTCAGCGGCTTGCTGATGTTCCTCTTGTTGCCATTCATCATCTGGATGTTCGACAAGTCCCTGTCTTCGGAAATCTCGTTTGATGCGTTCACTTCGGTTTTCGCCGGCAGCTTCGGCTGGCTGGCCAAGCTGGCTTGCCTGGCCTTGATCTGGGCTTATCTGCACCACTTCTGCGCCGGTGTTCGCCACCTGGTGATGGACGTGAACCACCACGCTGCCAACAAGCAGACCGGCAAGAGCACTGCCTTGACCGTGCTGGTCATCAGCCTCGCCCTGACTGCTGCGCTCGGCGCCAAGCTGTTTGGCCTGTACTAATCAGTACAGCAGCAATCAAACCCTCACGATAAGGAAAAACCATGTCCGTGAATTACGGCTCCAAGCGCACCGTGGTCGGCGCGCATTACGGCACCCGCGACTTCCTGGCCCAGCGCGCGACTGCAGTGCTGATGGCACTGTTCACTGTGGTTCTGCTGGTTCGCTTTCTGACTTCCGGCGAACCCGTGGGCTATGAAATGTGGGCCGGCGTCTTTGCCCCCCAATGGATGAAGTTCCTGACCCTGACACTGTTTGTGTCGCTGGGCTGGCACGCCTGGATTGGCGTGCGCGACATCTGGATGGACTATGTGCAGCCCGTGGGCCTGCGTTTTGTCCTGCACGTTTTCACGATCGTCTGGCTGGTCGGCTGCATCGGCTGGGGCATTCAGGTTCTGTGGCGTCTCTGATCGAGACACAGTCTCCACGATTGAAGGTTAAGAATGAGCTATACCAAAGCAAAAATCACCAAGCGCAAGTTTGACGTCGTCATCGTCGGTGCCGGCGGCTCCGGCCTGCGCGCTGCGCTGGAACTGTCGCGTGCCGGTCTGTCCGTCGCTTCGCTGACCAAAGTTTTCCCTACCCGTTCGCACACCGTGGCTGCTCAAGGTGGCGTGTCCGCGTCGCTGGGCAACATGGCCGAAGACAACTGGCACTATCACTTCTACGACACCATCAAGGGCTCTGACTGGCTGGGCGACCAGGACGCCATCGAGTTCATGTGCCGTGAAGCACCCAACGTCGTCATCGAGCTCGAACACTTCGGCATGCCGTTCGACCGCAACCCCGACGGCACCATCTACCAGCGTCCTTTCGGCGGCCACACGGCCAACTACGGCGAAAAGCCCGTGCAACGTGCCTGCGCTGCCGCTGACCGTACCGGTCACGCCATGCTGCACACGCTGTACCAGCAAAACGTGGCTTCCAAGACCAACTTCTTCGTGGAGTGGATGGCCCTGGATCTGATCCGCAACGTGGACGGCGATGTGGTGGGCGTGACCGCCATCGAACTGGAAACCGGCGACCTGTACGAGCTGCACGCCAAGGCGGTGCTGCTGGCTACCGGTGGCGCTGGCCGCATTTTCCAGGCTTCGACCAATGCCTTCATCAACACCGGCGACGGCCTGGGCATGGCAGCACGCGCTGGCATCCCGCTGCAAGACATGGAATTCTGGCAGTTCCACCCCACCGGCGTGGCCGGTGCCGGCGTGCTGCTGACCGAAGGCTGCCGTGGCGAAGGCGCTATTTTGCTCAATAGCGAAGGCGAGCGCTTCATGGAGCGTTACGCGCCTACCCTGAAGGACTTGGCTCCACGTGACTTCGTGTCCCGCTCCATGGACCAGGAAATCAAGGAAGGTCGCGGCTGCGGTCCCAACAAGGACTACATCCTGATGAAGCTGGACCACCTGGGTGCAGACACCATCCGCAAGCGCCTGCCTTCGGTGGAAGAAATCGGCCACAACTTCGCCAACGTGGACATCACCAAGGAACCCATTCCCGTGGTTCCCACCATCCACTACCAGATGGGCGGCATCCCCACCAACATCAACGGCCAGGTCGTGACCTGGGACGGACAGCAAAACAACGTGGTCAACGGCTTGTACGCCGTGGGCGAATGTTCTTGCGTGTCGGTGCACGGCGCCAACCGCCTGGGCACCAACTCGCTGCTGGACCTGTTGGTGTTCGGCAAGGCTGCGGGCAAGCACATCGTGCAATTCGTCAACGGTTTTGGCGCTCACAAAGCCGTGCCTGCCGACGGCTCGGACCGCACTCTGGCACGTCTGAACCAGCTGCAGGAATCCAAGGAAGGCACGTACGCCCAGGAAGTCGCCGGCGACATCCGCGCTTCCATGCAAAACCATGCTGGCGTGTTCCGCACGCAAAAGAGCATGGACGAAGGCGTGACCAAGATCAACGCCATCCGCGAACGCGTGGGCTCGGTGACTCTGAAGGACAAGTCCATGGTGTGGAATACCGCCCGCATGGAAGCCCTGGAAGTGGACAACCTGATCGAAGTGGCACAGGCCACCATGACATCGGCTGCTGCCCGCAAGGAATGCCGTGGCGCGCACACCGTGTACGACTACGAGCACCCTGCCGACCACGCCGAATTCCCGCTGGGTCGCAACGACAAGGAATGGCTCAAGCACACCTTGTGGGACAGCGCCTCCAACGGCCTGAGCTACAAGCCTGTGAACCTCAAGCCCCTGACCGTTGCCAGCGTACCTCCCAAGGTCCGTACGTTCTAATCCAGCAGCCCACGAGAGAAGATCAAAATGAAGCGTACTTTCAAACTCTACCGCTACGATCCGGATAAAGATTCCAAGCCCTACATGCAAACCGTGCAGGTAGAGCTGGACGGCCATGAACGCATGCTGCTGGATGCACTGGTCAAGCTCAAGGAAATGGATCCTTCCATCTCCTTCCGTCGCTCCTGCCGTGAAGGCGTGTGCGGCTCGGACGCCATGAACATCAACGGCAAGAACGGCCTGGCCTGCCTGACGAACATGAACACCCTCAAGGGCGACATCGTTCTGAAACCCCTGCCCGGCCTGCCCGTGATCCGCGACATGATCGTGGACATGACGCAGTTCTTCAAGCAGTACCACTCGATCAAGCCCTACCTGCAAAGCGATCTGTATGCATCGCCGACCAAGGAACGCCTGCAGTCGCCCGAAGAGCGCGAAGAGCTCAACGGCCTGTACGAGTGCATTTTGTGCGCCAGCTGCTCCACCAGCTGCCCCTCGTTCTGGTGGAACCCCGACAAGTTCGTAGGCCCGGCCGGTCTGCTGCAGGCTTACCGCTTTATCGCGGACAGCCGCGACACGGCCACGGGCGAGCGCCTTGACAACCTGGAAGATCCGTACCGCCTCTTCCGTTGCCACACCATCATGAACTGCGTGGACGTGTGCCCCAAGCACCTGAACCCCACACAGGCCATTGGCAAGATCAAGGAGCTGATGGTTCGCCGAACCGTCTGATGCTGATGACGAATACCCTGCTCGAAGAACGTGAGCGCGACCTGCTGCGGTGGCGCTGCCGCCGTGGTCTGGTTGAAAACGATCTGTTCATCGAGCAGTTCTTCGCCACCTACGCAAGCCAGTTGACGCAAAGACACGCAGCTGGCATGTCTGCCTTGATGGATTTGGCAGACAACGACCTGATGGATCTTTTCTTGCGCCGCAAGGAACCTGAAGGACAACTCGATACCCAAGAAGTCAGGGAAGTGCTGGAGATGGTGCGCAAACGCCAACCCGGCTCTAACCCCCAGTAGGCTAGGCAATCTAGAGAAGGAAGTTTGGAAATGAAACTCGCTGACAACAAAGCAACGCTGTCTTTCAGCAATGGCGCACCCAGCGTCGAGCTGCCGGTTTATCAGGGCAACATCGGCCCGGATGTGATCGACATCCGCAAGCTGTACGGTCAGTCCGGCATGTTCACTTATGACCCGGGCTTCCTCTCTACTGCCGCCTGCCAGTCCGCCATCACCTATATCGATGGCGACAAGGGCGAGTTGCTGTACCGCGGCTACCCCATCGAACAGCTGGCCAAGAACTGCAACTTCCTGGAAACCTGTTACCTGCTGCTGTACGGCGAGCTGCCCAACGAAACCCAGAAGGCTGACTTCGAAAACCGCGTGACTCAGCACACGATGGTCAACGAGCAGATGCAGTTCTTCCTGCGCGGTTTCCGTCGCGATGCTCACCCCATGGCCGTGTTGACCGGTCTGGTGGGCGGCATGTCGGCCTTCTATCACGACAGCACCGACATCAACAACCCAGAACACCGCGAAATCGCCGCGATCCGCCTGATCGCCAAGATGCCTACGCTGGTGTCCATGGCATACAAGTACGGTGTGGGCCAGCCCTACATGTACCCCAAGAACGATCTGTCGTACGCTGGCAACTTCATGCGCATGATGTTCGGCAACCCTTGCGAAGAGTACAAGGTCAACCCCGTGGTTGAACGCGCTCTGGACCGCATCTTCATCCTGCACGCAGACCACGAGCAAAACGCTTCGACCTCCACCGTGCGCCTGTGCGGTTCGTCGGGCACCAACCCCTTCGCCGCGATCTCCGCCGGCGTGGCCTGCCTGTGGGGCCCTGCCCACGGCGGCGCCAACGAAGCCTGCCTGAACATGCTGGAACAGATCCAGGCCAATGGCGGCATCGCCAAGGTTGGCGAGTTCATGGAACAGGTCAAGGACAAGACCAGCGGCGTGAAGCTGATGGGCTTTGGCCACCGCGTGTACAAGAACTACGATCCCCGCGCCAAGCTGATGCAGGAAACCTGCAACGAGATCCTGCAAGAGCTGGGTCTGGAAAAGGATCCTCTGTTCGCCCTGGCCAAGCAAGTCGAGAAGATTGCCCTGGAAGACGACTACTTCGTCTCGCGCAAGCTCTACCCCAACGTGGACTTCTACTCCGGCATCGTGCAACGCGCCATCGGCATTCCAGTAAACCTGTTCACCGGCATCTTCGCCCTGGCCCGCACCGTGGGCTGGATCGCCCAGCTGAACGAACAAATGGCTGACCCCGAGTACAAGATCGGCCGTCCCCGCCAGCTGTTCACCGGCTCGGTGGCCCGCGACGTCAAGCCTATCGCTCAGCGTTGATAGCCTCCATCAGGCCCGGCTTGCCGGGTCTGATGCGAAAAAAGCCCGCAAGCTTCATGCCTGCGGGCTTTTTCTTTGCGCCTAGGAATTTAATGCTTTTTAGCCTCCACCCCAATAACCAAATGCGCCAAAAGCTATCAACTCAATAGCAAACCCAGCTCAGGGCACCAACAAAATCGGCTGAAGCGCACCCTGCGCCTCCAGTTGCCGGTGCGCCCCAGCCGCATCGGCCAACGCAAACTCCAGCGGCTCGCTCATGCGAAAGTGCTGGCGGCGCAAGGCCTCAAACACGCGCCCGGCCATGGCCTCTCTCTGAGCCGGCTGCTTCACGAAGTGGAACACCATGGGACGGCTTACGCTGCTGGAGCGGGCCGCCAGGCGCGCAATCTCCAGCGGCGCCACCGGCCCCGAGGCCTGACCATACATCACCAGCTGCCCGCCCCAGCCCAGACTGGCCAGCGAGCCATCAAAGCTGTCCCGCCCCACACCGTCATAGGCCACATCCACGCCTTCGCCCTGCGTCAGCTCCATCACACGGGCTGCCACATCCTGCGCACCCGGACCCCGGTAGCGGATCACCTCTGCACAGCCCGCCTGCTGCGCCTTGTCTGCCGTGGCATCGCTGCCAGCCGTGCCAATCACCGTGGCACCCAGTTGCCTGGCCCACTGGCAAAGAATCTGGCCCATGCCGCCACCCGCCGCCTGCACCAGAATGCGCGAGCCCAGCCCCACCCGGGCCACACGGTGCAGCAATACATCGGCCGTCAAGCCGCGCAGCAGGCTGGATGCCACCAGGGCATCGCTCAAATCGTCGGGCACGGCAATCAGCTCATCGGCAGCAATCACGCGCTCGGCGGCATACACCGCATAAGCCGCCGAGATATAGCAAACCCGGTCGCCCGGCTTGAAGCGCGTCACGCCTTCGCCCACCTCGGCAATCACCCCCACTGCCTCAATGCCCGGAGTTCCGGGCAGGGCCAGCGTCTTGTATAGGCCTGAGCGCACATAGATGTCATGAAAATTCACGCCAATGCGGCTGTGCTGCACGCGCACCTGGCCAGCCAGCAAGGGACTGGCTGCCACATTGGCGATCTGCAGCACCTCGGGGCCGCCGTATTCCTGAATCACGATTGCGGGGTAAGTCGCCTGGGCCATGCCTGGATCTCCTGCTGATATGTGTCTGAGCACTGTAGCTTGTCCCTGCGCCATGCTGCGAAGCGGCAATTCCTCGACAATGCGCCTCCTGCACTGCCCTTTTTCATCGTATTTATGTCCTTTGCCCCTTTAGGTCTGCGCCCTGAGCTTGTGAACGCTGCCCGTGAACTGGGTCTGGCTGATGCCACCCCCATCCAGGCCCAGGCCATCCCCGCAGTCCTTTCCGGGCGCGATCTGTGGGCCTGCGCGCCCACGGGCTCGGGCAAGACCGCCGCCTATCTGCTGCCGCTGCTGCAGCGCTGGCAAGCCGAAAACGCCAGACGCCAGCACACGGGCTTTGTGCGCAATCTGGCCACGCTGATCCTGGTGCCCACGCGCGAGCTGGCCCTGCAGGTCCATGAAAGCCTGAGCGATCTGGCCCGCAACCTCAAGGATCAGCCGCGCAGCCGCGTGGTCTACGGCGGCGTCTCCATCAACCCGCAGATGATGCAATTGCGCGGCAGCGCCGATTTTCTGGTCGCCACGCCGGGCCGCCTGCTGGATCTGGTGGACAGCAATGCCGTCAGGCTGGGCCAGGTACAGCATCTGGTGCTGGACGAAGCCGACCGACTGCTGGATCTGGGCTTTGCCGAAGAACTCAACCGCGTGCTGGCCCTGCTGCCCGCCAAGCGCCAGACCTTGCTGTTCTCCGCCACCTATCCGCAAAACGTGGAAGCCCTGGCCACCCAGCTGCTGCACGACCCGGTGCGCGCCCAAGTGGATACCGGCAAGGACGCTGAACACTCGATCAGCCCCGAGAACATCAGCCAGCGTGCCATTGCCGTGGACAGCACCCGCCGCGCCCAGCTGCTGCAACAGCTGGCCAAGGGCAGCAAGCAGACCGGCGAAGACGGCAGCGCAGAAGATGCGCCAAGCGACGCATGGGAGCGTGCCCTAGTCTTTGTGGCCAAGCGCCACACGGCCGAGATGCTGGCCAACAAGCTCTACAAGAACGGTATTTTTGCCACCACCTTCCACGGTGACATGAGCCAGGGTGCGCGCAAAGAAGTGCTGGATCAGTTCAAGGCCAAGCGCTGGCAGCTGCTCATCACCACCGATCTGGCCGCACGCGGTATTGATATTTCACAGCTGCCCGTGGTCGTCAACTACGACCTGCCCCGCTCAGCGGCCGACTACATTCACCGTATTGGTCGCACAGGCCGTGCAGGCCATACGGGTCTTGCTATTACTTTTGTTACGCCAGCCGAAACAGCACACTGGAATCTGATCTGCAAGCGCAATGCATTGGATCTGACGCTGGAACAAGTTGCCGGTTTTGAGCCCACCGAGGAAGTGCCACCGCCACCCATAGCCCAGGACGGCAATGGTGGCATCAAGGGCAAGCGCCCCAGCAAGAAGGACAAGCTGCGCGCTGCCGCAGCCAAGCAGCACCCTACCGACTAGAGCCCGAACAGAATACAGCCTACCGTCTGACCAAGACTCAATCGCCCAAAGGCCGCATTTTTGCGGCCTTTTTCTTTCCGCAGCCAGAGCCAACAAGCAAGAACCAACTTTCGGTTTATTCTGAATGGGAGTGAGATAAAGAAAGAGGGAGAGATGAGATAAATCGGGATGTGGTGGGACTTGCCGGGCCATGGTGGGATAGGAACCTGCAATTAGCTTTCGCCACAGAAAACACCGACTACTGACCGAACGCACCTCGTAGAAATCGGTCCACCACATCCATGATGGAGGTCTCGGCCTCGGGTTGCAGTATAGGAGCCTCGGGCGGGCCACTGAATGGCAAATATGGCCGCGCTGGGATCTTGATAGTGAACTCGCCGACCTCATGCCAACTCTCCCGCGCCCGCTTGTGGCTATTGCGGGCAAAGACTGCCAGGTTGGGATTTCCGGCTTGGCGCAGCAGATTGCCCTTTGCATCCGTGCGCAGCCGTACCTTGGTCGAATAGGCCGCGCGCTTGATCTCGCCACCAAACTGCTGGATGGCCGCATAGTCTGAGGCCGCGCCGCCGGCTGCAATCAAGGCAAAGTCGGCGCCAAAGTCGGACGTGACGCTGGCGGCCAAAATGCCGCTGTCCTGCAGCATCATCAGCGTGGAGCTGCCCTTGTTACGACGCGTGCGCTCCAGGATAGTGGACTTGGCCAGAGGAGCCCAGTGTGGCCGCCCTTGGGCTTCAAAGTTGCCCTCTGTCACGCTCTCCAGGCTCTGCGCAATGCCCCGGTAAAGATCGGTCGGATTGTCCAGGATCGCTGCAGCACGATCCAGCCGGCGAACGGCATCGCCGATATCAATGATGATGTCGATCAGCCCGCTCATAGCGCTGCAGCGATATCGGCGTCGACCATGGCCTGCTCCAAGGTGAGCCGCTCCACGCTGACCACCGCCAGGCTGTCGCCAGAGGCCTGCGCCCGAACCACCGAAACCGTCTCACCCTGGCGCAACACGTAGATCAGCTGGCCAGCGCTGCGCACCAGAATGCCTTGCTCGATCACCAGCTGAGCGCCTGCGTAGTCGACCGTGGCAGACCCTGCTGCTCGAACCACGGTGCCGGCCAGAGTGCCAATGCGTGAAGCGGCGCCAATGGACTGCGCATCGGCGGGGGGGACCGATACAAGCGGCCAGGCGCCCGTGGGGGCCTGCAACCACTGACCAAACTGCGGCTGGCCAGCCATGTCACGCACAGTAGCCTGGCTGATGGCTGGCGCCGCCTGTTCCAGCTTGCTGGTCATGACTCGGTCCAGATTGGCTTGAGATGCCACGCCTGGGTTGTAGTCCCAGCCCGGATCTGGCCGGAATGTACGCGGCTGGCCACGCTCGTCCATGTAGCGCACGACTTGCACGTCCATCGTGTCGCCATCTTTGTTGACTGGCACTCGGATCGTGCTGATGGCTTGGCTGCCATCTTCAAGAGCCACACCAAGCGCCCGGAACTCGGCTTCTGTCAGTGCCTGGACACGACACCGGCATCCCCAGCCATTGGGCGGCCAGATCACCTGCCAGATCGGATCATCCCAACGCCACACCTTGCCGTGCAGGGCGCGATGGGCGGGCCGCGTGCGCCCGTCCAAGATGGCCACATAGCGCCAGTACGGCCTGTTTTCCACATCGGCCAGATAGCGCTTGTAGCGTCCGGCCATATAGGCCGTCTGCACGTTGGTCTGGAAAATGGTACGCAGGCGGCGGTTGCTGCCCAGCTGGGCCGTGGTCAGCTCACCAGTCTCGCCGTCTAGCACTTCCTGGCGTCCCCACCAGCCCAGATCCTGCAGTTTCGGGCGCAGAGCCTTCTTGAAAGCCTCAAAGGTCTGACCTTCGCCGACAGCTTTGTCCACCTCGCTGCGAATCGCGGACAGCACATCCAACGTGGTGGCCTTGGCCACAGTGAAAGCTGCGGCATGTGCATCCCGCGTCATGTCAGTCCAGGACCAGGTCACCTGCAACCCCTTGGCACGGAAATACTCCGTAGCGTCGGCTGGCTGCAGCTTCAGATTGGCAGCAATGGTCGCCATGGCGTCCCCTATGCCTCAACGGCACGGCCGTAGGCCTGGCCGCCAAAAATCGCCGAGGCGACCAAAGACTGCAGCTTGGCGCTGTCCATCTTCGGAAATGCCTTTTGCACAACGGCCAGAGCATCCTCAAAGTTATCGGTGGCCTCAATGGCTTCAAACAGCGGCTCCAGCAGCCCACGCATGGCATCCTGCAGCTCGGCATCGTCAATGGATGCCAGCGCCTGGTCAATGGCGTCCTGGCCCTGTACGCCGCTTGCTTCGGCAAAGCTGGGGCTTTTTGGGTCTGCATTGGAGGGCGTTTCTGTTGTGCCAGGCGCACCTTTCTTCTTGGTCCAGCCGTCTCCGTAGCGCTCCTGAACGTAAGCCTCTGACGGCTCGAAGCCCAGGTCCGCAACGTTCTTGTCAGTTTCCGACTGCGCCTTGGTGTCTTCGTCAGCCTTGATCTGGCGATATACCTTGCAGGGCTCCAGGCCATTGAAGTAGCAGATGTGGTCGAGCAGCTGCTCCTTGAGCGTTTCTGTCAGCAGATCGCTGTCGCCTTTGGTAAGGCCTAAGCGCACCGACTCACGCTCCTTTGCAGCAGCTGCCACGGCGCCGCCAGCTTTGCCGCGCGGGGACTCTCCGGTCCAGACAGCAGCAATCCAGTCATCCATATATTCGGCAAGCTCACGCTCGGAGCTGATGCTGCCGCTGCCGGCCATCTTGCTTTCCAGCAGCGAGATATCCATGCCCTGCGGAGTCATCAACACACCATCGTTACTCATGGCGCGCAGCGCACTGAACAGCGTGGCCTTCTCCTGGGGGCCCGCGCCATTGGGATACTTGCCCCAGGGCATGGGTGAGCCTGTGCGTGCCAGGCGCTTATTCCACGCCACGATGCCGGCGCGCTTGAAAAACACCGGCCAGTAGGTCTGCAGACCCAGTCCCATGCCATACGGGTTGTCGTCTTGCGGATTGACCCGGTGCACGATGAATTTGCGCTCAGGGAGAGCACGGCCGCGCAGCATGTCTTCACGCGTCAGCATCCGCAGCTCTGGGGGGCGCTCTGCTGTGTCCTGAATGTAGGTAAAGCGCCGCTGAGCGCGCTGGGCAAAGCGTTTAGGCACCCACATGCCATCCGATACCGTCCATATGATCTCGCTGATTTCCACACCGGTGAGCAATGCGTCCATCAACTGCTTGCACAGGTTGTCGAAGCCGCAGCTATCAAGGATGTCGTGCATCACACGGGAATCCTCATCCGCCTTTGTGGACGAAGTGATGGGCGTTACGGTCCAGTCATACCCGACGAGGGCCAACTGCCGCTTTTGCAGGGACGAGAAAACCTTGCCGTCGCGCTTCAGGTCGCGGTAGATTTCGATGCTGCCCTGGCCGCGCTCCAAAAGCAGCGGGTCATTGGTGCGCAGCACGCCCATGTAGCTGGACTCGAAAGGATCAACTAGGCGGCTGGCGATTTCTGTTTCCAGCTCCTGGCGTGTCACATAGTTGGTCAGGTCTGGCGCCTGTCGGCTAGGCTGAGTACGGCGATTTTTAGCCATAGAGAAATCCATTCATGTCATAGGCGTCCTGGACGGGCCCACTGCTGGTGAACTCCATCGGGGCCCCTGCGTTGCGGGATGCGTGCCAGGCCAAGGCAGCAGCCACAGCTACGTCGCCATGTCGCTTGCCCTTATCAGTGCCAGTGCTGCGTACATCGGGAATCCGTGGAACACCACGGATCACCTGGACCAAGCGCAAGTCGGCAAGGGTGTCCGCATCCATAGGCAGGCCATCCAGGGTGCCGTCTTCAAGCGCAGCCTTCAGAGGAGGCATGTTTTCCCGGTACCAGGTCTCGGAAAGCATGACCTGGTGGATGCGATCCACGCCGTAGCGCTGCATTGCAACCTCGGCCAGGTACTGGCCATTGCCTCGGGCATCGAATGAGCCGCCGCTGAAGCGTGGCAGCCGATCCAGCAGATAGAAAGCCACTTGCTCCTGCTGCTTGAATGGCACGTTGCGCAGCTCCACTGTGAAGGGTGGGCGCCGCACCAGGTTGGGGTATTGAATGAGCGGCACGTGCACCGACAAGTCGCCAGTGCGCCCGAAGTCCTCGCCGTCGAAACTGAGCACATCCTGCGGAAGTGCCTCCAAGATGGGCGCCATTTGCGCCTGCAGCCAATCACGGCAATCAGCGATGCGGATGTGTTCTGGGAGCACCTCGAAGCCGGGCTTGCACTCCCAGCGCAGCACCTGCGTGTCCTTGGACATGCGCGATTCGATCAAAGCGCGCGTCAGCCATGAGCCGCTGCTGTTGGCAGGGATGCAATCCAGCTCTTCCAAAGCAGCATCGCCGTAGAAGGAATAGACCCCCGCCATCCATTCGGCCTCGTCCTCAGCGGTCCAGACCTTGCCCAAACGCATGCACACGCGCTTGTAAAGGCCCTCGGCTACGGCTTCCTGGAACGTGATGCGGTGCACAGTACCCTTGCGGCGCCCCGAGCGGATATCAGTTACCAGCTCATTGAATGGGTTGTCCGTACCGTTGTGCGTGCTAATCACACGCACCTTGCCGCCCCAGATCAGCATGGCCAGGGCGGCCTTGAGCAGCTCGGCTAGTTGGTCGTGGAATGCCGCCTCGTCGATCACGATGGTGCCTTGTCGACCGCGCAGGTTGGAGGGGCGGCTGGACAAGGCAACGATGCGAAAACCGGAGGCCGGAAACTTGATCGTGTAGGTCTTGATATTGCGGTCGGCTTCGTCCTCGCCATCCCACATGCCTTCCTCAATCTCCCCGGCCGCGTAGTTGAACACCCGGGCCCACATCGCGCAGGCCTGGATGTACTCGATGGTCATGTCCTGGTTGTAGGCGATGTAGTAGACGTTCTGGCCGCCCGCGCTGCGCGCCGATGCGGCCGAGAGCACGTTGTCCGAAGCCTCCCCCCAGGTCAAACCTGTTCGGCGGGACTTCTCGATCACCTTCAAGGGCGATGGATCAGCCACCCAGCGCTGTTGGTAGCCCATCAGGGCCGCAGGCACCGCGCTGGTGGCCGTGTTGGGCGTCACAAAAGGAACGGAGGTCATGCGGCGATCCCCAGGATCTCGCGGCGCAGCTGCTCCACCGATTCGGCCGAGAGGCCGCCTTTCTTGGCGATCTTCTCGACGTTGGCTGCAGCTGCTTCGGCACGATCACGCACCTCGCTCTGAAACTTCTTCAGGCTCACACTGGAGCGCGTGAGCGTGGCAATGTTCTTGGCCGCTTTGGAGAGTAGTTCGACTCGCTTGACCGGGTCCACATCCTGTTCGCTGGCATCCTGCAACTGCATGATGTACTCAAACAGCTCGGTTTGAACCAATGCAGTGAGCGCACCGCTGCGTGCATCTTCATCGTCGCCGGCATGCTCTTGAATCAGTCGTGCGGCTTCGGTGCTGGCTCGGATGGCTTCCAGACGGCGCTCCAGCTTCTGGCCGAAGCGACCAACAGCCGAGCGGCTGGGCAATTCACCAGCACCTGCTGCAGCTGGGAAGCGCCCCTGCAGATCCTTGATCAGCTCGTCCAGCGTCATGCTGCCGGTTGCCAGCATTGCCGTGATGTATGCCTTGATCTCCGGGTCTAGCCGGTCGATGCTGCTTTTGCGGGCCATGGCTTACCAGTACTTCTGAGGGCGAGCGATGCCAGGCTCGCAGTCCACGGTGTACTCGGCCACATCGACGCCGTACCGGGTCAGCTCGGCATGCCAAACACCATTGGGCGCACGGTCCACCTTGACCAGCTCGCGGTCATGCAGGTAGTCCAACTCGCGGCGCAGCTCCAGCGGGCTGGCATCGGGATACAGGGACTGGGCCACCGACAAGATCGGACCTTCCTGCGCACCCATCGGCCGGGCATTGTTGAGCGTGAGCAAAATCAGCCAGCGCATGGATTCGCGGCGTACCTTTGCGTGATCAATCTGCATGATTCTGGTTTCCTCTCTTTGGCGCGGTACCGAGCATGGATGCCATGGCGTCCAGCTTGGCTTCAATCACTGTCTGGTTGCGGATGTAGTCGTCGCGCCGCACGTACTGCAGCGGTAGATCCGCCTTCCACTTCATCAGCTCTCTCTCCAGCTCCTGCGTGGCACTGGCGTTGTTCTCCTGGGCCTTGACGATGGTTTGCATCGACCGGCCCAGCTCATCGAACCGATCCGAAAGTCGGCGCTCCTGTTGACCGCTGATCACCTTCACCAGTGCCCACAGCGAAGCAATAAACAAGGCCGCAACTGTGATCACGTTGGCCAGCGTCATCTCAATAACCATCGGCCAGCTCCTTTTGCGTGGACACGAAACGGATGTAGTCCTGCAGGCCAGTTACCTGGCCGGAGAGCTTGTCAGCGACGCCTCCCAGCGCTGTGTATCTGCTGCTGCACTCTCCGAGTGCATTGCGGGCGGCGGTGGCTCCATCAACGTCGGCGGTGGAGCAGGATTGCGGGCCGAGGCCGGACAGCTTTGCAGCGGCTGCATTTGCGTTGAGCTGGGCGATAGTGGTGAGCAAGCTGCGATTGCGAGAAGTGGCAGTGTCAAGAGCAGCGCGCGAAGCCTGCTCACGTTGAGCCTGTTCATGGGCGATCCTTTCGGTTTCTTTTTGTTTGGCCGTCTCGGCCTCGCGCTGCGCGAGTTCGGCCTCTGCGCGTTGCTGAGACTCTGTGGCCTTACGTTTGTCATCGGCCTGGTCCCAGGCTTGCTGCACGCGTGCGGCACCCTGGGCGTCGCCTTGGGCTACTAGATGGCCATTCCAGGCACGCAGGCCAAGCACTGCAGCAAGTGTTGCAATCACAATGAGCACGGCTTTCATAGCGTGCCCCCTATCTGTCGCACGCAGCCCAAATAGACCAGGTTGCGCCAGTACGGCAGCTTGCTCCGACCGGGTGCATAGAACTCATAACGGTGGCCAGCGCGCACCCAGATGCAATGCCAACGGCCCGCCCGCGTGCGCACAAAGGAAATGCGTGTTTGAGCTGGGTGCAGTACCCTGGCCACCAGCGCGGCAACGATGCAGTTGCAGGGGAATTTCATGGCATGGGCTCCCCAAGGCACATTGCACGCAGCGCCTTGCGGTCTTTCCAGACGCCCCTGCAGGTGCGGTTGTCAGGATGGCTACACCGGTCGCTCGGCTTGTTGACTGGGCCGGCGCGGTCGTAAAGCAAGATGGCTTCACAGGCTCCGGCATAGTTCTCGGCCTGGAGGCGCTGCTTGATGGTGCTGGGGCCCGTGCGGTCGTTGTTGAAGCAGACCGGCGTGACGCCTGTGTTGTAGGCCAGGCCCACGTAAGCATCCCATTCGCGCTGGAGCAGCTTGATGTCGCCGAGGCAGCGCCGAAGGGCTATCTCTTTTTCATTGGCATCAGCACGAAGCCGAACCAGTGCGCGGTCGGGCGTTATCTTGTCGCCCATCTTGACGCCACCAGTTGTCCCATAGCCGATGGTCGGCACCTTGGTGCCAAGGGCCGGATCTGGATACGCGTCTTCGCGGTAGCCCTCACGCTGGGCTATGTAGACCAGGCCGGCCGCTGAAAGCACAAGGCCAACAATGCCGACTCGAATATCAAGTGCCATACAGCCCCCCTTGCGCCAGAGGGACTGTGGTGTGTGGTGTTGGGGATTTCATGCACGGCAGAATGCCGCGCAGGTCGATTTTGAGTTGAGTAAAGCGCTTTACTTATTGGATATCGGCGTCAAATTCTCGGTGCTTCGTCGACCGAGAAGTGTCGCCTCTTGAATCACTGCTGCTTCTACCAGGTTAAAGGCTTTGCGCCATTCAGGAACCAACTTTCCAGCGTCGTGCTTCTTGTCATCGTGAATTGCTGTATCTACCGTTGCGCAAGCCACGCAGTAATCGTGCGCTATCGCTCGCAAGTTTGGGATCATCACCAGCGCGATGGCATATGCCCGCGTCGCAGCAGTCGATATTGCCCCCTCAGAAAACTTGTCCAACTTAGGCTTGGAATTGATGCCGTCAAGTAGGCGATCTTGAGTTTCAACAATCGCTCGCCAGAAATCCTGGAGGTTTTTCTCGGCCTCCTTCTGCAATCTGATGGCCTCATTTCGCTGCCATTGCAGTGCCTCCTGCTGCATTGCACGCTCAGCCTGCTTTGCAGCGTTTCGCATCACCAATAGCTGTGTCATAAGAGAAGCCACAATCACGCCGCCAGCACTGATAAGCGCAACCCAGACAACATCACTCATGCAGTTTGTCTCCCTAATAAATCCATATGGGCTTGCGACTACTTCAAGCAATAGGCATTCCAATAAACCTTCTCAAAAGTCGTAGGTTTGCTTTCTGTGGGGTCATCCAATTCCATGATGGAGATGTCGAGTAGGTCATTACCTTGCAGCCCTCTGACTACAAAGCGAGTGCCGCCTGTATAGGCCCCAAAGCTATTTTTTCCGTCGATAGTTCCGCACGCGGCGACCTCAGAAATGCCACTGGAATCGGCAGGCTTGCGCACAATAAAAGTCTTCCCGAACTTTGCGGAATCTGGGTCTTTTAGTTTTCGTGCGATGTTCTTTTCAGCTGTCCAGATGAAATTTTCATCGGCAGACCCGCAAGCAGTTAAGGCAACAGCTGCAACCAAAGCAGAAATAGCAGACTGCATCGAATTAATTGTCATGGTTTCCCCGCTCCCTTTAGGCCCGCTTCTTAGTTTGACGCTCGCTCTTGATTGCCTCTGGATTGCGCATGACGGCATCCAGGTAGAGATGAACTCGATTGAGTTGGTCCGGCCTAAGGTGAATCACCATTCTTGTACCGAACTCTCGCTCCATGAAATTGAGCACGGTAATCCTGCTGCGTAGTTGATCCATCCGGCGCAGAACAGCAGATTGCTCTGACGATGTTGGCTTGATTGGATCTACGGGGGACGGAGGGCCTGAAGGGGCCTGGATGATTGTGATGTGGCTGATGTGCTGGGTGTGGTGATTGACATGGCTCACCACATCTCCATGCGCAATGCCTACTTGTAGGTTCCCTGATCCCGCGTCTATGGACTGATTTGGTACCTCTGGACCCAATTCGCAATCATTGGTCGAAATTGTTGTCTGCCCAACGTCAGGCTTACGACCTACCAGCCCCCAACGGCGTAGCAGGCTCAAAATCACCTTCCACATCTGTCTTGTCCCCTCAATTCATCGCGCTTCGTTCAGGATTTTTTTACGCGGACATTGCCACCTGCATAGCCCACTTGAACCGATCCATCGTGCGTGCTTGTTTGATCGCCAACACGCACATTGCTTGCTGTGTGTGAGGCCTTCGTTGGCGTGCTCGCGCCCAGGCCAGCAGATAGCAGTGCAGCTGTCTGGATGAGGTTGACGCGCGCTTCTGGTGTGCAGCTGCGATAGCTATTCAAGAGCACTTGCTCTGCTGGGTCTGGTGTGTCGTCCTGCTCTGGCGGCTTTGGTGTGCGTTGTCCCGTGATGATGTACAGGACGTCAGCACCTGCTGAAGCTACCCCAGCCAGGAAGCTCGCATCGGGGACTCTCTCCCCAGTTTCATAGCGAATCAGTGCCCGTTTGAGCACGCCTCCTACGCCGCCAAATACCTCCTGGGTCATCCCCAGGCGCTCCCGCTCTTCGCGCAATCTATTTCCAATGTCCATATGAGCACATTTCTTGTTGCTGGGTGTCCAAATGGACACTAGAATCACCTACATCAACAGCGACACACACGGAATAACTGCGAAATGAGAAAGGGACGAGCTGATGACTCAATCCACCACGCAACCAACCGCTAACCAGATCAAACACCGTCTGCGTACAGAGCAAGGCTTAACGCTCAAGGCCTTCGCCTCCATGCATGGTTTCAGCTACCGCACTGTTTCTGACGTGGTGCGAGGCCTGCGCCACGGCAATTTCGGTGAGGGCCGAGAGGTCCGCATCAAGCTGGGCCTGCCCGTAAACGATTAACGCATTTTCACACTATTTCGCGTGAATATGACACGAACTACTGATTACACAAACGCTGCCCAGCAGCGCCTGCTGCAGCTCATTGACCTGCTTGCTGGGCATGAACTGCAAGGCCTAGCCCCTACAGCAATCGCCCGCGCCCTGAACTGTTCGGGGACGGTGATCACCCGAGACCTAGACAACCTGCGCACAGCAGGCTGGGCTGAGCGCACACCCGACCAGGAACGCTGGCGCCTGAGCCCCCACGTCGTGCAGATCTCCCTAAAGCACGCGGCAGGCATCCAGGCAGGCCAGCAAAACATCAATGACGTCGTGCAGCGCTTCAGCCGCACCTGACACGAAACCCATCTCAAGGAGTCGAAATGACACAAGCAGGACGCAAAACCCTCGCAGCAGCAGCCCCCGTGGCTGCAAACGCCGATCACGAAGCCATTAGCAGCGCGGTGGCGGCGGCCGACCAGATGGCCGCTCTGCAGAAGAACTACGGACAGGGCCGGGACCTGCTCAATCAGCTCTTGGGTCAAGCCCAAGCCTTCCAAGCTGCAGGTAACCTGCTCCAAACGTTTGGAGTCTCAAAGCTGGCCTTTGTGAAGGAGAACAAGCTATATCAACAACTTAGCGGAATGGTGGCTCCAAACGGTTTGGAGTTGAAGGGCACCTGGGTCGAATTCTGCGGGCTACTCGGCATCTCCGACGAAAAGGCCAACCAAGACATTGCCAACTTGCATTCGTTTGGTGAGGAAGCCCTGGATTCCATGCAGCGCATGGGCATCGGCTACCGCGAGCTGCGCCAGTACCGCAAGCTGCCCGAAGACCAGAAGCTGGCCCTGATTGAAGTGGCCCAGGCCGGCGACAAGGAGAGCTTTGTCGAGCTGGCCGAGGAAATCATCGCCAAGCATGCCAAGGAAAAAGAGGCCTTGAGCGCCCAGGTGCAGGAGCAGCAGGAAACCATCGAAGCCAAGGACCGCGTCCTGGCCAGCAACAGCGAGCGCATCACCAGCCTCGAAGAAAAGACCGCCCGAGTTTTCAAGCCACGCCCAGGCAGCGAGGCGCGCACGGCTGATGAAGAGCTGCTACTGAATGAAATCCAAGAAGCCACGGCTGCATCCCTGTATGGCTTGCGCCGCCTTTTCACTGCAGCCGATGCCGCAATCATTGGCAGCGAGCGCGATGCCATCCAGTTGGCCGCTCGTCAGGGCGTGGAATACCTTTGCCAGCAACTGGTCGATATCGCTGCCGAGTTCAACATCTCGGTTGACCTGGAAGAGCGCTTGCAGCCGTCCTGGATGTCGCCCGAGGCCTTGGCCGCTATGGAAAAGCGCCAGGCCGAACGTGGCGCGGCAGAGCAATAAGGCCACGCCATGGATGCCATCCGCATGGAAGTCATCAACCAGGCAGCGCGTGAATGCGCCGAGGCTCCATGGGGCCAGACGGGCGCCATCGTGCAGCGAGCTGCCAATGTGCTGAACCTCTCGGTGCAGCGTACTACCACCTTGATCTCCAAGGCCTCGCGCGATTTGGGCCTGAGTGAGAGCCGCAAGCGCCGCAGCGATGCGGGCCAGTCTGCGATCAGCGACTCCGATCTGCTGCTCATCAGCGGCACGATGACGCATGACCGCCGCGCAGGCAAATGGATGCTGTCCTGCCAGGACGCCATCGACATGCTGTTCGATGGGGGCAAGCTCGACACACGCCTGACCGCCAGTCATGTGAACCGTCTGCTGCGTGAGCGCGGCATGCATCCCGAGCAGATCAGCCGCCCGGCGCCGTCCACCCGCATGCGCACTGAGCACATCAATGCGATGTGGCAGATCGATGCCTCGGTGTGCGTGCTCTACAAGACGCCCAAGGGCGAGCTGGTGCTGCTGGAGGAAGACGGCGTGCACTACAAGAACAAGCTGCACAACTACACACGGGTCATGAACGACCTGCTGGTGCGCTATGTGGGGGCCGAGCACGCGAGCGGCGCTATCGGCACGCGCTTTTACCTGGGCGGCGAAACCACCGAGAACGCGCTCGACTTCCTGATGTGGCTGATGACACAGCGGCAGGATGTCGGAGGGCAACCCATGCCTTTCCACGGCGTGCCCTACATGCTCTATACCGACCAGGGCAGCGCGTTCAAGTCCGGGCCGTTCGCCAACTTCTGCCGCGCTATGGAGATTGACCTGCAGCACCACAAGCCTCGCAACAGCCGGGCGACTGGTCTGGTCGAGAACGCGCAGAACCTGGTCGAACGGGGCCTGGAATCCCGCCTGCGCTTCCTCGACCCCGAAAGCATCACCGTGGCACGGCTCAATGCCCTGGCCGAGTTGTGGATGCATGCATACAACGGCACGCGAAAGCACAGCCGCCACGGCATGACCCGGTATGCGGCCTGGGCCACCATCGGCTCCCAGCATCTGCGCTTGGCTCCATCGATGGAGATCATGCGCGCGCTGCCCGCCAGCATGGCGAAGACTCGCACGGTCACCAGTGACATGCGCGTCACATACGCCCTCAAGGGCCAGGGCAGCCAGGACTATGACCTGCGCTATGTGCCTGGTCTGTCGGCGGGCGACAAGGTGTTCGTGACGGTCAACCCCTTTGACGCACCCAATGTGCGTGTGGGCGTGACAGACCGCGAAACCGGCGAGATCGTCTGGCACCAGGTGGAGCCCACGGCCAAGGGCTTCATGGGCTACGACGCATCGGCTCCCGTGGCTGGCAAGGAATTCAAGTCCATGCCAACCACCCCGGCGCAGCAGCTGCGCCAGGCGGTCGATGCGCAGGCCTACGCCAAGGACGGCAAGGCCGCGACAGCCGCCGAGGTGGAAGCAGCCCAGCGCGACAAGGTTGCTCCATATCTGGGCCAGTTCGACCCCCTGGCCGATATCAAGGCCAAGGCCGCCAGCCTGCCCACCTACATGCAGCGCCCTGGCACTGCCCATGAAGCTGCAGCGCCGAGCGTGGAGGCCGCACGTCTGTCCGTAGCAGAGGCCTGCAAGCGCATCAAGCAGGCCTTGGGCGAGCTTTACGACGCTGGCACCTATGCCTGGCTCACCGAGCGCTATGGCGCTGCAGGCGTGCCCGAGGACGTTGTCAAACAGATGATCTCGGCCCGCCGCGATCAGCAGAACACCACACCAGGCACCACCGGCCTGCGTGCTGTGGGAGGCACCCGATGAGCACTCAAACCATCTTTGCAGAGCTGTCCCAGACCCTGGGTCTGAGCCAGCGGGCCATCAGCCGCGAGTGCCGCATCAGCGCGGCCGGCCTGAATCGCATCGTGAACCAGGGCATCTGGCCCAAGTTCGACGCACGCGCACTGCGCAACCGTATTTGGGCATTCCTGGTCAGGCGTGGCGCCACCCAAGACCAGGCCGAGGCGGCGCTGCCGCCCTTGTCCAAAAAGTTGGCCCCGGTCGTTGGAGCGACCGAGGCCGTCCCCGAAGAACCGAAACCACTCAAGAACCCCGAGGAGGATGTAATGCTACTACCCAAGCAATCCCTGACTGAAAACGCCCGCAAGGCCTTTAGCCTGTTCACAGACCCCTTTGCCTCCGAAGTCACCCGCGACGAAGAAATGTTCGTCAACGGCGAGATTCGCTTTGTGCAGGAGGCTGCTTGGCAGGCAGCGCTGGGCGGCCGCATGGTGGCCGTCATTGGCGAGTCCGGCGCAGGCAAGTCCACGCTGCTGGGCGATCTGAAGGAAAAGATCACCCGCCAGCACAAGCCTGTGGTGCTCGTCGAGCCCAGCGTCGAGGGTATGGAGGACACCGACAACAAGGGCGAGACGATGCGCTCGGCGGATATCCACGCCGCCATCATCTACACCCTGAACGCCAAGGCCACGGTGGCGCGCGGCAAAGAAAAGCGCTCGCGCCAGGTGCAGTCCTTGCTGGAAGAGTCCACCACCTCGGGCCGCAGCCATCTGCTGGTGATCGAGGAGGCCCACGCGCTGCCCATCCCCACGCTCAACCATCTGAAGCGCCTGCACGAAAAGATGCGCCTGGGCCGCCGCCCCATGCTGGGCATCCTGCTCATGGGCCACCCCGAGCTGGAAGACAAGCTCAATCGCCACGACGTGCGCGAAGTGATGCAGCGCACCGAGATCGTTCGCCTGCGCCCCCTGGGCTCCGACCTGGCTGGTTATCTCAAGGTTCGCGCCGAGGCCTGCAACCGCAAGCTGGACGAGCTGATCACCGTGGATGGCGTCGACGAGCTGCGCAGCCGCCTCACGGTGAACGCAGGCAAGGACCACGTCAGCCTGCTGTACCCGCTCAACGTCAACAACTGGATGGTGGCTGCACTCAACGCAGCTGCAGAGATCGGCGCCCCCGTGGTCAATCGTGACGTCATTGCCGCAATGTGATGGAGGTTCGACATGCACACCTACTGCATCACGGTCACCCAATGCGCTGGGCGCAAGCCCAGCGTGGTGATTCTGGATTTTCTCAACATGACGGATGCCTTCGCATACGCGAACCAGAAATGGCCGACGGCCAGCAGCATCCACATCACGCCCATGCAGGCCTGCAAGAAGGAGCCCGTCTGATGCGCCGCCATATCCCTATCGAAATGGAGTGCCATCAACGCGCGCCCAGCCGCTTCGAGCGCTTCGCCCTGGTACTGCTGATCGCCTGCTGCATCTTCGGAGTCGGTGCAGCAGGTGCCATGGCCCTGGGCTACATCAAATACAACTTTGGAGTCTGGCCGCTATGAGCATCGGAATTGGAATCCTGATTTTTCTGTCCGGTGTGGTGATTGGCGCCGCCTTGGGTCTTGCCGGAACCATGACCGCTATGGAGGGCTACTGAGATGCAAAAGCTCAACCTCACCCCTCGCCAGTACCCCGGCCTGCCCGGCGATAGCCGCCGCACCAAGGCTCGCAAGCGCGCGGTCGCCACTGCACCCCAACGCCCCGAAGGCGTGGTGGAGCCCGCCCGCTATGACCGCATGCGCGCCCCCGTTTGGGAGCCCGCCGCATCCACACCCACACGCCCCGGCGCACATGACTTTCAGCGCGTCGAGAGCCGTGGCCTGAGCTGCTGAAACCAAAGCCAACTGAAAGAGCACCAAATCATGACCACTGAAAACACCATCCCTCCCGGCTACTGGAAGAACGCCCGTGGCGATCTCGTGCCCGAATCCCGCGTGACCGATATCGACAAGCTGCGCGACCAGGTCGTGCGTGATCTCTGCAAGATGGCCGAAGAGCGCTCCCAAGGCCTGAGCAAGTTCAAGCTCGACTCCATGCAGGACGTGGCTGCACTGGTCACGACCAGCATGGAGAAATACGGCGTCAAAACCGGAGGCGACAAGGGGAACGTCACGTTGCCCACCTATGACGGCGAATACAAGATCGTGCGCCAAATGGCCGATCACCTTACCTTCGGCGAGCAGCTGCAGGCCGCGAAGGAGCTGATCGACCGCTGCGTCATCCGTTGGGCCAAGGACTCCGATGACAACATCAAGGCTCTGGTCACCCATGCGTTCCAGACCGACAAGGAAGGAAAAATCAACACCGGCCGTGTGCTGGGCCTGCGCAAGATTGACATCAAGGACGAAGACTGGCTCCTGGCCATGCAGGCCATCAGCGACAGCATCACCGTGGCCAGCACCAAGCCCTATATCCGCTTCTACAAGCGCAACGCTTCGGGCAGCTATGACGCCATCAACCTGGACATGGCGGCCTTATGAACATCATCAACACTCCAATGAAATGCTGCCGCTGTCGCAATCAACACACGGCTGCTGAGCGTGTCGATATGCCGAGCAAAAGATGGGCCGATGCCACTGAATCCACTTGCCCCAAATGTGGCGCTCGCAGCTTCTACGACATGACGCCGCAAGTTGCCTGGTGCTGGGCATCAGGCCTCATTGAAATCGGCAATGAGCTGCCCAGCTCAGACGCAATCGAGATCGCACGCGGACCACAGTACGCCATCAAAGGTGAAGTAGGCGTGCATGCGCGTCACGGATACGGCGAAAACAAAGGAAAGCTGCTGGTGCCAGGCGTGCCAGAGGCCGCCAATCAGTTCGCGGGGCTTGAGGCTCTTGACCGCTGGCTGAAGCAGATCAACAAGCGCAAGCCGCGCGACGGCGTGACGTTCTCCAAGGAGGTCAAATGAGCAATCTCAAAACGTACACAGTGAAGGCGTCCTGGTTTAACGATGCCGAGGTCACCCTACAGGTTGACCATGACCTCTTGACGCCCGAGCTGGCAAAGGAGATCAATGATTTCTGGAGCGATGCCAGTTACCGCCTTCGGCAAGAGGACCAGGACGTGGTGCGAGTCGTCATCCGTATGTTCGGTGCACGGACTATTTCCCTCGCAATGGAACAAGGCGGCTGGAGCTTTTCCAAACAGTCCTCTGTGGTTGGCCTCCGCACGGCCCAGGACGTCGTTGATAGCTTTAGCGAAGGCTGGCCCAAGGCAGAGGAGCTGGGCATCTCTGTCATCCATGTTGATGCCGATAGCGTCGGCTTTGACGATGTCGAGCTGGAAGCCATTGAAGGGAGTGCGGCATGAGCCATTCAAATTTCGGTTTCGGCGTGACCGTTGGCGCGCTGCTCGGCATGCTTTTTATCACCGGAGTGGCGATTGCCATCCGTGACCAGGGGCGTGAAGAGTGCGATCAGAAGCTGCCTCGCACCGAGAAGTGTGTGCAGCAATGGGTACCTGAAACGACCAAGCCGGCCGCGAAGGAAGGAAACCAGAAATGATCAAAAACGCCATCGCCTACCGCATTGCTCCAACATGGACGCCTGACCTGCAGGCCTTGGAGGCTGCTCTGCAAAAGACCCCGTTTGCCGAGTGTGGCGCAACCCAGGAGCGCTCGGTCGGCTGGGTGCCACCTCGTGGCGAGCAGCATGGCCTGCTGGCCGAATCGGTCGCAGGTCAGTGGATGTTGCGCTTTATGAACGAAGCCAAGCTGATTCCCGCCAGCGTGCTCAACCGCAAGGTCAACGAGAAGGCCGAGCACATCGAAAAGACCGAGGGCCGCAAGCCTGGCAAGAAAGAAAAGCGCGAACTCAAGGACGAGGCCAAGCTGGATCTGCTGCCCATGGCATTCACCAAACAGGGCGCGATGTGGGTCTGGATTGACCCCCAGGCCCGCTTGCTGTTGCTCGATACCAGCGCCCAAGGTCGTGCCGATGAAATCGTGTCGCTCCTGGTTGAAGGCCTGCCGGGCTTTGCGCTGGCCCTGGTCGATACCCAGACCAGCCCGCAAGCCGCCATGGCCCATTGGCTGGTCACGCAGGAGCCGCCCGCTGGATTCTCGATTGATCGCCAGTGCGAGCTGGTCGCTGCCGACGAGTCCAAGGCTGTGGTGCGTTATGCGCGCCATCCTCTCGATATCGACGAGGTACGCGAGCACATCGAGCACGGCAAGCTGCCGACCAAGTTGGCCATGACCTGGGACGACCGCGTGAGCTTTGTGCTCACCGACAACCTGCAGCTGCATGGCATCACGCTGCTGGATGCGGTTATGGACGGACAGTCCCAAGACGACGGGGGCTTCGATACCGATGTGGCCATCTCCACGGGCGAGTTGTCTCGCATGCTCCCGGACCTGATCGAGGCCCTGGGCGGCGAGGGCCGCACCGGCCTCGGCGAGCTGCCCGCCTCACTGCCCAAACAGGCGACGACAACTGGCCCCGCCGCTGCTCCTGCAGATACAGAACCGGATGGCGCTCCGTTCTAGCGCCACGAGGCCCGGAAACCCGTTCAAAAACGTTCCAAAAGAAAAATCCAGGGGGATGCCGCAGCAAAGGCTGTGAGCCCCTCAAATGCCCGGAAATCAAAACATGCCGTCAGAACTGGAAAAGCACTGCAACCACTGCGACGAAGACTGGCCCGCAGACCTGGAATTTTTCTACAGCGATTCACGCGGGAAGTACGGGCTGCACTGCTACTGCAAAGCCTGTTACGCAGAGCTGATACGCCCACCAGCATCCCGTCGTAAAACCCCACTCCCGCCGCAAGTCCGCCTCTCCGACTCTTTCGCCCATCTCCTGCTCAATCCTTCCTATGACCAACAACATTGCCGCAATCCACACACTCAAGAGCAAGCTGCAGCTCTCGGATGACGACTATCGCGCGTTGCTGATGAACCTGACGGGCAAGTCCAGCAGCAAAGACATGACGCCTGTACAGCAGGAAGCTGTGCGTGACCACATGCAGCAGCTGGCGGTCAAGCTCGGTCTGGCCAAATCCACACGCAGCCGCCGCAACACATTCGCACAGTCCAAGCAGTCCGCCAGCCCCAAGGAGCGCAAAGTCTGGGCACTGTGGAACCAGCTGTACCGCGACGGGAAGCTGCGCGACAACAGTGCTGCATCGCTCAATGCCTGGGTGCAGCGCACGGTAGGTGCCGCCGCGCTGCGTTTTGCCAATGGCGCCCAGCTCGACACGTTGATCGAAGGTCTGAAATCCTGGGGAGAAAGGGAATAACCATGGCTCGCACTTTTCTGACCGCCGCCGAGGCCGTTGTGCTCACCACTGTCCTGCCGCCTGGTATGACCGACGAAATGCGCGATGTTGCTCACTGTCTGTTTGAGGCGCTCGCACTGATGGACGGGCGCGTCGGTCAGGCCAAGCCAGACCAGGCCTGGACGCAGAAGCTGCAGGCCTTTGCCAATATGTCGGTGGTGCAACTGCAGCACTTGGCTCGTGAAAAAGGTGGCCGTACCATCTACCTGTCGCGCGGCCTGGCAATGCAGCTCAGCGCCCGCGACCGAGAAATGTGCGCAAAGTTTCGAGGCAACTACGATGAGCTGGCCGACGAGTACGATCTCACTCCAATGCGTGTTCGCCAGATCGTGGACACCTACCAGCGAGAGATGTTTTTAAGCCGTCAGCAGCAACTGCCCGGTTTGGACTGACCCCAAGGGCGGCGCGCAACGCGCCAGCCCATCGCCCGGTGCAATGCCTGGCGAAATTTAGTAAAGCGCTTTACTTATAGCGCAAGCCCCGTCCGCAAGACCATGCGGGACATGGGCAACAAAACCACCCCCTCGCAATTTCCTGATGGCCTGGAGATCTTCCAAGCCGGGGCCCGCACGGCCACCAACGGCCAGGTCTATGTGATCACCGAGGCCGATGTCACGGCCACGGCCGCTGCCTACGACCCCGCCGTCCACGAAGCACCCCTGGTCATTGGCCATCCCGAAGACGACCACCCCGCCTGGGGTTGGGTCACCAAGCTGTCGGCCGAAGGCGGGACGCTCAAGTCCAGCCATCAGCAGATCGACCCCTCGTTCGCCGAGTACTACGGCGCAGGTCGCGTCAAAAAACGCAGCGCAGCCTTCTACCACCCCGAAGACCCGGCCAATCCAAAGCCCGGCGTCTATTACCTGCGTCACGTTGGCTTCCTGGGCGCCCAGCCTCCAGCCGTCAAAGGCCTGCGTGATCCCAAGTTCGCCGAAGGCGGAAACGACACCGAGTTCGGACTCATCTTTTTTTCTGAGCAACCCACCCCCAACCAGGAGCACCCATCCATGACCGATGCCGAACGAATCGAAGCCGAGCGCAAAGCCAAGGAAGAAGCCGAGCGCAAGGCTGCCGAGGAAGCCCAAAAGACCGCCACGGCTGTCGCCGAACGCGACCAGGCACGCGCCCAGCTGGCTCAGTTTTCCGAGCAGCAGAAGCGTGACCGCCACACCGCCAACGTCTCGTTCGCGGAAAGCCAAGTCAAGGCCGGCCGCTTGATGCCCAAGGACAAAGACATGGCTGTCGCCACGTTGGACCGCCTGGCCGAGGCCGAGCCGGTGGAGTTTTCCGAAGGCGACACCAAACGCAAGGTCAGCCCCTCTGCCTGGCTGCAGGAGCTGATCGCCGGCAGCAAGCCATCGGTCGATTTCAGCGAGCACGGCGGTGGCCAATTGCCCGAAGGCGAGCGAGGCAGCGCCAAGGGCAAAAGCGACGCCGATATCGACAAGGCCGCCAAGGCCTATGCCAACAAGCACAACGTGAGCTACGCCGAGGCGGTGAGCAAGGTTGTGTCGTTCGAGGGCTGATTCCCCCAACTTCCCAGAAGGAAACCACAACATGATGACGCTCGACGAAATCCGTCTCAAAGCCAATCCGGTCCTCACCAACCTGCTGCTCGGCCGTGGCCAGGGCACTATGGTGGCAGACCGCCTGTTCCCCCGACTGCCTCAGTCGCTGAGCACGGTGACTATTGCCAAGATGGGCGACGCCGCTCGCCGCCGCTACAACCTGCGCCGCGCGCCTGGTACAGCGACCAAGCAGATCACCATCAACTTCGAGGGCAAGCTCTACACCGTCAAGCAGCACGCGGTAGAAGTCCCCATCCCCCGCGAGCTGATCCGCGAATCCGACGAGGCCCGCAAGCTCAATCTCGCGCCCAACATCGGCATCTCCACCGTGGCCATGACCACGGCGCGCGATGTCCTGAACCTGGACTACGAGATCGAGGCGGCCGAATTTGCCACCGACCCCAGCAGCTTTGCGCCCGGCCATTCCAAGGCCCTGGCTGGTGCTGAGAAGTGGTCGGCGACCACTGGTACGCCTGTGACAGACATCCTGGCGGCTTCCAACGTGATCCGCAAGAAGATTGGCCGTCGCCCCAACAAGCTGATGCTCTCGGCTGATGCAGAAACCGCTCTGATCTCCAATGCCGAGGTCAAGAGCTACCTGCCCTCCACGCAGATGGGCCCGGCGACTCTGGAGCAGCTCAAGACGATCCTGAAGGTCAAGGAGATCGTTGTAGGCGATGCCTCCTATACGGATGAAGACGACGAAGGTCATGACGTGTGGGGCAACGCGGCCGTGCTGGCTTACGCGCCCGACATCCCGGCCTCCGGCGAATTCAGCCTGGCAGAGCCCGCTTTCGGCTTTACCAACGTCATCGAAGGCCATCCCTTCAGCGAGACGCCCGTGTACCGCGAAACGCAAAAGAGCTGGATCTATGGCGGCACCTTCGAGCGCGCGCCCAACATCGCTTACCCCGATGCCGGCTTCCTGTTCCTGAACCCGAACTAAGGAGCCGCCACCATGACTTTGATCGCAAAGATCCTCATCGTGGCCAGCACCGTGGGTGCTGACGGCAAAACGGTGCGCAAAGAGTTCAAGCCCGGTGCAGAAGTGACGGGCCTGAGCGACCACGACGAGCGCGAGCTGCTGAAGATGAAGGCGCTGGCCGACACGGACCGTGAAGAAGCCAGCGACCAGTACGACGCCATGCGTGCTGAGCACGCGCAACGCGAATTCGAGCGCGAGCGCCAGGCTGTCCTGCAAAAGCGTGGGTCCACCGAGCCTCCAGCCGGGCTCGTCGCCAGCACTGACGGCACCGGCCAGACCGCTGGCTTGATTGATGGCGCCGGTGGCAATGGCGCTGCTGACGGCGGCCAAGGTGATCAGGGCAGCAGCAATGCTGGCGATGGTCAGGGAGCCCAGGACAGCAGCAACGCTGGCGAGTCCGCAGCACCCGCGCCCGACACATCTACAGCTTCCGCTCCCACGCCGGCACCCGCAGCCGCTCCCACGGAGCAGCCCAAGGGTACGGGCAAGGGCGCCCCGAAGCGCAACTGACAACCACCCCGAGAGAGAAGCTGCCCCCGGTCCAGGTCATGAGCACCTGGCCGGGTTGGGCCAGTAGGAAACCCTTTCACATCGACCTGGAGCGAAACCATGGCATCTCAGAACAACCCCGGCCGCCAGTTTGACAAGCAGCACGCGGTCACCATTGTGGCCACGGCCATCATCGAGAAATACCGATTTGTCGGCTACAACGGCCAGCACGCAACCAGCGCAGGCGGCGTGAATGACTCTCAGGGCACCAGCGAGTACGGAGCCGCTGTGGGCTACGCCTTTTCGGCCATCACCAGCTATTCCGGCCTGGTGGAAGTCGCAGCAGGCCAGACCATCGCCTTCGGCGATCCGGTCAAACCTGCGGCCGACGGCAGCGGCAAGGCCGCGCTGGGCGACTCCGATGACAACTGCGGCCGCGCCCTGGGTGCCGGTACCGAAGGCCACATCATCGAGGTCCAGATCCAGCGCCACGTTCACCCTGCAACGCCTTGATCTGACGGCAGGCCAATCGCATGAGCTACGCCACCGTCGCCGACATGGTTGCCCGCTTTGGTGCCCTGGAGCTGATCCAGCTCACTGACGTGGACAACATACCGCCCAGCACCATCGACGAAGCCCGTGTCGGGCTGAAGCTGGAAGACGCCTCGTCTTTCATCGACGGCTATGTGGGCCAGGTCTACCGCCTGCCGCTGCAGGGTTGCCGCAAGCCCCTGATCCCCGGCCAGCCCGTGGAATACGCCATGCCGCCCGTCCTGGTGCGAATGGCCTGTGATGTGGCGCGCTACTACCTGCACGACGACCTGGCCCCCGAAAACGAGGTGTACCGCCGCTACAAGGCGGTCATTGCCGAGCTGGATGCCATCGCCATGGGCAAGTCCATGTTGTCCTGCCCCTGGGGCGGATCGCCTGGCGCGCTGGTGGCGGCCGACGCCCAGCAAGGCACTGACGTGCATTTCGATTTCAGCCCACGCGCTGTGACAGACGACACCCTGCGGGGGTTCGGCTGATGCAAACGACCTGGAATTTTCTCGACGCTCAGACCGGCATCGTCGACCGCCTCAAGGCAAAGACGCAGCCGGCCGATGGCAGCGGCTGGGCCCGACTGGTGGGCACCCGCAAGGAGCTGGCGGCCGTGGCCGAGGAAATGCAGGTCACGCCTGCTGTCTATGTCGTTTACGACGGCTTTGCCGTCCTGCCTGGCTCGGACGAGTACTCGCTGCAGCTGAGCCACCGCTGGTTGGTCGTCCTGGCCATCGGCAATGTGGCCAGCCAACGCGAGGCTGCGGCCCTCGACCAGGAAGCAGGCCCGTACCTGGGCGAACTCATCAAGGCCTTGCATGGCTACACGCCGCCGCAATGCAACAGCCCCCTGGTGATGTCCACACCGCCGAGGCCTTTCTACAGCCCGGCCAAGTTTGCCTATTACCCGCTGCTGTTCACCGTCAGCAGCATCCATTGCTAGTTTTTTAGGAGAGAGAAATGGCTGAACGTAAATTCTGCTGCTTCAAGGGCCGGGGTGAAATCAGCCTGGTCGATTACCTGGCCCGCCTGGCGCGCACTGCAGGCTTCATTCCTGTCGGCAACGCGCCCAGCTTTGTGCTCAACGCGACCGAGACCACGGAAAACATCAAGGACTACACCTCGCCTGGCGGCGGTACCGCCTGTGCCTTCCGCGAGATCGACGCCGTTACCGTCGCGCTGCAGTTGCGCTGCCACTCGCCGCGCAACTGGTCCATCGCCACAGGCGGCAGCGGTGATGATGTGGAGGTCGCAACAGCGGCCGTCGCCAGTGAAGAGCATGTCATTTGGCCTGGTACCGTGGAGCCCCTTGACCACCTGGCCGATGACACCGTGGCTATCGTGGTCAAAAGCGCAGATGGCCTAACGACCTATGACGTTGGCGCGGACTACGAGATCACGCCGGCAGGCTCCATCAAGTTGGTCGAAGGCACCACCATCCCCGCGCCAACAGTGGCACAGGGCAAAGGCCAGCCCAACATCACAGTCAGCTACACGCGACGCGAGCAGCGCCTGATTCAGCTGTACTCCCAGCCGCCCAAGCCTGTGGCGCTGCATTTCGACGGCTACAACGTGGCCGAAAGCCCCGTTCAGCCTATCCACTTCGACCTCTACAAAGTGGTCTTTGGCCCGGCCGCGTCCGTGAACGTCATCGGCGACAACCTGGCTCAGCTTGAGCTGACCGGCACCGTCGAGCGCGATGCAACGCGCCCGATGGGCACCCTGTCCAACCCCTTCAGCCAGTACGGCACGCTGAAGATCTGACGGACGAACGCAATGTATCTGGGCCAGTACGAACAGGAGTACAACCCGCATTATCTGGGTCGAGGCATGCTGTATGCCGGTCCGGCCATGCGGGACTGGGCCACGGGCATGCCACCAGGCCGCCGCCTGGGCAATGCCTCTGGCCTGGTCGTAACTCCCGACGTGCGCCGGCTACGCACAAGCCCCTGGGACGGGCGCAGCAATGCCGTGATCAACGGCGTGTCTGTGTCTGTCCAGCTCTACGGTCATGGCGCGGCCAATCTGGCCATGGCTCTCAACGCGCAGCGCCTGGCCACGGCCAGCGCTCCCATCACCACCACGGTCGATGTCTCCGGCCTTTTGCTGCCCGCTGGCGCAATGTTGTGGACACCGCACCAGGTGGACTGCCGTCAAGCCGTCCTGGCCGTGCCGTCCTGGTCTGCATGGACTGAAGGTGTGCAGTGGCGCCGGGCCGACTGGGGGATCGAGCTGCTACAGGGCATTGCAGCGCCCCAGGGGGCGACTGTGCGCATCACCAGCACAGCCGAAAACAGTGCAGAGCAGCTGGACGCCGGCAGCGGTGGCGACATGGAGATCGGCCTGGCATACGCCGGCATCAACTTGACCGACCGCAAGCCCGTGCGCCTGCAGTGCTACCGCTGCCGCACTGTGCTCGATGGAGGGCTGACCTTGCTGGAGCAATCGGCCAGCAGCATCCGTCTCACCCTGCAATTGCGTCCCGTACCCCGTCAAGACCGCCCGGCCGCCTGGTTTGACCTGGCACGCGCGGCATACATAACAAACTGAGAAGAGATAACGGCATGTCCAAGAACCAGCTAGCCAGAGGAATCTGGGCGGGTTTCGCGCCTACGGAAGATCCGTTTGCTATTCCCAATGGGATGGAAGCCAATCTGCGCCTGATTGATGACCACATTGCGCTGTACACGCTTGCAAGCCCAGTGCTGTCAACAGCTGCACTGCCGGTACCGGCCAACCAAGGTGCAGGGCAAATTTTTAGGGACGGTAGCTATGCAGTCTTTAACGCCGGAACATGGGAACTTTACCCCGCTCGCACGGGGCTTGTTGCTATCGAGCTGAGTAGCCGCACTACTTATATCAACACAGGGGCGCTTTGGGAGGTTGTGGTTCCACACAACTGGAAAGCATATTTACTCAAGAGTGAACTGCTCGCTGATGCAGCGCCAAATGGGACAGTCGGAATCGTCACAAATGACCCTGCTGATACCGATTTGAACCATGTCAACGGTATGTATGTACGCAGTGGCAATGCTTGGATTTATTCCCTGCTGCAGTTCGTCGAGCGTCGAGACCTAGCGGCATTGGCCTTTTCTGGTAAAGCCGATGACATCCAAGAGACCGAATCGCACAAGGTCCTGAGCGCAGGTGAGCGCACAAAGATTCAGATGCTCGTTGACGAGGTCGCCGATGCACGCGCCCAGTTTGCCGAGCTGACCATCCAACTACACCAACAGGCAATCGCTCTGCTGCTCGGCCGTATCCAAAAACTTGAATCGCTATCTCAGGACATCCAAATGACTGCCTACGCTCTCGCTCATACTGCCAATGTCGCCGCATCCACACTTGTGGCGAGTGGATCCATCCAGCGCCTGCAGGTGCTCAACCGCAGCTCCGATGCGCGTGTCGGCATCGCTTTTGGTGCACCGCCGGTATCTATGAATGATGCCGGCTTGCTTGTGCTGGAGCCTGGTGCGGCACTCGATACAGACCTGATCCCGAGCACGCCCATCTATGCGATTGCCGACAGCGAAGCGCAGCTATCCGGTGCTTTTGCTGTGCCGCTGAACGAGCCAAACCCCAATTGGGAGACGGATTTTGCGACTCTGATGACCGGGATGGGGTCTGATCCAGGGGGAGTTTGGACTACGGCCTATCGTCGTCTGTACTCGGCGCTTCGCCGAGATGGCATCCTGGCCCGCTCCCGTGGCCTGTATGTGTTTGCGGCACACAGCGATCAGGCTGCACGCCAGAACTGGGCAGCGCCGGGCAGCTATGCCGTGGCCATAGGAGCACCTGTTTTCACGGCTAAAACTGGCTTTGTTTACAACGGCT
>NZ_CBCSIW010000021.1:0-73056 GCF_965139575.1 Comamonas aquatilis | reverse complement strand
GTACCACTCCTTCCCATCCCGAACAGGACAGTGAAACGAATTTGCGCCGATGATAGTGCGGGTTCCCGTGTGAAAGTAGGTCATCGTCAGGCTCTTACAGTGAAAACCCCGTAGTCGAAAGACTGCGGGGTTTTTTTATTGTGGTGGCGAAAGAGCAACCACAAAAGAGATAGCAATCAGTGCGTGCTGCATAAGTGATGCAGTGATGAAATACCGCAGACCCAATAAAAGAGAGCGCTATGCGCTCTCTTTTTATTGATGCCTCTGGAAATCAAAGTAGGAGGCATTGCCCGTTCGCAAATACCTTGAGCTCACCGGATTGGATGGGCGTCCAGGTTTCATTATTGGTCAGCGGGGCTGTGACGATGATGGCGACTTTGTCCTGGGGCGTGGTTTCCTGGGAGAAGTCCACGCTCAGATCTTCATCCGACAGATGGGCCTGGCAGAAGGGGTGGCGCCGCTCGATGTAGCAAAGATGGGTGGTCGCGTGGGCCCAGAGAGCTTCCCCATTGGAGAGCAGGAAGTTGAAAGTGCCGTGGGGGGCGATCTTGGCAGCAAGCTCGCGCAGGGTGTGGGTGAGCTCCTCGATGCTGGGTAGGCCTGCGTGGGATTTCCAGAGCTCCTGCATGATCCAGCAAAAAGCCTGCTCGCTGTCGGTGTTGCCTATGGGCTGGAAGTGGGCGTGCAGCTTGGGTGAAAAATTCTTGAGATCCCCGTTGTGAGCAAAGACCCAGTTGCGGCCCCAGAGCTCGCGTACAAAGGGGTGGCAGTTTTGCAGGCTGACCACGCCTTGGGTCGCCTTGCGGATGTGGGCAATGACGTTGGTGCTTTTGATCGGATATTCACGAATCAGCTTGGCCACCGGTGAGTCAATGGCGCGCTCATGATCCACAAAGTGGCGCAGGCCTTTATCTTCAAAAAAAGCAATGCCCCAGCCGTCGGTGTGATCGCCAGTATTGCCTGCGCGCTGTGTGAAGCCCGAGAAGCTAAAACGCACATCGGTGGGCGTGTTGCAGTTCATTCCAAGCAGCTGGCACATGACAGTTCTCAAACCTGTTGATAGGGAAAAGCCTTTTATAGCCCAAGCTGGGTGCTTACCCAACCAGACGGACATGAAAAAAGCAGCCTAGGCTGCTTTGAAGCGCAAGGCTTGGCTCTGGCTTACTCGCGCTCGGACCAGAGCTTGCCGCCGGTGGCCCAGTCGTGGCGCTTGATGTCGGTGATGATGATGTCCACCGATTCGGGTGAACCGCCCAGCACTTCCACGCTGACGCGGGTGATTTCTTCCACCAGCTTGCGCTTTTGTTCGACGGTGCGGCCTTCCATCATTTCTACATGGTAGGTGGGCATGGGGTTGACTCCTTGGGGTATGAGAGGTGAAGCGACAGCCTCAGATCATAAATGTGCCGCGATATCGCTCAAGCTTGGGCAGCCTGACACGGAATGGATTCCACAGGGGCGAGCACCATCTGATAGCCCATCTCTGGACCGTTATCGTTGCGTGCAAGGCCGCGTGAAAAGCCCTAGGCCTGCTCAGACCACAGCTTGCCGCCTGTGGCCCAGTTTTCGCGCTTGACGTCGGTGATGATGATGTCCACGGACTCGGGTGCGCTGCCCAGTACTTCGGTGGTGACGCGGGTGACTTCTTCGACCAGCTTGCGCTTTTGTTCAAGGCTGCGACCTTCAAACAGTTCGATGTGATAGGTGGGCATCAAGTTCTCCTGGGTGGTTTGAATGCCCGACCTGCGCAAAAGACTGTCGCAGTGTCAGGCCGTGGTGGAATCTCTGTCGCTGGGCTGTGCGCAGACCGGGCAGATGCAGGCTTTGCCGCGCGCTTCGGGCGGCAGCTGGGCCAGAGCGTCTTGCGACACCGGGGTCTGCATGCACCAGCAGCTTTGTGGTGGCAGGCCAGCGGTGATGGCGCATTGATTGGCCTGACCGCATAGCGGGCAGCGGCTGGGGTCCAGAGGCTGGATGTGATGGAGGCTCTCGGAGGGCATGGCGCCAGTGTAGAAGCCATGCCGCAGCAACCCAGCCATACCCCCAAAAAATGCACTCGATGTACGGGCATGGAGTGCATTTTTGATAGCGTCTTGCGCTTGCCAATCAATAAGTACCGCTAAAAGTATAGGTGGGACTCATGCTTGGCAAGCGGTAGCTGCTCTGAAAACAGATGTGACCCATTCGATGCTTTTGGGCCTCAGGTCTGCGGCAGGGAAAGGTGTAGCCCTATTTAAAACAGCTTTTCAACAATGGCCTTGGCATTGCATGGGAGGCAAAGGCGCTCACTCCGGCGTAATGCCGGCAGCCTTGATGACCTGGCCCCACTTTTTGGTTTCAGCAGACTGGAACTGGGCCAGCTCGGCAGGCGTGGTGGTCCAGGGCTCGGAGCCCGACATATCAAAGAAAGACTTGGCGGCGGCACTGGCCACGGCGTTGTTCAGCAACTGGTTGAGCTTGGCGACCACGGGGGCGGGTGTGTTGGCCGGGGCGTAGGCCGCAAACCAGTAACCCATGTCATAGCCTTTGACGCCGGCCTCGGCAATCGTGGGCACATCGGGCAGCTGGGCGCTGCGTTTTTGTGTGGAGTAACCCAGGGCGCGCAGCTTGCCGGCCTTGATCTGGGGCACGCCGGTGGAGACATCGGTGATCATCAGATTGATCTGCCCGCCCAGCAGGTCGGTAATCGCCAGCGGGTTGCTTTTGTAGGGCACGTGCAGGATATCCACGCCCGCCAGTTGCTTGAGCATTTCGCCGGCCACACGGCTTGACGAGCTGCCGCTGCCAAAGCTTAGCTTGCCGGGATTGGCCTTGGCGAAAGCGACCAGCTCGCCCACCGATTTATAAGGCGCGCCGGCCGGTACCACCAGAACCTGACCGCCCTTGCCCAGACCGGACAGCGGGGCGAAGTCCTTGACCGGGTCATACGCCAGTTTTTTGTACAAATGCTCGTTGGCCGCATGCGTGGTGTTGGTGGTGATCAGCACGGTATAGCCGTCTGCCGGTGCCTTGGCCACGGCCTGGGCCGCAATCATGCCGCTGGCTCCCCCCTTGTTTTCCACCACCACCGGTTGCTTGGTTTTCTCGGTGATGGACTGACCCAGGGCTCGTGCCAGCTGATCCGTGGCACTGCCTGCCGCAAACGGCACGACAAAGGTGATGGGCTTGCTTGGGTAGTCGCTTTGCGCAAAAGCGGTGTTAGCAAAGGCGAGGCCCAAGCTGCTGGCCAGCAGGCAGCGGCGTGTGAAAGAGGTCATGGTTTGTCTCCTGATCGGGTGCTTGTGGTGGAAAGGGCGGGACGATCTGTGTCGTCTATTCGTTGTCGGCCGGGCCGGCCAGATAAGGTTGCAGCTGCGGCATGTTTTCGGCCGGTATGCGGATGGGCATTTGCAGCACGCGGTAGCACAGGGTCTTGCCGTGGCTGTCGAGATTCAGGGCGTCGTTGACGCCGCCGTCCAGCACATCGTCCAATACCAGATTCATGGCTTGCAGCTGCGGCAGCAGATAGCGTTTGACCTCGCTGGGGCGGCGGTCGGCAAACAGAGCGCGCACGGCGTCCTCGCTGACCTGCTCGCAGATCAGCTTCCAGAATGTGGGGTGCCAGGCGATGACGCTGATGTTGGAGCGGTTGCCTTTGTCGCCGGTACGGCCATGGGCCAGGCGGTACAGCGGAATGGAGAGGGTGTTGCTGGCCTCAGACATGGCGAGCCTCCTTGGTGTTCAGGGCCTCTTGCGGCTCGGCCCAGAGGAATCCGGTGCGTATCTGTTCCTGCGCAACCAGGCAGGAGGTCAGGCCCAGACGCTGGCGCATATGCGTGCGTACGCCGCCGCCGCCTGCCGGGCCGCAGCAATACAGGGCATTGATCTCGCGCGGCAGTCGGGCGGCCGTGGCGTGCTCCTCGTGCTGCCAGGCCATGCGCAGGCGCACATCGGCCGAGGCATGGCTGAGATCGGCGTGGCTCAGCCAGTCGCTGCCATCGTTGCCCCAGACGCTGGTCACGCCAATCAAATCGGTGCGCAGCGGCGCAATGCCGGCCAGGCGCTGGGCAATGGTCTGTCCGGCCAGGCGAGCGCGCTCGGCGGCGCGTGGGCCGGCATAGGAGATTTCGCCTTCGGCAAACCAGCCCGTGGCATAGCAGACATTGACCTTGAGCGTGGCCGGCCGGGGGTGGCCGATCACGCCTTGCAGGCGCACGCGGTCAGGTGCCAGGGCAATGACTTCGGCCTGCGTGATATCGGCCACCACATCGGGCGTGAAGTACTGGGCCGGATCGTGGATTTCGTAGAGCAGTTGCTCCTTGACGGTGGCCGTGCTGATGCAGCCGCCCGTGCCCCGGGGCTTGAAAATGCTGCAGTGGCCGTCGGCATCGATCTCGGCAATCGGGTAGCCCAGGCGGTCCATGTCGGGCACATCTTTGAAGCCCGGATCGGCAAAATAGCCGCCGCTGACCTGGGTGCCGCATTCCAGCAAATGGCCGGCCATGGTGGCGCGGGCCAGGCGGTTCCAGTCATCCCAGGCCCAGCCAAAATGGGCCATGGCCGGACCTACGACCAGGGAAGGGTCGGCTACCCGGCCGCAGACCACGATATCGGCTCCGGCCTGCAGCGCATCGGCAATCGGGCGCGCACCGATATAGGCATTGGCGCTGACCAGGGGCTGGCTGGGCATGCGTTCGGCCAGCGCATTTTGCAGCAGCGGGCGCTGCTTGGGGGCGCTCAAGTCATCGCCATGAACCACGGCAATGCGCGGGGCTTTCAAGCCCAGCTCTTGCGCCAGGCGGGCAATGGCGCGCGCCGCGCCGACGGGATTGGCGGCCCCGAAGTTGCTGACGATGCGAATGCCATGCTGCAGGCAGTCGGCCAGCACCGGGCGCAGAAAATCCAGCATCAGCGGCTCAAAGCCGGTATCGGGATCGCTTTGGCGCGCCAACTGGGCCAGGGCCAGGGTGCGCTCGGCCAGGGTCTCGAAAATCAGCACGGCCGGCTTGGCCTGGCGAATCAGCTCCTGTACGACCGGGCCAGCCGCATCAACGCGGTCGCCCGAGAATCCGGCGGCGCAGCCAATCAGCAGGGGAGTGGGGTGGGGCGTGGGTGATGTCATGGAATCTCCTGCTGACCACTATAGGAAGGCTTGGGTAAGCTGTGAAATCGATAATTAAGATGAATTGATTTGGAAGGCAGATGAATCTTTCGGCGCGCGATATTCAGGCATTTCTGGCTCTGGCTGAAGTGAAGAACTTCACCCGTGCGGCGGTGCGCTGTCATCTGTCGCAGCCCGCGTTCAGCGCGCTCATCAAGGCGCTAGAGGCCAGCGTGGGCCTGCAGCTGTTTGACCGCAGCACGCGCCATGTGTTGCTGACACCTGAGGGCGAGCGCTTTTGGCTGTCGGCCCTGCGTATTGCGGCTGAACTGGAGGACTGCGCCAAGGCCATGCGCGACACGGCCCAGCTGGCACGCGGCCATGTGTCGGTGGCGCTGCTGCCCTCGTTGGCGGCGGGCTGGTTGCCTCAGGTGCTGGCGCAATTCATGGCACGTTACCCCGGGGTGGATTTGGCGGTGCACGATGTGTTGTCCGAGCCCTGCATTGCCGCCGTGGCCAATGGCGAGGCCGACTTTGCCCTGGCTGCCATCCGTGCCGATACGCCGGATCTGCAGGCCGAGCCGTTTTGCCGTGACGACTTTCATCTGGTGTGCCGGGAAGACCATGCGCTGGCGGCGCAGGAGACGCTGGGCGTTGCCGATTTGCTGCCCTGGCCTTTTGTGCATCTGGCCCGTCACAGCAGCGTGCGCCAGTATCTGGATGCGGCTTTCTTTCCGCAGAGCATGCACACCCTGGTCGAGGTGGAGCAACTGGCCACGGTGATGGGCCTGGTGCAGGCCGGCCTGGGCATCAGCGTGGTGCCGGCGCTGTCGCTGTTTCACTTCGACAAGCCGAGCCTGATCACGCGGCTGTTGCCATTACCGGGGATGGAGAGGCAAATCTATCTGGTGCGGCGGCGAGAACGCAGCCTGTCTTTGGCGGCACAGGCGCTGTATCGCCTGATGCTGGAACAGCGCCCGCAGTTCTCTGCGCCATGAAAAATGCACTTCCGAGGAAGTGCATATGGGCTTGAATTGACTCTTCAATTCATAGCGGTTTGCGTTCTACCCATATTGAATTCAAGAAGAATTCATTCGAAGTCTCGAGGAGTATTGCGCTGATTGCTACTGTTTTGATAGAGGAGCAAATGCTAGCCGTCTCAGTTCTTGCCGTACAGAGGCGAACGAGGACCGTAGAGCAAGCCGTTAGGGGTGCCTGCCGCCAGCATGCGGTTGGTCGCCAGGCCCGCGACGGGGTGAGCGGCATCGGTGGCCGAGCTGATGATTTGATTGACCAGCGCCGTCACCAGCATACCGACCAAGCCGCCGCCCGAGTTGTTGCCGCCCTCCTGATTGGAGGCTGAGGCGCGGCCATCCCATAGCTGGTCGCCGGTACGCAGATCCACCAGCCTGGCTTCGACACTGACGACGGTGGCGCTTTGAATCACCTGGTAGCTGGTGCCGTAGCGGGTGATGCGTATGTACAGAGCGGCATCCGAGCCAAAGATCTGCTTGAGCTTGGCGGGCGCCACGTCCTGGATGTCGCTGGCGATTTCCAGACCGTTTTGCCGGAAGGTTTCGCTCATCAGCGTCACCGGCATCACGTAGTAGCCGGCTTCGGCCAGCGGCAAGGTGGCCTGGGACAGCACGCTGGCGCTGGCCTGGACTTCGGGGGCATCATTGACCGGAGGCAGCACCAGAATGGAGGCCGGTTTGGCCGCCCGGAAGGCACTGTAATCCTTGGTTTGCGGCGCGGCGCAACCCGCCAGCCAGGCACTGAAGGCCAGCACCGCCGCACATTTCAGCATGCGTGGAATCAGGTGAATTTGCATCTCAGACCCCGTTCTTCTTCATGTTGCCGACCAGATAGTCGATGTACTGAGCCGATTCGGGAAATTGCTTTTTCTCCTGGGCCCATGCGGCCAGGGCCTGGTCGGTGCGACCGGCGTTCAGATACAGCAGCCCCAGATGGGCCTGGTAGCCTGGCGGCAGTTGCGCGTTCTTGCTCGCCGCTTGCTGCACGCCTTTTTCCAGCGCCAGAATCTGTTCTTCTGCGGCCGGTGCATCGCTTTTGAGATAGCTGTACACCTGGGTCTGGTAGCCGTTCCAGCTGTAAAGCGGCTGGGGAGCGGTGACGCAGCCCACCAGCAAAGCCGTCAGCGCCAGTGCGCTGCCCGCGCGGATTGCCGAGTAGATCTTCATGGCGGCCTGCCTTTCAGCGCTGGCTTGCGGTGGCCGAGAGGCTGGGCAGTGCGCCGGCATCCACGGCTTCGCCCAGGCGGTCCACGGCTTCTCGAATGGCCAGGTCCAGCACCTTGCCGTTCAGCGTGGAGTCATAGCTGGCCGTGCCGCCGAAGCCCACGATTTCCCGGTTGGAGAGCTGGAATTCGCCTGCGCCTTGCACGGAGCGCACGACTTCCGAGGTGCGGATATTCACGATGTTGAGCGTGACCTTGGCATAAGCGACCTGGGTCTTGCCACGGCCCAGCACGCCAAACAGTTGCTTGTCACCGATTTCCTTGCGTCCGAACTCCGAGATATCGCCGGTCACCACGTAATCCGCGCCCTTGAGCTGCTGCGCCGTGCCCTGAATGGCAGCTTCCTGCTTGATCTCCGCCATGTTGTCGCGATCCAGCACGTTGAAACGGTTGGTTTGCTGCAGATGGCTGAGCAAAATCGTCTTGGCCTGGCTGCCCAGACGGTCTGCGCCATCCGAGAAAGCTCCGCGCAGATAGCTGGAGCGGTTGTCAAACTTACCGACAGCGATGGGGCGGCGAACGCCTTGATAGCTGCGTGTGGCGCTTTGCGTCTGAGCAACGCTCAGGGATTGCGAGGACTCCGTCGCGCAGCCGGTCAAAAACAGCGGTGCGGAGACAAGAGCCAGGGCGGCCAAAGCAAATGGTGTGCGCATCATGGACAAGCAGATGAGTTTGTTAGGGTGGGCAAATGTAACAAATAAATTCAATAGCTGATTGTTATCTAGCGTGGCAAAACAAAGGCACCCGAAGGTGCCCTTGTTAAGTCAGCTGATTTGCCTGATGGACTGGCGATTTAAGCGCTGGCCTTGACCTTCAGGCGCCAGGCGTGCAGCAGAGGCTCGGTATAGCCCGAAGGCTGTTCCTTGCCCTTGAAGACCAGATCCAGAGCGGCCTGGTAGGCCGCGCCATCGGGGTTGGCCACCAGGCTCTTGTAGGCGGCGTCGCCGGCGTTTTGCTCATCCACGATCTTGGCCATGCGGGCATAGCTGTCGCGCACCATGGCTTCGGTCACGATGCCGTGCTGCAGCCAGTTGGCGATGTGCTGGCTGGAGATGCGCAGCGTGGCGCGGTCTTCCATCAGGCCCACGTTGTGGATATCGGGCACCTTGGAGCAACCCACGCCCTGGTCCACCCAGCGCACCACATAGCCCAGAATGCCTTGCACGTTGTTGTCCACTTCCTGCTGCTTTTCAGCATCGGACCAGCCGGTGTTGGTGGCAACGGGCACTTGCAGGATGGCGTTGAGCAGGTTGTCGCGTTCGGCATCGGCACTGGTTTTTTCCAGCTCTTTTTGCACTTCAGCCACATTGACCTGGTGGTAGTGCAGAGCGTGCAGGGTGGCGCCGGTGGGCGAGGGCACCCAGGCAGTGTTGGCGCCGGCCTTGGGCTGGGCAATCTTCTGCTCCAGCATGGCTTTCATCAGATCGGGCATGGCCCACATGCCCTTGCCGATCTGGGCGCGACCGCGCAGGCCCATGCCCAGGCCGACCAGCACATTGCTCTTTTCATAGGCAGGCAGCCAGGCGCAGGTCTTCATATCGGCCTTGCGCACCATGGGGCCGGCATACATGGCGGTGTGCATTTCGTCGCCAGTGCGGTCCAGGAAACCGGTGTTGATAAAGGCCACGCGTGCAGGAGCAGCGGCGATGGCGGCCTTCAGGTTCACGCTGGTACGGCGCTCTTCGTCCATGATGCCCAGCTTGACGGTGTTCTCGGCCAGGCCCAGCACTTTTTCCACACGGCCGAACAGCTCGTTGGCAAAAGCGGCTTCGGCCGGGCCGTGCATCTTGGGCTTGACGATGTAGACGCTGCCGGTGCGCGAGTTGCGGATGCCGTTGGCACCGTGGCCCTGCAGGTCATGGATGGCGATGGCCGTGGTCACCATGGCGTCCAGAATGCCTTCGGGGATTTCTTTCTTGTCCGCGCCCCACAGAATGGCGGGGTTGGTCATCAGATGGCCCACGTTGCGCACAAACATCAGCGAGCGGCCATGCAGCTTCACGGGCTTGCCGTCGGCGCCGGTGTATTCGCGGTCGGCGTTCAGGCCGCGGGTCACGGTCTTGCCGCCCTTGTCAAAGGATTCGGTCAGCGTGCCCTTGAGAATTCCCAGCCAGTTGGCGTAGCCGTTGATCTTGTCTTCGGCATCCACGGCGGCCACGGAATCTTCCAGATCCAGGATGGTGGACAGAGCGGCCTCGACCACCACGTCAGACACGCCAGCCGCATCGGTGCTGCCGATAGGCGTGGCCTTGTTGACGATGATGTCGATGTGGATGCCGTTGTTCTTCAGCAGCACGGAGGTGGGAGCCGCTGCATCGCCTTGGTAGCCGATGAACTTGGCTTCTTCCTTCAGGCCGGTCTTGCTGCCGTCCTTCAGGGACACGACCAGCTTGCCGCCTTCCACAGCGTAGCCGGTGGAGTCCTTGTGCGAGCCGTTGGCCAGAGATGCCGCCTGATCCAGGAAGTCGCGAGCGAAGGCAATCACCTTGGCGCCGCGGGCGGGGTTGTAGCCCTTGCCCTTTTCGGCGCCGCCGTCTTCGCTGATCACATCCGTGCCGTACAGCGCGTCATACAGCGAACCCCAGCGGGCATTGGCTGCGTTCAGCGCGTAGCGGGCGTTGAGGATGGGCACGACCAGCTGTGGGCCGGCCTGAACGGCCAGTTCAGCATCCACGTTTTCGGTCGTGGCCTTGGCGTCCTTGGGCTGCTCAACCAGATAGCCGATGGAAGTCAGGAAGGCGCGGTAAGCGGGCATGTCGGCGATGGGGCCGGGGTTGGCCTTGTGCCAGCTGTCCAGCTCCACTTGCAGGCGATCGCGCTCGGCCAGCAGGGCGGCATTCTTGGGGGCCAGATCGGCCACGATGGAATCAAAGCCTGCCCAGAAGGCTTGCTGGTCCACGCCCGTGCCAGGCAATACCTGGGTGTTCACGAAGTTGTACAGATCGGTAGCGATTTGCAGACCGTGGACTTGAGTGCGATCAGTCATTGGGAACCTCTGGTTGATGTCTCTGAGTGTTGACGATATCTAAAGCATTGCGATGCCCATCTTGGGCAGCTTGTATGCACACTGTATTTGATTTTTTTGAGTACATAAATATTCGAATTAGTTCGAAACTAATGATATTTTTGTGGCTAATGCAGGCTTGACCTGTAGGTGCTCGCGCCGTTCTGGTGCAACCCTTGGTGGCAGCGATGCTTTGCGGGCTTTTTTGCCTAACCCAGTTCTGAGGCTAGTTGAAGCGTTTGAGGCGAACCTACATCGCAGCGCCCCAGGCCGGGGGTGGGGGCAAAAGCCTGCTGGCCGGCCCCTGCGGCAGACCGCCGGTTTCGTGCAAGCACGCCTTGCGGGCGACAAGTGCCGGGCGAAACCATCGCTGCCAACCCGCCGTAGAGCAGGTTTGGCCCGCCTATTGATGGGCTGGAGGAATAAGCGATATGCCCGCGCCGGAACTGCTGCAAATCCATGTATTTAGGTATATAAATATTTGAGTTCTTTAAAGACTCATGACTTCTAAGTAAAAATCTAGAAAAATTAATTTCATGATCTTGACTTGTGAAAAGTGAACACATGTGCTGAAGCTACTTAAAATGATAGCTGTAGGTGCATGAGCAACGCGGATTTCAAGCCGATTTCATCCATAAGAAAGCTGCTGTTGCGGTAAATGCTCCTTGAATCAGAGCAGTCCGTGCAGGAGACAACACGCAACGAGACAGGAGCAGTCATGGACAAACTCAAGGCATTTGAGTCCTTTGTATCAGTGGCCACGCGCGGCAGCCTTACGGCAGCGGCCAAGGCCGAGGGCGTGGCGCCCGCCATCATGGGGCGGCGCCTGGACGCGCTGGAAGAGCATCTGGGCGTCAAGCTCATGGTGCGTACCACGCGCCGTATTTCGCTCACGCATGAGGGCAGCGCCTTTTTGGAGGATTGCCAGCGTCTGCTGTCCGATGTCTCCAATGCCGAAGCCAGCGTCAGCGCGGGCGGCGTCAAGGCCACAGGCCATTTGCGCATCACGGCACCGGCCGGTTTTGGTCGCCGCCACGTAGCACCGCTGGTGCCGCGTTTTCGCGATTTGCACCCCGATGTGACGATTTCGCTCAATCTGTCGGACCGTGTGGTGGATCTGGCCGGTGAAGGTTTTGACTGTGCCGTGCGCGTGGGCGATCTGCCCGATTCGGCCCTGGTCAGCGTGCGCATTGCCGACAACCGCCGTCTGTGTGTGGCCACGCCCGACTATCTGGCGCGGCGCGGCACGCCCAAGCACCCCAGCGAGCTGACGCAGCACGACTGTCTGACGCTGTCCAGCGATGCCTCGCAAACCCGTGGCTGGGCGTTTCGCATTCCCCATCCCGAAAGCGGTACCAGCGAAGTCGTGCACTTCAAACCCGGCGGCCCGCTCGATTGTTCCGACGGCCAGGTGCTGCACGACTGGTGCCTGGGCGGCTGGGGCATTGCCTGGCGCAGCACCTGGGAAGTGGAGGCCGAAATTGCCGCCGGCCGCCTGATACCCGTGCTCGAAGAGTTTGCCGCCCCGCCCAACGGCATTTTTGTGGTCTTTCCCCAGCGCAAGCACATGCCGCTGCGGGTACGCATGTGGATCGACTACCTCAAGCACTATTACAACCAGGCCGATTTCTTTCGCATAGGCCTGGCTGGCTGAAGCGTGAGGGCTGATTTTCCGCGCCCGGCATGCTCAGCTGCCGGGCGCGGGAAAGGGTAGACAATGGATTTCTCGCCGCTTTGGAATTTTCTCTGGAGCATCACGGAGTTCTTCTACCGCTTAGCCATGACCCTTGAAGCTGTTCTCGCCAGCGTCCACCTGCTGGCCATCTTGACCCTGGTGGTGTTTCTCTCCAGCCAGGCGGCGCTTTGCCGTATGGAGTGGATGAATGCCGCCGTCGTTCAGCGCCTGGCGCGGCTGGACATGATTTACGGCATCGTGGCCGTGGTTCTGCTGCTCACGGGTCTGGCACGGCTGTTCTGGGGCGTCAAGGGCATGGGCGGCTATATGGCTTCGCCGCTGTTTCACCTCAAGATGAGCTTGTTCATCCTGGCTGCGCTGCTGTCCATCAAGCCCACGCTCAGCTTCCGCCGCTGGCGCAAGGCGCTGGATGCCTCCGGTCAGTTGCCGGCTGCCGAAGAGGTGGCTCAAACCCGCAAATGGGTGATGTGGCAGGCCCATGTGGTGCCGGTGATTGCCGTGGTGGCGATTTTCTGGGCGCGGGGCATGTAAAACGCCTGGGCCGTGCCGGGTGAACCCGGTTTCACGGGCTGGTCTCGCCCCCTCAGAATGCTGCGTTGCAACGACTTGTTGCTTGCACGCAATCCAGCGAGTCAGCGCAGGTGAGGGCAGGCACGTAAAATCCCCCGCATGCTCTCCGTCAAACAGGAATTGCTCGCAGCCCTGGCTGCTGAGCTCGAAACACTCTCGCCCGGCGCTGGCGCACGCGCTGCGTTCGAAAACCCCAAAGTGGCAGCCCATGGCGATTTCGCCTGTACGGCGGCCATGCAACTGGCCAAGCCGCTCAAAGCCAATCCGCGCGCTTTGGGCGAACAGCTCAAAGCCGCTTTGGAAGCCACACCGGCTTTCCAGCAATGGGTTGATGCGATTGAAATTGCAGGCCCCGGCTTTTTGAACATTCGCTTGAAGCCCGCCGCCAAGCAGCAGATCGTGCGCGAAGTGCTGGCGCAGGGAGCCGGTTTCGGCAACCAGGCCAGCCGTGGCGAAAACATTCTGGTCGAGTTCGTCTCCGCCAACCCCACAGGGCCGCTGCACGTGGGACACGGCCGTCAGGCTGCGATTGGCGATGCCATCAGCAATCTGTACTCCACCCAGGGCTGGAAGGTGCACCGCGAGTTTTATTACAACGACGCGGGCGTGCAGATCGACACCCTGACCAAGAGCACGCAGCTGCGTGCCAAGGGCTTCAAGCCCGGTGACGAGTGCTGGCCTACCGACGGCGAGAACCCGCTGGCCAAGAATTTCTATAACGGCGACTACATTGCCGACATCGCCAATGCTTTCCTGGCCAAGGAAACCATCAAGGCCGATGATCGCGAGTTCACGGCCAATGGCGATGTTGAGGATTACGACAACATTCGCCAGTTCGCCGTGGCCTATCTGCGCAACGAGCAGGACAAGGACTTGCAGGCCTTCAATCTCAAGTTCGACGAGTACTACCTGGAATCGAGCCTGTACGAGAACGGCCATGTCGAGGAAACCGTCAAGCGCCTGATCGCCAACGGCAAGACCTACGAGCAAGACGGCGCACTGTGGCTTAAGTCCACCGACTACGGTGACGACAAAGACCGCGTGATGCGCAAGACCGACGGCGGCTACACCTACTTCGTGCCCGATGTGGCCTATCACATCCAGAAGTTCAAGCGCGGCTTTACCAAGGTGGTGAACATTCAAGGTACCGACCACCACGGCACCATTGCCCGCGTGCGCGCCGGCCTGCAGGCTGCCGACGTGGGCATTCCCGAGGGCTACCCCGACTACGTGCTGCACACCATGGTGCGCGTGGTCAAGAACGGCGAAGAGGTGAAGATCAGCAAGCGTGCCGGCTCGTATGTGACGCTGCGCGATCTGATCGAGTGGACCAGCAAGGACGCCGTGCGCTTCTTCCTGCTCAGCCGCAAGCCCGACACCGAATACACCTTTGACGTGGATCTGGCCGTGGCCCAGAACAACGACAACCCCGTGTATTACGTGCAATATGCCCATGCGCGTATCCAGTCGGTGCTGCGTGCCTGGCAAGAAGCCGGCGGCGCCGGCCTGCCGTCGCTCAAGGACGTGGACCTGTCGGCGCTGGAAGGCCCGCAAGCCCAGGCCCTGATGCTGCTGCTGGCCAAGTACCCCGAGATGCTGACGGCCGCTGCCGAAGGCAATGCTCCGCATGACGTGACGTTCTACCTGCGCGATCTGGCTTCCAGCTATCACAGCTACTACGATGCCGAACGCATCCTGGTGGATGATGAAAAGCTCAAGCTGGCCCGCCTGGCCTTGGTCGCAGCCACCGCTCAGGTGCTGCACAATGGTCTGGCTGTGCTGGGTGTCAGCGCACCCGAGCGCATGTAATCAAAGCGTGAAGCGGAAAGCCTTTAGCGACCTATGAAGAAGCAGCAACGCGGCGGCACCATCCTGGGGCTGATTTTCGGCATGGTCATTGGCCTGGCGGCGGCTCTGGCCGTGGCCGTCTATGTGACCAAGGTGCCCGTTCCCTTTCTGAACAAGGGTGGTAACAACACGGATCGCGATGCCGTCGAGGCTGAGCGCAACAAGAACTGGGACCCGAACGCTCCGCTGCAAAGCCGTGCGCCGCTACCGACTCCTGCTGTGCCGCCGGCTGCCGTGGAAACGCCTGGCGTGCCTGTGACACCGAGCACGCCGGTGGCTCCGGTCACGGCCACCGGCACTGCTGCGCTGGACCCCGTGACCGGCAAGCCGGTCACGCCTGCCCAGCCCCACGTCGATCCTGCCAAGCCGGTCAAACCGGCCACGGGTGATCCGCTGGGCGATCTGGTCAAGGAGCGCTCCGCTGCCGCCGAGAAGGCCGAAAAAGCCCGTGCCGACAAGGAAAAAGCAGCTGCCGTGGCGGCTACCGGCGGCGAGCCCGGCTTCAACTACTTTGTGCAGGCCGGTGCTTTCCGTGGCGAGAAGGAAGCCCAGGCGCAGCGCGCCAAGCTGGCCATGCTGGGCTGGGAAGCTCGGGTCAGCGAGCGTGAGCAAAACGGCATCACCGTGTTCCGTGTGCGCGTGGGTCCGTTCAACAAGCGCGATGAGGCCGAGCAGCTCAAGGGCAAGCTCGACGGCGCCGGTGTGGATTCCACCCTGGTTCGTGCCGCAAGGTAAAACATCTCTGAGGCCCGGTCTGTGCCGGGTTGCCGAGCTGGGTTGAACTTTTTATGGCTGATGGCCTCTGACACTGCAGACCTGATTTAGGAGTTGGTTTTGATGAAACGCCGCGAATTTTCTCTGGTTGCATCTGCTGCAGCCACTGGTGCTTTGACACTGGGTTCCTCCGCCACCTGGGCTCAGGCTGCAGGCTTCAAGGAAGGCAAGGACTACCTCAAGCTGAGCAAGCCAGCCCCTGTCAGCGCACCCGCCGGCAAGGTCGAGGTGATCGAGTTCTTCTGGTATAGCTGCCCGCACTGCAATGTTTTCGAGCCCACGTTTGCGGCCTGGAAGAACGCAGCGCCTGCCGATGTGGTGGTCAACCGCGTGCCCGTGGCCTTCAATGCCTCGTTTGTGCCTCAGCAAAAGCTGTACTACACCCTGGAAGGCATGAATCTGCTGGGTACGCTGCACGCCAAGGCATTCCATGCCATTCACGTAGAACGCAACCGTCTGGCTACCGATGACGCCATCTTCGAATGGGCCGGCAAGCAGGGCGTGGATGTGGCCAAGTTCAAGGAGATGTACAACTCCTTTACCGTCTCCAACCAGGTGCGCAAGGCAACCCAGCTGCAGCAGGCCTATGACGTGGAAGGCGTGCCAGCCATGGGCGTGGCCGGCAAGTACTACACGGACGGCACCAAGGCCGGCAACATGGAAAATGTGTTGCGCGTGGTCAATGCCCTGATCGTTTCCAGCCGCAAAGGCTGATACGGCGAGCGCAGCTTGTACATCCCAAAAGCCCGCCAGGTCTGCCTGAGCGGGCTTTTTCATACCCGTAGGGCGAGGTTTTGATCCGGGCCGGTGTATGTTTGCGGCGGCGCCAAAAAGGGAATGACTACAATGTATGCAAGAAACGTGCCCTCCATGACCAAACGACTTCTCTCTTTCGTGCTGGCCTCGGCTTTTGCCGTATTGGCCGGCACGGCGCATGCCGAAAAGGCCGATAGCGCCAAGCCCATGAACATCGAGGCCGATGCACTGCGCCACGACGAGCTTCAGCAGACCAGCGTTTTCACCGGCAATGTGGTGATGACCAAGGGCACCATCGTGTTGCGCGGTACGCAGCTGGATGTGCGCCAGGATGCCGAAGGCTTTCAGTACGGCGTGGTCAAGGCCGAGCCGGGCAAGCGTGCCTTCTTCCGCCAAAAACGCGACACCGAGCCCGGTCAGTCCGATGAGTTCATCGAAGGCGAGGGTGAGGTCATCGAGTACGACGGCAAGGCCGATATCGTCAAATTCATTCGCCGTGGCGAGATGCGCCGCTACCGTGGCGGTCAGCTCAGCGACCAGGTCACGGGCTCGGTCATCGTCTACAACAACATCACCGACGTCTATACCGTCGATGGTCAAAAGACCAGCGGCGGCCTGCCCAGCTCCTCCGTGGGCCAGGGCGGTCGGGTGCGCGCCATCATGGCGCCCAAGGACGGCACGCCCGGTGCCCAGCCCAAGCCGGCCCAGCCCAAGGCCGAGCCCTTGCGCCAGAGCATGACGCTGGGCGGTGAGAAAGCCAGCGACAAGGCAGGTGACAAGAAATGAGTCGTGACAGCACCCTGCGCAGCGGCGAAGCGGACAGCCGCCTGGAGGCCAGGCATCTGGCCAAGTCCTATGGCAGCCGCAAGGTGGTCAAGGACGTGTCTCTGTCCGTGCAAAAAGGCGAAGTCGTCGGCCTGTTGGGCCCCAACGGCGCGGGCAAGACCACCTCGTTTTACATGATCGTGGGTCTGGTGCGCAGTGATGGCGGCGAGATCTTCATCGACGGTCATTCCGTGGGCAATATGCCGATTCACCAGCGCTCGCGCCTGGGACTGTCCTATCTGCCGCAGGAAGCCTCGATTTTCCGCAAGCTCAGCGTGGAAGAAAACGTCCGCGCCGTGCTGGAGCTGCAAAAGGACGAGCAAGGCAAGCTGCTCTCCAAGGAAGAGATAGACAAGCGGCTGAACAATCTGCTCAAGGAATTGCGCGTGGAGCATCTGCGCCAGTCTCCTGCGCTGGCCCTGTCCGGGGGCGAACGCCGCCGGGTGGAAATCGCCCGCGCCCTGGCCACGCAGCCGCGCTTCATTTTGCTCGATGAGCCGTTTGCCGGTATCGACCCCATCGCGGTGATCGAAATCCAGCGCATCATCGGTTTCTTGAAAGAGCGCGGCATTGGCGTGCTGATTACCGACCACAACGTGCGCGAAACCCTGGGTATCTGTGACCACGCCTTCATCATCAGCGACGGCCATGTGCTGGCCGAAGGTACGCCAGAGCAGATTGTGGACAACGCCGATGTGCGCCGCGTCTACCTGGGCGAACACTTCCGCATGTGATGCGTGAGTTGACCTCCGCGCTCCCCCGTTTTCTGTGGCTGCTGTCCCTGCATCGGGGACATGCCGGGGGCGCTTGCACATCAAGGATGTTCAGTTGATGAAGCCGGGCCTGTCCTTACGCGTATCCCAGCATCTCTCGCTCACGCCGCAGCTGCAGCAGTCGATTCAGCTGCTGCAACTGTCCACGTTGGAGCTGGCGCAGGAAGTTGAACAGATGCTGGTGGACAACCCGTTTCTGGAGCGCGATGGCGACGACGCCGCCGATGTGCCGATGGATGCTCCTGCTATGGAAGCGGCTACCGCTGAATCCATGGGCACTTCAGATAACTACTCATCTGAATCTGAATATTCATCAGCGCAAACAGCTTCGGAAACCATAGCTGAGGCGCCGACCGCTGAAACTCCCGAGACGCTGGACTGGAGCGGCGACGGCGCCGACGGACAAGACGGGGAGTGGGGTGGCGAATCCAGCAGCGAATGGGATGGCCCCTCCTCGTCCGGCAGCCGCAAAAGCGATGGCGACGAGGAAACCGACGCCATCGACCTAGCACGCGAGCATGAGAGTCTGAGCGATTTTCTGCACCGCCAGGCGCTCAGCTTGCGTCTGAGTGCCGAAGACTGCGCAGCGCTGCGCTTTCTGATCGAATCGCTGAACGACGACGGTTATCTGGAAGAGCCGCTGGCAGATCTGGCCTATAGCCTGGCCTGTGACGACCTAGAAGAGCGCGAAGAGCTGGAGCAGCGCTTTGCCATGGCGCTCAAGCTGCTGCAAAGCCTGGAGCCCGTGGGCGTGGGCGCACGCGATCTGGCCGAATGCCTGCAGCTGCAGCTGCGCGATCTGATTCGTCTGGCCGAAGATGAGGGCACGACAGCAAAGCACTGGGATGTGCTGCAGCTGGCCCTGTCCATGTGCTGCCAGCCCATGGACTTGCTGGCACGACGCGATATGCGCAAGCTCTCCAGCCTATGCGGCGCGCGCGAGGAGGCTCTGCGCGAGGCCCTGGCCCTGATTGCGCGGCTGGAGCCGCGACCCGGCCGCCGCTTCGTGGATGTGGAACGCCATATCGTGGTGCCCGATGTGATCGTGCGCCCGGTGCGTGTCGGCTCGGGCCGGATGGAGTTTTCCGTTCGCCTCAACACCGAAGTCATGCCGCGGCTCAAGGTGCATGACATCTATGCCGGCGTGCTGCGCCGCCACAAGAACAGCGAAGGCCATGCGGCACTGCAGCAGCGGCTGCAGGAAGCGCGCTGGTTCATCAAGAACATCCAGCAGCGCTTTGACACCATCTTGCGGGTGTCGGAAGCGATTGTGGAGCGGCAGAAAAACTTCTTTGTGCATGGCGAGCTGGCCATGCGTCCGCTGGTGCTGCGCGATATTGCCGATGCCCTGGGCCTGCACGAATCCACCATCAGCCGCGTGACCACGGCCAAGTACATGGCCACACCCCAGGGCACGTTCGAGCTCAAGTACTTCTTCGGCTCGGGCCTGGGCACCGAGACCGGCGGCAGCGCCTCCAGCACCGCCGTGCGGGCGTTGATCAAGCAGTTTGTGGACGCGGAAGACACGAAAAAACCGCTGTCGGACGCCAAGCTGGCCGATATGCTCAAGGAGCAAGGCATTGAATGCGCCCGCCGCACCGTGGCCAAGTACCGCGAGCAGCTGAAGATCCCGACCACCACGCTGCGCAAGGCGCTGTAAGCCACGCCCAACAAAAAAAGCCGCTGATGCCATGCTCAGCGGCTTTTTAATTTGGTGCGCAAAGCGCCTCAGGGGGTATCAATCAATTCGGTATCAACCACCAGATGAACAAAGCCAGCACGCCAATCATCAGCCCGAATTTGAGCACTTTGTAGAACGTGGGGTTCCAGCTGCGGAAGGCGCGGCGGTACTTGCCGGCGTAGAAGGAAATCTTGAACAGCTTGCTGATCATGCCGCGGGGATCGCCCTCGTTGTTGGGCGAGCTGGCGGCGGCCACCACGTTCTTACCCAGCCAGTGATTGAGCCACTGGGCAAAGCCGTTGGTCATGGGGCGCTCCACATCGCAAAACAACACGATGCGATTGCCTTCCGAGCGGTTCTCTGCCCAGTGCATATAGGTCTCGTCGAAGATCACGCCTTCGCCCTCGCGCCAGCTGTAGGGTGTGCCGTCCACTTCGATCATGCAGCGGTCGTCATTGGGTGCCAGCACGGCCAAGTGGTAGCGCAGCGAACCCGCATAGGGGTCGCGGTGCAGATTGAGCTTGGCGCCGGGCGGCAGCTCGGCAAACATGGCGGCCTTCACGCTGGGAATGGATTTGACCAGCGCCGTGGTCTTGGGGCACAGCTCCATGGCCGAGGGGTGGGCATCGCCATACCACTTCAGATAAAAGCGCTTCCAGCCGGTCTTGAAGAAGGAGTTGAAGCCTGCATCGTCATTGTTGGCGGCGGCCTTGATCTGCATGTTTTTTTGCAGATTGACAGCTTCTTCGCGGATTTCGCGCCAATTGGCTTGCAGCGGCGCCAGCTCGGGGAAGGTGCTGGTGGGTAGATAGGGTGTGCGCGGCACCTTGCTGAACATCAGCATGAAGACGTTGAAGGGCGCGGTGAAGGTGGAATGATCAAACAATTGCTTCACCACCTTGTGACGCACCTTGCCGCGCAGGTGCATGTACAGCCCGCAACCGAAAAACAGCACTACCAATGCCAGGACGATGATTTTTGCCATGGCGGCAATTTTACCGGGGTGCTCCAGCCGAGGCCATGGCACAGGTCAAACAGCGTTTTTCTTGAGGGCTCTCAAAGTTGATAGCTGCAGGCGCCTACTCTTCAATGGCTTGAGTCGATATTGATGCCGATCCACTGAATATCGGTCCGGCTTGGTGCCGCCGGGCCGCTCGTCGACGGGAGAAATCGACGTCTAGACAGGCAGGGGATTATTCCTACCCCTATGCACAAAGCCTGAGCCTATAAAACAAGGACTCGGTTAAGGGATTGAGCGCTTGAGGTCTATTTGCGTGGGCTCGGGTTAATACCGATGACAAACCTATAATCCGGCCCTTTTTTCCAAATTGATGGGCCTGAGGCCCGGGAGAGCGGTATGTTGCAACGTCGTCACGCAGTGGTTTCGGTCGGTCTGACAGCCTTGGCACTGGCTGGCGTCTGGGCTCCGGCAGCTCAAGCCCAGGACAAGCCCAAGGTGGCCTTGGTCATGAAATCCCTGGCCAATGAGTTCTTCCGCACCATGGAAGACGGTGCCAAGGCGCACCAGAAAGCCCACGCAGGCGAGTACGTGCTGCTGAGCAACGGCATCAAGAACGAAACCGACACCGCCGCCCAGATCAAGATGGTCGAGCAGATGGTGGCCCAGAAGGTGGATGCGCTGGTGATTGCCCCGGCTGACTCCAAGGCTCTGGTGCCGGTGCTCAAACAGGCGGTGGACAAGGGTGTGCGCGTGGTCAATATCGACAACCGCCTGGACGCCGCCGCCCTCAAGGAAAAAGGCCTGGTCATTCCTTTCGTCGGCCCCGACAACCGTGTGGGCGCTCGCCTGGTGGGCGAACACCTGGCCAAGCAGCTCAAGGCGGGCGACAAGGTCGGCATCATCGAGGGCGTGTCCACCACCACCAATGCGCAACAGCGCACGGCGGGTTTCAAGGATGCGATGACCGCAGCCAAGATGAACGTGGTTGGCGTGCAATCGGGCCAGTGGGAGATCGACAAGGGCAATACGGTGGCCGCCGGCATGCTGCGCGAAAACCCAGACCTGAAGGCTCTCCTGGCCGGTAATGACTCCATGGCCCTGGGCGCTGTGGCTGCCGTCAAGGCCGCCGGCAAGGCTGGCAAGGTGCTGGTGGTGGGCTACGACAACATTCGCGCCATTGCGCCCATGCTCAAGGATGGCCGCGTGCTGGCCACCGCAGACCAGTTTGCGGCCAAGCAAGCGGTTTTCGGCATTGAAGAAGCGCTGAAGGCCGTCAAGAACAAGACGCCGCAGGCCCAGATGCCTGCCGAAGTGAAAACGGACGTGGTGCTGGTGACCAAGTGATTGCTGCCGACAACCACCAGGGGCGGCGCGGCACGCCGGTGCTGACGCTGCAAGGCATGGGCAAGGACTATGGTCCAAGCACCGTGCTGGATGGCGTTTCCCTCGATCTGCGCGCCGGCGAATGTCTGGCGCTGACGGGGGAGAACGGCGCCGGCAAATCCACGCTGTCCAAAATGCTGTGCGGTCTGGTGACTCCCTCGCGCGGCATCATGCAGCTCAATGGTCGGGCGTTCGCGCCCAAATCCCGTGCCGAGGCCGAAGCGCTTGGCGTGCGCATGGTGCTGCAGGAGCTGGGCATGGTGCCCACCCTGACCGTGGCCGAAAATCTGTTGCTCGATCGCCTGCCCCAGCGTTGGGGCTGGCTGGATCGCGATGCCCTGGCCAAAGCTGCCCATGCGCAGCTGGCCAAGATGGGCTTGCAGCATATCGACCCCTTCACGCCCGTGGGGCAGCTGGGCATAGGCATGCAGCAAATGGTGGAGATTGCCCGCAATCTGCGCGATGGCAACCGCGTGCTGGTGCTCGATGAGCCCACGGCCATGTTGACCGCCAAGGAAATCGAGCATCTGTTCGAGCAGATCGATCTGATGAAGGCTCAGGGCGTGGCCCTGGTCTATGTGTCGCACCGCCTGGAAGAATTGCAGCGCGTGTCCGAGCGCGTGGCCGTGCTGCGCGACGGGCGCCTGGTGGATGTGCTGCCCATGCAAGGCCTGAGCGAGCCCGAGCTGGTGGAGCGCATGGTGGGTCATGCCGTGGAGTCGCTGGATACCAAGCCGCGTCGCAAGGCCGGTTCGGTGCTGCTGCGGGCCCAGGGCTTGCGACGCGGCAAGCTGGTGCAGGGCGTGGATGTGGAACTGCGCGCTGGCGAGGTGCTGGGCGTGGCCGGACTGGTGGGTGCAGGCCGTACCGAGCTGCTGCGCCTGCTGTATGGTGCCGACAAGGCCGATGCCGGCTCGATCGAGCTGACCGGCCTGGCCCAGGGCTTGTCCACCTGTTCCGTGACTCCTAACTGGAGCAGCCCCATGCAGGCCACTCGGGCCGGCATTGCGCTGGTCACGGAAGACCGCAAGGCACAAGGCCTGCTGCTGTCCCAGTCCATCCGGGTCAATACCTCGCTGAGCCATATGGGCTCGGTCTCCGGTGCGGGCTGGCTCAAACCGGCGGTGGAGTCGGATCTGGCCCGGCGCATGGTCAAGCGCCTGCGCATTCGCGCGCACAACGCCGAGCAACCGGTAGGCACCTTGAGCGGCGGCAATCAGCAAAAAGTGATTTTTGCCCGCTGGCTGCACCGAGACTGCCCCATCGTGCTGCTGGACGAACCCACGCGCGGCGTGGACGTTGGCGCCCGCGCCGACCTGTATGCCGAGCTCGATGCCATGACGGCCCAGGGCAAGGCGCTGATGGTGGTGTCCAGCGATCTACGCGAGCTGATGGAGCTGTGCGACCGCATCAGCGTCATGCATGACGGTCGCATTGTGGCCACTTTTGAGCGTGGCCAGTGGACGACCCAAGCCTTGCTGGAAGCCGCTTTTGGCGATGCATCGCGCCCTGGCGAGCCCGTGAAAGAACAACTATGAATTCAACCTCTTCAACTCCTGTCGCTGCGGCGCCAGACACCAAGCCTGTGCGCAGCGCCTTGCGCCAGGAACTGGGTACCTATCTCGGCCTTTTCGTGGTGCTGGTGGCCATGGTGGCCTTGTTCAGCAGCCAGTCCGAGTACTTCCTCACGCGTGAGACGCTGCTGTCCATCGCCAATGAAATTCCGGCCCTGGCCGTGATGGCTGTCGGCATGACTTTTGTGCTCATCATTGCGGGCATCGACCTGTCCGTGGGCTCCGTGCTGGCGCTGAGTGCAGCCGTGAGTGCCGCCGCCATCCTGCAATGGGGCATGGGCCCCTGGCCTGCAGCCGCTCTGGGTCTGCTGGTCGGTGTGGTCTGCGGTGCGGTGACGGGCGGCATTTCCGTGGCCTGGCAACTGCCCAGCTTCATCGTCTCGCTGGGCATGCTCGAAGCCGTGCGCGGCGGCGCCTATCTGGTCACGGACTCGCGCACCCAGTACGTGGGCGATGCCATGGGCGCTCTTGCGGCCCCCTGGCTTGGCGGTCTGTCGGCTGCGTTCTTCATCGCGCTGCTGGTGGTGGTCGTCGGGCAGATGGTGCTCAGCCGCACGGTGTTCGGCCGCTATGTGGTGGGTATTGGCACCAATGAAGAAGCCATGCGCCTGGCCGGTGTGGACCCGCGCCCGGTGCGCATTGCCGTGTTTGCCATCACGGGCTTGCTGGCGGCGCTGGCCGGCCTGATGCAATCGGCCCGTCTGGAAGCTGCCGACCCCAACGCCGGTGCCGGCATGGAGCTGCAGGTCATCGCCGCCGTGGTGATCGGCGGCACCAGCCTCATGGGCGGCCGCGGCTCGGTGATCAATACTTTTTTTGGCGTGCTCATCATTGCGGTGCTTGAAGCCGGTCTGGCCCAGATCGGCGCCAGCGAACCCAGCAAGCGCATCATCACCGGCGCCGTGATTGTGGTGGCCGTGATTGTCGATACCGTGCGTCAGCGCCGCGCAGCCCGCCATGCTTGAGCGCGGCATGACTTCCAGCCATCCCATGAACGCGACAACTACCTCCTCTCCAGCCCTCAAAACCGCACGCGTGGCGGTGGTGGGCAGCCTCAATATGGACGTGGTGTTGACGCTGGCTCGCGTTCCCGCAGCAGGCGAAACCGTCGCTGCCGATGATCTGAACTACCTGCCCGGCGGCAAAGGTGGCAATCAGGCCGTGGCCTGCGCCCGCCACGGTGCACAGGTCAGCCTGTTTGGCAGCGTGGGTGCCGATCACCACGGCCAGACCCTGAAGTCTGCCCTGCAGGCCGACGGCGTGAATGTGGAGCATGTCAGCGAGCATGCCGGCGTGCCCACCGGCACCGCCGTCATCATGGTGGAGCCCGACGGGCAAAACCGCATCTGCGTGGTGCCTGGCGCCAATGCCGGGCTGGTGCTGCCTGAGGCGGCTTTGCTGGCGGTGCTGGCGCAGTCCGACTATCTGGTGCTTCAGTTCGAAACGCCTGTGGCGGTGGTGCAGCAGGCGCTGCAGACCGCGCAAAAAGCAGGCTGCCCGGTGGTGCTCAATCCTTCGCCGGTGCGCGAGGTTCCCGATGCATGGTGGCCCTGGATTCACACCCTGGTCGTGAACGAGCACGAAGCGGCGGCCTTTACCGCAATGCCGATTGAGAGCCCGCAAGCGGCAGAGCAGGCAGCGCGCGCATTGCTGGCGCGTGGCGTGCAGCAAGTGGTGGTCACCCTGGGCGCGCAAGGCGCGGTGGCGGTGGCGCAGGGCGCAGCCAGCTTTCACCCGGCTCCCGTGGTCTCCGTGGTCGATACCACGGCGGCCGGCGACACTTTTCTGGGCGCCATGGTCACCCGTCTGGCCGAAGGCAGCGCGCTGGCCGATGCCGTGCCCTGGGGCATACGTGCCGCCAGCCTGTGCATTGGCAAGGCCGGTGCCCAGCCTTCCATCCCCACGCGTGAACAGGTGCAGGCCTGAGGCCGGATCTTCTAGGAGTTCAGATGAAAAAAGCCTTGCTGTTGAACGCGCCCTTGACGGCCGTGATTGCTCGCATGGGCCATGGCGACCGATTGGTGATTGGCGATGCCGGCCTGCCGATTCCCGCAGGCGTGGAACGCATCGATCTGGCCGTGAGTGCCGGCATTCCCGCAATCGCCGATGTGCTCAAGGCCGTGGCTGCCGAGATGCAGGTCGAGCGCGTGGTGCTGGCGCAGGAAACGCTGGATCGCAGTGATGTCATCCCCGGCTGGCTGCCTGCCGAGTGGGCGCAAAGCCTAGCCGAACCCGTGTCGCATGAAGAGTTCAAGCGCCAGTGCGCCACGGCGCGTGCCGTGGTGCGCACCGGTGAATGCACCCCGTATGCCAACGTGATGCTGATTGCCGGCGTGACTTTCTAAAGCGACGTGTCAAGCATCAAATTCAGTAGCTTAAAGCGTATATCCAATGTTGGTTTGAGCCACTTTCCGATATATTTTTTGACTGCTGAAGAGCTTGAGCAAAAGTAGCCCGCCTCGCCCCGTGGCTGGGGCGTCTCGCGTATCCTTGGCGCCCTGCTATGAACCAATTGCACCTGTTTTTGCCCTGCGCCGCCGGCGTTGAGGGCTTTTTGGCCGACGAAGTCCATGCCATCACCGGCGCCACCGGGCAAGATTTGCTCGTGGGTCGCGGTGGCGTCATGTTGCGCGGCATGTGGCGCGACGCGCTGCTTCTGAATTTGCACAGCCGTCTGGCTCAGCGTGTGCTGATCGAGCTCTCGCACACCATGTACCGCAGCGAGAACGATCTGTACCGCGCTGCCAGCGAGGTGGCGTGGGAGATCTGGTTCTCGCCCAAGGAGACCTTCAAGATCGAAGTCACCTCCCAGCACAGCCCGCTGACCAGCCTGAACTTTGCTGCGCTCAAGGTAAAGGATGCGATTGCCGACCGTTTCCGCGAAAAGCGCCACGGCGTGCGCCCCAGCGTGGAAACCCATCACCCCGATGTGCGCGTGCACCTGCACCTGACCACGGACGGCGCCACCATCTACATCGACACCTCGGGCGAGGCGCTGTTCAAGCGCGGCTGGCGCGAGGACAAGGGCGATGCGCCGCTCAAGGAAACCCTGGCAGCCGCCATGATTGCAGCCAGCGGCTGGAATCCGCATGGCGACAATCCTCAGCCGCTGTACGACCCCTGCTGCGGCAGCGGCACGGTGGTGATCGAGGCGGCGCAGATTGCGCGCAAGATTCCGGCCGGCATTCTGCGCCGCTTTGCGTTCGAAAAGCTGGTGCCGTTCCAGCGCCATGTCTGGGAAGCCATGCTGGATGAGGCCGAAAGCCAGATTCTGGCGGAAAGCCCGGTCGGCATTTACGGCTCGGATATCTCTTTCCGTATGGTCGACTTTGCCGAGCGCAATGCCGAACGTGCGGGCGTGGCCAAGACCGTCCAGCTGCGCGGTGGCGATGCGCTGCAGCGCATGCCGCCTTGCGATGAGCCCGGCATGATGCTGCTGAACCCGCCCTATGGCGAGCGGATTGCTGCCGCCGGTGTGGCCGGTCAGAAGGCGCAGGAGCGCATGGAAGTGGTGGAGCGCGCAGGCCGCGAAACTGCGCAGACCGAAGACGGCGGCGAGTTCTTCAGCCAGCTGGCCACGCACTGGAAGAAAAACTACAGCGGCTGGAGCGGCTTCATGCTGACGCCCGACCTCAAGCTGCCGGGCAAGATGCGTTTGAAGGAATCGCGCCGCACGCCGATGTGGAACGGTCCTATCGAATGCCGTCTGTTCCGCTTTGACATGATCAAGGGCGCGGTCAAACCTCGCAAGAATGCCCCAGGCTCGGCCGCCGAAGGCGACACGGCGCAATGAAGATTGCTCCGCTGCGCTGGCCGTCTTGCAACGACGGCTACGAAGGCCCGTTGCCGCGTCCCGTGATACTGGATACCAATGTGGTGCTGGACATGCTGATCTTTGACGATCCGCATATCCCGCCTATCCGTGAATTGGTGGCCAGGGGCGAGCTGCGCTGGATTGCCGACGAAGCCCAGCGCATCGAGCTGGGTCGCGTGCTGCACTACAGCCAGATCGCTCCGCGCGTGAGCTTCTACGGCAAGACGCCCGAAGGCGTGATGGCTGCCTTTGATGCGGCCGTGGAATATGTGGCGCCTGCGCCCAGAATCCGCTTTATCTGTACCGATCCCGACGATCAGCATTTCCTGGATCTGGCCAGCCAGCACCAGGCGCTCTTGGTCAGCAAGGACCGAGCCGTGCTCAAGCAGCGCAAGCGCGTGGCCACGCACTATGGTGCGACCGTGGGCAATATCGTGCTGCTGGAAGAGGCGGCTGCCGAAGCCTGCTGAAATACGGGCTGCGGATTCAGTTTTTCAAACAAAAACGGGCTGAAGCGCCGTTGAGTAAAGCGCTTTCAGCTATCAAACTGAAAGTGCAACTGTCGCGTGGCAACCACCCATGGCCCGCTCGGTAAAACGGCTTGCCCCGGGCCTGCGCTAACATCCAGGCTTCTTTGATGCGGGGACGACCCCGCCGATTGCAGTGCAAGCTGCAACCCCTCTTGCCGCCGGGACGACCTGGCCATCCATCTCTTCAGGAGTTAGTTATGGCTTGGGTTTATCTGTTGATCGCTGGCGTGCTGGAAGTGATTTGGGCCTTCACCATGAAGCAGTCCAATGGCTTTACCAATCTCAAATACAGCGTCATCACCATCGTGGCCATGATTGCCAGCTTTGGCCTGCTGTCGATTGCCATGCGCAGCCTGCCGCTGGGCACGGCCTATACCATCTGGACGGGCATCGGTGCCGTGGGTGCCTTTGCGGTGGGCATCACCGTGCTGGGCGAGCAGATCAGTGCTATGCGCATTGCGGCGGCGGTGCTGATCGTCAGCGGACTGGTGCTGATGAAATTGTCTGCCGGCGAATAAGTTGGTATTGCGCCGCGGCCGCACTACGGCGCGACAATAGCGGCATGACTTCCCACGCCACACCGAATAGCGGCCGCAAGGCGGCCTCCGCCGAGCAGCGTCTGCGCACGCTGGACAAGACCCGCATTGACGACACGCGCATCAAGATCGTGCGCCCGCTGCTCACGCCAGCGCTGCTGGAGGAGTGGCTGCCCATCACCGATGAGGCTTATCAGCTGGTGGAGTCCAGCCGCACCGCCATCTCGCGCGTGCTGCACGGACAGGACGATCGTCTGATCGTGGTGGTAGGGCCTTGCTCGATTCACGATCACGATCAGGCCATGGACTATGCGCGTCAGCTCAAGGTACAGGCCGATGCGCTCAAGGACGACTTGCTGATCGTGATGCGCGTCTACTTCGAAAAGCCGCGCACCACCGTGGGCTGGAAGGGCTATATCAACGATCCCTATCGTGACGGCAGCTTTGCCGTCAACGAAGGGCTGGAGCTGGCGCGTCGCCTGTTGTTGGATGTGCTGGAGCTGGGCCTGCCGGCGGGCACGGAGTTTCTGGATCTGCTCTCGCCCCAGTTCATCAGCGATCTGGTCAGCTGGGGAGCGATTGGTGCGCGCACCACCGAGAGCCAGAGCCATCGCCAACTGGCCAGCGGCCTGTCCTGCCCCGTGGGCTTCAAGAACGGCACCGATGGCGGCGTGAAAGTGGCCAGCGATGCCATGCTGGCCGCCGAGTCCAGCCATGCTTTCATGGGCATGACCAAGATGGGGCAGAGCGCCATTTTCGAAACCCGCGGCAATCAGGATTGCCACATCATTTTGCGCGGCGGCAAGGCGCCCAATTACGACGCAGCCCATGTGCAATCGACCTGCGAGATGCTGGCCAAGGCCGGTTTGCACGAGCAGGTGATGATCGATTTCTCGCACGCCAACAGCAGCAAGCAGCACCGCCGCCAAATCGATGTGGCAGCCGATGTGGCGGGCCAGATTGCGGCAGGCGATGCGCGCATCACCGGCGTGATGATCGAAAGCCATCTGCACGAAGGCCGCCAGGACATCGTGGAAGGCCAGGAGCTGCAATACGGCATCTCGCTGACGGATGCCTGCATCAGCATGGAGCAGACAGTGCCCGTGCTGCAGCAGCTGGCCGCTGCCGTGCGTGCGCGGCGGGCACACGTCAGCTGAATCAGTAGCGCGTACCGCTGATGAATCAAAGGCCTTGGCACTCATTCATGCCAAGGCCTTTTTTGAACGTGCGCCAGCAGCTATTCAAACAGGAGCGCTGCTTCAGTGCTTGATCTGAGTCGTGACCTTGGCGGCGGCTTTTTCCTCACGCTTTCTGCGGTTGAAGAACTGCTTCATATAGCGCACATCGCTGTCCGACAAATGCTTTTGCGCCTGGACGAACTGCTCTTGCTCCTCTTCGCGGATATGGTGCAGATACTCCTCGCGCAGGCCGGCAAAGCGGCGTAGCCAGCCTGGGCTGGCCATGTCGCGTGCCGCCAGATCTGCCAGCATGTCGTCGATTTGCTTGTGTTCGGCGACCGCATGGCGTGCGTCGTCAGTGGTCTTGGGATTGCGCATCACCGTGGACCACAGCGCCTGCTCCTCGGCGGCGGCATGGGCTTTGAGTTCCTTGACCAATTCCTTGAACAGTTTCTTTCGTTCGCCGGATTCACCGCGGGTGGCGGCAATCATGGCCAGTAGGGCGCGGTGGCGGTCATGGTCTTGCACCAGTCGGCCAAAGATGTCGGGGTCGCCGCGAAAGCGGGTTTGCGGCGTACTGCCGATTTGCGCCGGCACCTCGGGGGCCAGGGCCTTGGCTTTGGCAATGGAGCTGCGCTTGGCCTGTGTTGCGGGGATGATTTTGCCGGCAGACCGGCTGTGCAAGGTTTGCGTTGTGGGCATGGCGTGGTGTGCAAGTAGTTGTCGTGCAACTGTTTTAGACCGCTACGCCAGGCCTCGATGTAGGTCATGGGCCCCCATGCCCGCCGATTTGTCTACAGTTGTAGCGCAAGGCGCAGCATGTCCTTGTGCTGAACGCCGTGCTCCCAAAGCTGGGTGGTGTAGTGCTTGAGGAAGAAATCATGTGCCACGCCCGTCACGCGAAAGCCTGCGCGCTGGTAGAAGATCAGCTGGTCGCCAAACGTGCCGGTGCCGACCTCCAGCCGGGTTGCACCTTGCTCGCGCACCCAGGCAATGCAGCGCTGCAGCAGGGCGGAGCCCACGCCATGACCTTGCCAGGCCGTGGAGACGGCGATATTCATCAGCTCCCAGCTCTGCGGTGCCTGGGCCGGCACCAGCACGGCAACGCCCACCAGCATGCCCAGGCCGCTGGGCGTGAAATGCGCGGTCTGGCGGGCCGCAAAGCAGGTGGAGCCGCGCAGATAGCGTTTGACCTTTTCGCGCGAAGGATCGGCCAGAAGCAGCAGCGACCAGGGCGCTTCGTCCGGGTTCATAGGCATGACGCGCCAGGATGCCGGAGCGTTGGGGCCTGAGACGGCTGAACTCATAGGCCATCCCTCCTGTCGGTGGCGTGAGCAGCGTTAGTCTGGCGGTCCTTGTCGGACGGCCGCCGCAAACAGGCGCCGCAGCCGGGCTGGATGGCAGTATTTACGGGGCGGCCCCATCGCCTGGCCACCTGCTGCAAACCATGATCTCGCACCATTTCCACTTCCCGGGCGCATGCACAAAGAACGTGCGCGCTGCAATTTGTATTGTCAACAGCCTCTAGCGTAGCAGCCGGCGCAATGTCGCGGGGCAAGGTGGCTTTTTCGCCGGCCAAAGCGCCTGATTTTGCTGCAAAAACACGCTATACCGTCATGAATCCGCACCTTATTTTGCGTAACTCCCGGCTTTTTACTGCCGACAGGCGTCATGGTGGAGATTGGCGCCAAACAGGCACTTGGCAAAATCAGACCTGTGGTTTATACTTAGCACAAAGGGTTAACACTTAGTCGTTTTCCCCAATCTGACGGTGTTTGAGATGCCCGCCGTCCTTTGCTTGCAGTGCATCTCATGATTCAACAAAGAAAGTTCATCATGCGCCAAGCTCTCGAATCCCTGATCCAGTTCATCCAGGAAGCCCGCGAATTCCACCTGGAAGTCGCAAACCAGTAAGTCGCTTTCAGCGCAACAGAAACGGCCGCTTTTTCAAAGCGGCTTTTTTGTGCCTGCCGTCTGCTGGTTTCGGTTGCTCAGCGCGCCGCCAGCAGCCCTTGGGATTCGATGAATGCCACCACTTCGTCCAGGCCGTCCAGCGTCTTGAGATTGGTCATCACAAAGGGCTTGAGCCCCTTGGCCGTGGTGCGCATGCGCACGGTGTCGCTGCGCATGATGTCCAGATTGGCGCCCACATAGGGAGCGAGATCGGTTTTGTTGATGACGAACAGGTCGCTCTTGGTGATGCCGGGGCCGCCTTTGCGCGGAATCTTCTCGCCGGCCGCCACATCGATCACGTAAATCGTCAGGTCCGACAGCTCCGGGCTGAAGGTCGCGGCTAGGTTGTCGCCGCCTGATTCGATGAACACGATGTCGGCGTTGGGGAACTGCCCCAGCATGCGGTCGATCGCTTCCAGGTTGATGGAAGCATCTTCGCGGATGGCCGTGTGCGGGCAGCCACCGGTCTCCACTCCCATGATGCGTTCGGCAGGCAGGGCGCCGCTGACGGTGAGCAGACGCTGGTCTTCCTTGGTGTAGATGTCGTTGGTGATGGCGATCAGGTCCCATTTGTCGCGCATGGCCTTGCACAGCATTTCAAGAATGGTGGTCTTGCCCGAGCCCACGGGACCGCCTATGCCCACGCGCAGCGGTGGCAGCTGTTTGCTGCGGTTCGGGATATGGTGCAGTGCGGAAGTGCTCATGATCTAAACAGGCGTGAATACTGGTGTTCATGCTGGGCCGAAAGTATGGCCAGCATGGGCGAGAAAGCCTGGCGCGTGCTGTCGGTCAGAGACTGCGCATGTGCCACGGCGGCGGGAATTTCCTGGGCCAGTTGCGCCAGAATGCGCTGGCCTGCGTTCTGGCCCAGCGGCACGGCCTTGATGGCGGCCTGCACCATGTTTTCGGCCCAGCCAAAAGCATAGGCCAGCAGCGCTTCTTGTACGGGCGCCTGGGCATAGGTGGCCGCCAGTGCAAAAGCGATGGGATAGCTCGGCGTTCGCTGCGAGAGCGCAGCCAGCTGGTCGATCTGCGCACTGCGTTCGGCATCAGCTGCATGCTGGTTGCGCAGCCAGTCGCTCAGTGATTTGCCCATTTGCTCGGTCTGCAAGCGCAGCTCGCTGGTCTCGCGGGTGCTGAGCACCCAGTCGTTGAGCTGCTGCACCCGCGCCAGGTCCCGGTTTTGCCAGGCCGGTAGCGCCTGGGCAATGGCCGCCATGTCGCTGCGCGACTGCGCCAGATGCAGCTGCTGCAGCAGCCAGGTGGATGCTTCTTTTTCGGTAGTGACCAGCGCAGCATTGATGGCCGCTTCAAGCACTTCGGAGTAAGAAAATCCGCCAATCGGCAGCGCGGGCGAAGCCAGCCACATCAGCTGCAGAAAGCTGTGCGGCGTCAGCCCGGCTGCAGCGTCAGTGTGCATGACCGCAGTCGTGGCCGTGGGCATGGCTGTGGTGATGGTGGCTGTGGCCGTCATTGGTCACATGGCCGCCATAGGCGCCGCCTTCGGGCTCGAACGGCAGATCGGTTTCGATCACCGTCATATGCATGCTGCGCAACATGTCGGCCAGCACATGATCGGGTTCAATCTTCAGGTGATCGGGCTGTAGCTCGATGGGCACATGGCGGTTGCCCAGATGGTAGGCGGCGCGCATCAGATCGAAGGGCGAGCCATGCTCTTTGCAAGCCGTGATCTGCAGCACTTTTTGCGGCGCGGCGATCACGCGGATCAGCGAGCCGTCTTCGGCCACCAGCACGTCGCCGCCGCGCACAGCCTGGCCGCGCGGCAAAAAAACTGCCAGCGCGCGGCCCAGGCTGTCGTTGGCGGCGAAGCGGCTTTTCTGGCGCACATCCCAGTCCAGCTCTATGGTGGCCGCGCGCTTGAGCAGCACGGCAGACAGTCCCTGGCCTTGAGGCAATAGTTTGTTGGCAGTCAGCATGGTGAGTGAGAGATCAAAATAAGAGAGATGGCGTCCAGACTGGCGCGCATGTTGCATGTGTTGCTCATATACCTAAGCTGGATGATGCTAGCCCTATGACAACTTCTCTGGAAGCTTTTGCAGAAATGGATTCCCCGATTTCTTCGACCGACGCTGCGAGCGACTGGCAGGCCTGTGGCGCCACCTGCGTGGCGGTCTACGGGACCTTGCGTGCCGGTGGTGTCAATGACATTGCCAAACTCCGCCCCGGCATCGCCTGCCTGGGAAGAACCCGCTTGAGCGGGACTTTGCACGACCTGGGCTGGTACCCGGGCCTGAGGCTTGAAGGCACGCAGACCGTGCTGGCCGAGGTCTACCCCATGGACGAGCCACTGGAGCAGGCGATGGACCGCATCGAAGGGCTGTGGCCCGAGGATCTGGGCGAATACCGCAAGCGCATTCTGACCCTGCCGGTGATGCTGACCCATGGCGGTCAGCAGACCATGACGCTGCTGGTCTATGAAGCCCTGCCGGCCACCGTGCACGGCGCGCCCGTGATTGCCGCCAGTGACTGGATTGAGTGGTTCAAAAGCCAGGGCATCCAGCATCCGGGCACCGCGTTTGAGCTCAACTCGGCGCCGGGCAAAATCTAGCGCGGCGTTATCAGATGGCACGGCTCATGAAGCAACTGTTGGGGTCTGGCTGATAGCTGCCAAAGGGCTCGCAGGGCAGAAAGCCGTTGCGGGCGTAAAGACGCCGGGCCGGGGCAAAAAAGTCTTCCGTGCCCGTCTCCAGGCTGATGCGCTGGCCGCCGCCCTGCTGGGCCTGCGCCAGCACAAAATCCAGCAACTGCTGTGCTGTCCCCGTGCCTCTATGTGCCGCATCCACGCGCATGCTCTTGAGTTCAAGATGGTCGCTATCGAGCTGCTTGAGCGCGCAGCTGCCGACCAGCTTGTCGCCGGCCCAGGCCGTCCAGAAGCGGATATCGGGCTGGCGCAATTGCTCCACATCCAGTGCGTGCACGCTCTCGGGCGGCGAGATGCGGTACATATCGTCCAGATGCGCCTGCAGCAAGGCGAGCACGCGCGGGTCGCTGGCAGGGTCGAGTGCAAATCGCAAGAGAGTCATGCTGTGCTTCAGAACAGAAAGTAGCGCTGGGCCATGGGCAGGTTGTGGGCCGGCTCGCAGGTCAGCAAATCGCCGTTGGCGCGCACGGCGTAGGTCTGGGCATCCACCTCCATATGCGGTGCCAGATCATTGTGAATCATGTGCTGTTTTTGCACGCCGCGTATGCCTTTGACGGCAGACAGCGGCTTTTGCAGTCCAAAACGCTGGCCTATGCCCCCAGCCAAGCCGGCCTGCGAGACAAAGGTCAGCGAGGTCCTGGCCAGGGCCCCGCCATAGGCGCCAAACATGGGACGGTAATGCACGGGCTGGGGCGTGGGAATGGAGGCATTCGGGTCGCCCATGGCCGCCATGGCGATAAAGCCGCCTTTTAGGATACAGCTGGGCTTGACGCCGAAAAACGCGGGTTTCCAGATCACGATATCCGCCCATTTGCCCACTTCCAGACTGCCAACCTCGTGGCTGATGCCGTGGGCAATCGCGGGGTTGATGGTGTATTTGGCGATATAGCGCTTGATGCGGAAGTTGTCGTGGCGCGAAGAATCACCAGGCGACCCGCCGGGCCGCGTGTCGCCGCTCAGCGGGCCGCGCTGCTGCTTCATCTTGTGCGCCGTCTGCCAGGTGCGCAAAATCACTTCGCCCACGCGGCCCATGGCCTGGCTGTCGGAGCTGAACATGCTGATGGCACCGATGTCGTGCAGTATGTCTTCGGCCGCAATCGTTTCCTTGCGGATGCGGCTTTCGGCAAAAGCCAGATCTTCGGCAATGCCGGCATTCAGGTGGTGGCAGACCATGAGCATGTCCACATGCTCGTCCAGCGTGTTGATGGTGTAGGGTCGGGTGGGGTTGGTGGACGAGGGCAGGACATTGGCTTCGCCCACCACTTTCAAGATGTCGGGCGCATGGCCGCCGCCCGCGCCTTCGGTGTGGAAGGTGTGGATGGTGCGACCCTTGAAGGCGGCCACCGTGTCTTCCACAAAACCGCTTTCGTTGAGCGTGTCGGTGTGAATCGCCACCTGGGTATCGGTCTCTTCGGCCACCGTCAGGCAGTTGTCTATGGCTGCCGGCGTGCTGCCCCAGTCCTCGTGCAGTTTCAAGCCGATGGCACCGGCGCTGATCTGCTCATGCAGGCCTTGCGGCAGGCTGGCATTGCCCTTGCCCAGAAAGCCCAGGTTCATGGGAAAGGCGTCGGCCGCCTGCAGCATGCGCTCCATATTCCAGGGGCCGGGCGTGCAGGTGGTGGCAAACGTGCCGGTGGCCGGGCCCGTGCCGCCGCCAATCATGGTGGTCACGCCACTGGTCAGCGCCTCTTCGATCTGCTGCGGGGCGATGAAGTGGATATGGGTGTCTATGCCGCCGGCCGTGACCAGCTTGCCTTCGCAGCTGATGATCTCGGTGCCCGGGCCGATGATGATGTCCACGCCGGGCTGGGTGTCGGGATTGCCGGCTTTGCCTATGGCGGCAATGCGCCCGTCCTTGAGGCCGATGTCGGCCTTGACTATGCCCCAGTGGTCGATGATCAGCGCATTGGTCAGCACCGTGTCCATGGCGCCTTGTTCGCGGCTGCGCTGGCTTTGCGCCATGCCGTCGCGTATGGTCTTGCCGCCGCCAAACTTCACCTCTTCGCCATAGCCGCCGGCGGCCAGCGTGAAATCTTTTTCGACCTCGATGATCAGGTCGGTGTCGGCCAGGCGCACGCGGTCGCCCACGGTGGGGCCGAAGGTTTCGGCATAGGCGCGTCTATCCATGGTGGCCATTACAAATCTCCCATCACCAGGCCGCGAAAGCCGTAGATTTTTCTGTCGCCGGCGATGTCCACCAGCTCGACCGTGCGTTGCTGCCCGGGCTCAAAGCGCACGGCCATGCCGCTGGCAATATTCAGGCGCATGCCGTGGGCTTGCGCGCGATCGAATTGCAGGCCGGCATTGGTCTCGGCAAAGTGATAGTGCGAGCCGACCTGAATCGGCCGGTCGCTGGTGTTTTGCACCACCAGGGTGAGCGTGCGGCGGCCGGGGTTGAGTTCGTGCTCGCCCGCGTCCAGCAAATATTCTCCGGGGATCATGGCTGCTCCTTTGCGTCAGGCCAGGCGCGTCAGCATGAAGACACCCAGGACTGCCGTGGCTACGCCGCCCAGGCTGGCCAACCACCGGTGGCGCTGCAGCAGGGTCTGGCCCAGCACCATGCCGCAGACATGCAGCAGCGCCGATCCAAGCGCCATGCCTGCCAGCGCCCCCACGGCCACCATGCCGGTATCTGCCGCCAGCTCATAGCCGTGGGCCGCACCATGGAAGAAGGCAAACACGCCTGCCATCCCTGCGGCCGCACCCCAGGCCATTTTTTGCTGCACTGCAAGCAGCAGGCCCAGCACCAGTACCGAGGCCGCAATCATGGGCTCGACACCGGGCACCCAGAGACCGGCAAAGCCGGCCAGCGCACCCGCTACCAGCAGGGCTATAAAGGCCGCCGGAGCCCGCCAGGCCGGGCGGACCGTCAGCGCGCTCCAGGCACCCACGGCCAGCATGGCCGCCAGATGGTCGGCGCCGGTAAACGGGTGGGCGATGGCGTGGCTGAAGCTGTCGAGCAAAGAATGATGGCCGCCGCCGTCTGCGCCCACATGGGCCATGGCAGACAGGGGCACAGAGGCCGCCGCGGCGGCCGTCAGCAAGACGGTGAATTTATTGAATTTCATAGCGGTATGCGCAGATAGTCAAAGGGCTAGAGGCCGAAAACACTCAAAATTCGTTCCATGCCAGCTCAGGCAATCGGTTCATGCACCGTCACCAGCTTGGTGCCGTCGGGAAAGGTCGCCTCGATCTGGATGTCGGGAATCATCTCGGCAATGCCGTCCATCACATCGCCGCGCGTGAGGACGGTGCGGCCCTCGCTCATCAGCTGGGCCACGGTCTTGCCGTCGCGAGCTCCCTCCATCACATAGGCGCTGATCAGTGCCACGGCCTCGGGGTAGTTGAGCTTGAGGCCGCGCGCCATGCGGCGCTCGGCCAGCAGGGCAGCGGTGAAGATCAGCAGCTTGTCTTTTTCGCGAGGCGTCAATTCCATATCGTTGCAGCAGGGCTAGTCAGCTCGCGCGGTCGACGGCGTCGACAGAACGCGCGGTGTGAGTTCCATATGGGCTCCATGAAGCAAGTGCTATGCCAAAGCGGTGCGTTGGCGCAGGTGCTTCGGGGTCAAAAGGCTCGGTGCTTGCACTGAATTGGGGCGATCTGAAAGCGTTTGTGCACCAATACATTTCAGCGTGCGCGGTCTCGGTGCGTTTTGCTGCGGGGCACGATCTGAATCGGTGCATTGCATGGCACAAAGCTTGCGTTTGCCGTGGCATGAGTACCCAACGGATTCCAAAGAGCAATGCGCAGCGCAAGGCTGCTTCACCCCGGTATGCAGCGCTGGCCATAGCCTGTTTTGCGCTGATGCATGGCCATCTGTGGGCACAGCAGGCCGAGGTCCGTCTGGCCGAGGTGCAGGTCAAGGGCCAGATGCTGGATGCCGTGCAGCCTGCCTTTTCGGTGACCGAGTTGGGGCGCGACGAATTGCGCGAGCAGCCGAGGCCCGAAGTCGAGACGCTGTGGAGCAAGGTGCCCGGCGTGCACGTGAACCACTATCACCTGAGCGGCGTGGCCAACGGGCTGGTGCTGCGCGGCTTTGGCGGTGGCGGCCATGGCGGCGATGTGGCCGCCACGCTGGATGGAATTCCTCTTAACGAAGCCACTTCACATGCCGATGGCTACTTCGATCTGAACGTGGTGGTGCCGCTGGAGCTGGACAAGGTCAATGTCTATCGCGGCCCGGTTTCGGTGCTGCAGGGCAATTACAACCGCGCCGGGCTGGTGGAGCTGCGCACGCGCCGCAGCGGCAGCTATGCCGATATGGATGTCAGCGCTGGTTCGCACGGCCTGCTGGACGCGCAAGCCGCGCTGGGGCGGGAGCTGGAGGGCGGCGATCAGTTCAATTTGGCGGCCCAGCATTCGCGCGGCGATGGAGACAGGCCCAGCTCGGGCTTTGAGCGCAGCACTCTTAGCGGCCACTGGAAGCACCAGGTGCATGAAAAGCTGGATATTTCGCTGTCCGGGCGCTGGCATGAGGCGCGCGGCGATTCACCCAGCTATCTGACCGAGGCGCAGTGGCTGCAGGACCGGCAGGGCACGGATGCGCATGTGGTCGGCGATGGCGCCAACAAGCACTTTGGTACGTTACGGCTGGATGCGCAGTACGCGCTGGATGCCGACACGCGGCTGCTGGGCTTTGTCTACGGCACGCAGCAGGATTTTGTGCGCTGGTTCACCCGTCCGCGCAGCGGAACCTGGATGCAGCGCGAGGAACGCTATGAGCGCAGCGTGCTGGGTGCCGGGCTGAATCTGAATGGCAAGAGCCAGCTGGCCGCGCGCGAGCTGAACTGGATGCTGGGGCTGGAGCAGGTGCGCGAGTCCACCGACTACGGTTACTGGGATGGTTTGGTGAACCGCCAGCGCACGGCTGCTGCGCTGGACGACCGCAATACGCGGCTGAACAACACGGCGCTGTACGGACAGGGCAGCTGGCAGGCGACCAACTGGTTGCAGACCACAGCCGCGTTGCGCTGGGATCACTTTGACGGCAGCTGCCGCCTGCTGGGGGCCGAAACCGGCGGCGATGAATGCAACCGCATGCAGGGCCGCAGCCACGCCAGCCCCAAGCTGGGCGCGCTGGCGCAGCTCAACCCGCAGACGGCGGTGCGCGCCAGCTGGTCGCAAGGCTTTGCCCTGGCCAGCGACTTTGCCAAATATGCGCTACGCAACAGCGAGCTGAGCGCCAATGTCTTTCGCCAGACCGAGCTGGGCGTGCAGTGGAAGCCGTCCGGCCAGTGGCTGATCGATGCTGCGGTGTACCGCATCACGTCGAGCAACGAGATTCGCAACACCGCGCCCGGTGAATATGAAAACCTGGGCGCCACGGTGCGCAAGGGCGCGGAGCTGCAGCTGCACTGGATGCCCGGCCGTGCCTGGCATGTGGAATGGGCCTATGGCTTCAACCATTCCGAAGTCACGCAGAGCGCCAATGCCGCTTTGCTGGGCCAGCGCGTGGTGAGCGTGCCTCAGTCCACCAGCACCCTGCATGCGCGCTGGATGCCCAGCGGTGACGTTACCGTGCATGGCGTGCTGCGCCATGTGGGCCGGGCGCCCATCAATGCTACGAATACCGAATGGGCCAGCAGCTATCACTGGCTGGATTTGGGCCTGCAATACCGGCTACCAGCCAGCATGGCCCGCAATGCCAGTCTGAACCTGTGGCTGCGCAATGCGGCCAACACCCAATACGCCAGTACCACCACCCTCATCGGCGGCCAGCGTCTGGTCGCTCCCGGTGCACCGCGCAGCGTGCAGTTGGGGCTGCAGTTTTCTTTGTGATTTCCGGAGCTTCCATGTCTGTTTTCAAGACACATCAAAACATCATTGCGCGCATTCTCTGCACCACGGCCGCCGCCTGGCTGCTCTGCGCCAATCCCGTATATGCCCATAACGTCTGGCTGGAGCCCGACGCCCAGGGCGGCTATGTCATGCAGTTTGGCGGCCATGAAGGCAAGACCGAAACCTTCGACCCCGCCAAGCTGCAGCGCGTGCATGCCTATGACCTGCGTGGGCGCGAGGTGCCCAGCGATGTCAAGAACGTGCGTGGTGGGATTCGCGTCAAACCCGATGCCAAGACCGCGCTGATTGCGGTGGAGCTGGACAACGGCTATTTCAGCAGTGCCAGGCCCGAGGGCGACATGCTGCCCTTGCCCATGGACAAGAACCCCGGCGCGGTGCGCGGCGTGCATGCGCGCAAGTTCCACAAGACCGTGGTGCAGTGGGGGGCGGTGCTGCAAAAGCCGCTGGCCCAGGATTTTGAAATCGTGCCTTTGCAAGGCCGGTCGCCACATGCGGGTCAGCCGTTTCAGGTGCAGGTGTTGCTGCATGGAAAGCCCAAGCCCGGCGTTCGTGTGAGCTGGGGCGAACATGGCTCGCCCACCTTTACCGATGTCCAGGGCAAAGCCCAGATGACGCCGACCCAGGGCGCCAACAGCTTGCAAGCCATATGGCGCGAGTCCATCCAGGGCGATGTCAGAACCACGCAACGCAGCTACGAATATTTGCTGCGCTTTACGGTGCATTGAGTGTTTGTGGTGCATGGCTCACCACAACGGTGCTGCATGTGGTGCAAAGGCCGTGTATCGATCAATCTTGGTGCATGTCGGCGCGAAAGACCGGCGTAATCACCATCGCGGCGGCCATCAAGCGCGCGTGGCACACCTCTTGCTAAGTGCATTGCATACGACAAGCCCTCTGCTTGCCGTAGCCCATCCGAATCACTGATGCACAAGGGGTTGATCACCATGTTCAAGCGTAGAACTGCCATGAAAACTTTGGCTGCTGCCGCAGCCGTCGCCGGTCTGGGTCTGACGGGCTTGAGCGCCCAGGCTGCCGACACCATCAAGGTCGGCGTACTGCACAGCCTCTCGGGCACCATGGCGATCTCGGAGACGGTGCTCAAGGACACGGTGTTGATGGCGATCGAGGACATCAACGCCAAGGGCGGCGTGCTGGGAAAGAAGCTGGAAGCCGTGGTGGTGGACCCCGCCTCGAACTGGCCGCTGTTTGCGGAAAAAGCCAAGCAGCTGATCACCCAGGACAAGGTGGCCGTGGTCTTCGGCTGCTGGACCAGCGTCTCGCGCAAGTCGGTGCTGCCGGTGTTCGAACAAAACAACGGCCTGCTGTTCTACCCCGTGCAATACGAGGGTGAGGAACTCTCCAAGAACGTGTTCTACACCGGCGCTGCGCCCAACCAGCAAGCCATTCCAGCCGTTGAATATCTGATGAGCAAAGAGGGGGGTGGCGCCAAGCGCTTTGTGCTGCTGGGCACCGACTATGTGTACCCGCGCACCACCAACAAGATTTTGCGTGCCTTCCTCAAGTCCAAGGGCGTGAAAGATTCCGACATCCTGGAAACCTATACGCCCTTTGGTCACAGCGACTACCAGACCATCGTGGCCGATGTGAAGAAGTTCTCCACCGGCGGCAAGACGGCGGTGATCTCCACCATCAACGGCGACTCCAACGTGCCGTTCTACAAAGAGCTGGGCAATGCCGGTCTCAAGGCCAAGGATGTACCCGTGGTGGCCTTCAGCGTGGGCGAGGAAGAGCTGCGCGGTGTGGATACCAAGCCCCTGGTCGGTCACCTGGCGGCATGGAACTATTTCATGAGTGTGAAGAACCCCACCAACACGGCTTTCATCAAGCAGTGGGGCGACTATGCCAAGGCCAAGAACATCGCCGGTCACAAGGACAAACCCCTGAGCAACGACCCGATGGAAGCCACCTGGGTGGGCATCCATATGTGGAAGCAGGCCGTGGAAAAAGCCAAGAGCACGGACACCGACAAAGTGATCGCCGCCATGGCCGGCCAGACCTTTGTTGCGCCCGACGGCTTTACCGTGAAGATGGATGAGAAAAACCACCATCTGCACAAGCCGGTGATGGTGGGCGAGATCAAGGCCGACGGCCAGTTCAGCGTGGTGTGGAAGACCAAGGGCCCGATCAAGGCCCAGCCCTGGAGTCCTTTCATCGCAGGCAATGACAAGAAGAAGGACGAGCCCGTGAAGTAAGACTCCCCCTGAGGCGCTGCGCGCCTTCCCCCTCTCTCGATGCGTTGCATCGGGATGGTGACAACAGCCTCACTGCGGGGCGGCCCTTGCTCGCTGTTGCTGACCTTGGGTATGCCTGATCCAAAAGCAATGAACTGAGCATTTATCGCTAGGTCTATACGATGAAATTCACGCACAAGCCATGGGTATGGGCGGCGGTTGCCAGCCTCGGCGCCTTGCTGAGCTTTTCCAGTCATGCGCTGACTGCAGAGCAGGCATACGCAATGGCTGCAGCCGATGATGCCGAGCAACGTGCGCAGGCCATCAATCAGGCCGTGATGGACCCTGCGGCGCAGGCCGATGGCGGGCGTCTGTCGGCCTATCTGGCAGCGCTCTCGGCTGACGAGGTGCGCGTGGCAGGCGGCAAGGTGTTTGTGCTGGCCGGTGATGCCGCCACCGACCCGGTGACGGGCGGCAAATTGTCCCTGCCTGCCGATGCAGAAGAGGTCGTCAACAACAATTACATGCGCGGCGTGATCGACACCGCGCAGGCGGCGCTGGCGCTGCAAAGCGGCGATGTGCAGCAGCGCCGCTCGGCCGCAGAAAAGCTGGCAGCAGAACCCGACGCGGATCGTCTGCCGCTGATTGAAAAAGCGCTGGCGGCGGAGAAGGACGAGCAGGTCAAAACCCTGCTGCAGCGGGCGAAGGCCGCCAGCTTGCTGGGCAGCGACGACGCCCAGCAACGCCTGCAGGCGGTGGAGCAGTTGTCGCACCAGCAGACACCCGAAACGCAGCTGTTGTTGAACCAGCGCCTGTCTGACGAGACCGATCCGGCGGTGCAAAAAGCCATCAAGGCCGCGTTGTCCGGCATTGCCGAAGGTCTGGCCTGGGGCGACCGGCTGGGCGCAATTTTCAGCGGTATCAGCCTGGGTTCCGTGCTGCTGTTGGCCGCGCTGGGCCTGGCCATCACCTACGGGCTGATGGGCGTCATCAACATGGCGCATGGCGAGCTGATCATGATCGGCGCCTATGCCACTTATCTGGTTCAGGTCGCGTTTCAGCGCTGGGTGCCTGAGGCGGCTTTTGGCTGGTATCTGGTGGTAGCGATTCCCGTGGCCTTTCTAGCCTCGGCGCTGGTCGGGGCGGTGCTGGAGCGTGGCGTGATCCGCTTTCTCTACGGCCGCCCGCTGGAGACGCTGCTGGCCACTTTCGGTATCAGTCTGGTGCTGCAGCAAACCGTGCGCAGCCTGTTTGGCGCGCAGAACGTGGGCGTGGAAAACCCCGCCTGGATGAGCGGCGGCATTGCGCTACTGCCCAATCTCACGCTGCCCTTCAACCGCATTGCCATCATCGTGTTTGCTTTTGCCGTGCTGGGCGCCGTGGCCTTCATGATTGCCAAGACGCGCCTGGGCCTGTTTGTGCGCGGCGTCACGCAAAACCGCGCCATGGCGTCCTGCGTGGGCGTGAACACCGCGCGCACCGACACTTATGCGTTCGCCTTGGGCTCGGGCATTGCGGGCCTGGCCGGTTGCGCCCTGAGCCAGATCGGCAATGTGGGGCCGGATCTGGGTCAGAACTACATCGTGGACAGCTTTCTGGTGGTGGTGCTGGGCGGTGTGGGACAGCTGGCCGGCACCGTCTATGCGGCGCTGGGCCTGGGCGTGCTCAGCAAGCTGCTCGAAGGCTGGACCGGCGCGGTGCTGGCCAAGATTGCCGTGCTGCTGTTCATCGTGGTGTTTATTCAGAAACGTCCTCAGGGCATTTTTGCTCTCAAGGGCCGTAGCGCGGAAGCCTGAGTCATGACTACCCATACCCCAATGCAACTCCCCGCGCCGGAACCTCTGCTCAGCCGCAAGGGCTGGACGGTATTTCTCGTCGCGCTGATCGTGATCTGCGCCGTGGCTCCGGTGCTCAATCTGTGGGTGCCAGAAGGCAGCGCTCTGCACCTCTCGGACTACATGGTGGGCCTGCTGGGCAAGTTCATGTGCTATGCGATTTGCGCGCTGGCCATCGATCTGATCTGGGGCTATACCGGCATTCTGAGTCTGGGCCACGGCCTGTTCTTTGCGCTGGGTGGCTATGTGATGGGCATGTATCTGATGCGCGAAGCTGCAGGCCCCGATGCGCTGCCGGCCTTCATGGGCTTTCTGGACTGGAAGACGTTGCCCTGGCATTGGGCACTGTCGGGCAGCTTTGCGGCCACCGTGCTGCTGGTGTTTCTGGTGCCGGGCCTGATTGGGGGGCTGTTTGGTTACTTCGCTTTTCGCTCGCGCATCAAGGGCGTGTATTTCTCCATCATCACCCAGGCGCTGACCTATGCGGCCATGCTGCTGTTCTTTCGCAACGAGACCGGCTTTGGCGGCAACAACGGCTTTACCGGCTTCAAAAGCCTGGTGGGCTTTTCGCTGACTTCGCAGCGCATTCAAGTGCTGTTGTTTGCGCTGTCGGGGCTGGCGCTGCTGGGCTGTTTTCTGTTCTCGCGCTGGCTGGTGCGCAGCAAATACGGCCGCGTGTTGCAAGCCGTGCGCGATGCCGAAACCCGCACCATGTTCTGCGGCTACAACCCGTTGCCCTACAAGCTGTCGATCTGGGTCATCTCGGCCATGATGTGCGGCCTGGCCGGCGCGCTCTACGTGCCGCAGGTGGGCATCATCAATCCCAGCGAAATGAGCGTGGGCAACTCCATCGAAATGGCGGTGTGGACGGCCGTGGGCGGCCGTGCTTCCCTGGTCGGCCCCATCATCGGCGCCTTCGCCGTCAACGGTGGCAAAAGCTGGCTTACCGTGGCGGCTCCAGAGTACTGGCTGTATGTGCTGGGCGCGCTGTTCATCGTGGTGACGCTGTTCATGCCCGGCGGGCTGATTCGCCTGCCGCAACAGCTCAGGCAGTGGCGCGAAAAGCGCAGGGCGCAGGCACAGGGGTCGGCTGAAATCCGGTCGCCATCTCAGACGCCAGCGCAGCCGCAGGCTGCAGCCACAGAAGCCTCTGTTCCATTGAATCAAGGAGCCCGCGCATGACGCCCGATCTGATGCAGGAAGGCGCAGAGCGCCTGGCCGATTACCAGGCCCGGCAGCAGGCCGTGTTCGCCACGGAATCCGGCGGCCGCAGCGCCAGCATGGCGCGGCCCCTGGTGGCTGGAGAAGTCGATGTGACCCACGGCCGCATCCTCTACCTCGAAGACGTGCATGTAAGCTTTGACGGCTTCAAGGCCATCAACGGCCTGAATCTCGATATTGCGCCCGGCGAGCTGCGCTGCATCATCGGCCCCAACGGTGCGGGCAAGACCACGATGATGGACATCATCACCGGCAAGACCCGGCCCGACAGCGGCACGGTGTACTTCGGCTCCACCATTGATCTGCTGCGCTACAGCGAGCCCGAGATTGCGGCCATGGGCATTGGGCGCAAGTTTCAGAAGCCCACGGTGTTCGAGCAGCTCAGCGTGTTCGAGAACCTGGAGCTGGCGCTCAAGACGCACAAGGGCATAGCGGCCTCCATGCTGTTCAAGCTCAGCGGTGCACAAAAGGATCGCATTGCCGAGGTGCTGCACACCATTCATCTGGCCGGCAACGTGACGCGTCAGGCGGGGCTGCTGAGCCACGGCCAGAAGCAGTGGCTGGAAATAGGCATGCTGCTGGTGCAGGAGCCCAAGCTGCTGCTGCTCGATGAACCCGTGGCCGGCATGACCGATGAGGAAACCGTGCGTACCGCCGAGCTGTTCCTGACGCTCAAGGGCAAACATTCGCTGATGGTGGTGGAGCACGACATGAGCTTTATCGACACCATCAGCGAGAAGGTCACGGTGCTCTGCGATGGCAGCGTTCTGGCTGAAGGCACGCTGGCGCAAGTGCAGGCCGACGAGCGCGTGATTGAAGTGTATTTAGGACGTTAACCCCCCTGAGGCGCTTCGCGCCTTCCCCCTTTCTCTTCGGAAGGGGGACGACACCCTCGCCTGGGCGGCGCCGCTGCGAGGCGGCTCTTGCTCGGTGTCTCTGGCCGGAGGAGCGTCAGCTTTAGGGATGGTGAATCAAAAGGGATAGCTGCTTGCGCATGACATGTAAGCGTTGGAGGTCAAAAATGCTTAAAGTTCAAAATCTGCACCAGTACTACGGCGGCTCGCACATTCTGCGCGACGTGAACCTTACCGCCGAGATCGGCAAGGTCACGGTGCTGCTGGGCCGCAATGGCGTGGGCAAGACCACGTTGCTCAAAAGTTTGATGGGGCTGGTGCCCATCAAAAGCGGCAGCATTCAGTGGCAGGGCGCCGATATCGCCCGAAAAACACCTTACGAACGGGCGCGCAGCGGTATCGGCTATGTGCCCCAGGGACGCGAGATTTTTTCGCGCCTGTCGGTGCAAGACAATCTGCGCATGGGCCTGTCCTACTGCTCGGCGCGCACCCAGGTTCCAAGCGAGCTGTATGAGCTGTTTCCCGTGCTCAAGCAGATGCTGAACCGCCGCGGTGGCGATCTCTCTGGCGGCCAGCAGCAACAGCTGGCGATTGCCCGCGCGCTGGCGCCGCAGCCGCAGATCCTGATTCTGGATGAGCCCACCGAAGGCATTCAGCCCAGCATCATCAAGGACATAGGCCGGGTGATACGCATGCTGGCCAATCGCGGCGATATGGCCATCCTGCTGTGCGAGCAGTATTACGACTTTGCCGAAGAGCTGGCCGACCACTATGTGGTGATGGAGCGCGGTGAAGTGATCGCCTCCGGCCCGGGCAGCGAGATGCAGCAAAAGAATGTGCGAAGCCTGGTGGCCATCTGACATGAGGCCGAGGCAAAAAAAGGTGCCGCAAGCGGCACCTACAAACCCCGGAGTGTTCCGCAGGAGACAAATTTGATATCAGTACGCGGCGCCATGTGCGGCCAGCACCGGGTCGCCCTGAACCGCCGTGGATTCGCGGCCGTCGGCCCCCACGGGAATCTTGCCGACCAGCGTGCTGCGATAGAGCTGGCGGTCAAACTCCAGGGCAAAAATATCCTGCGGAGCCACGTGTGCCGTTGCGCGGTTGTCCCAGAAGGCCAGCGAGCCCGGCTCCCATTTGAAGCGCACCGTGAACTCGCTGCTGACGGCGTGCTCCCACAGAAACTCCAGCAGCACGCGCGATTCGCGGGTGTTCAGGCCGCTGACGGTTTTGAGAAAACCGGGGCTGATGTAGAGCACTTTCTCGCCGGTTTCGGGGTGGACGGTGATCAGGGGATGTTCGCTGACCAGGGTGTTGTTGCGCACCAGCTCCAGATACTCGGCCGATGCCGTAGCGCCCTGTGGCGCGCTGAAACGGTGCTCGCCGCGCAGAGTCTGCAAAAAAGCCTGCAGCGGAGCAGACAGCGCGTTGTAGGCCGCAGCCAGATTGGTCCATTGGGTGTCGCCGCCATAGGGCGGGATGGTGACGCCGCGCAGTATGGAGGCCGCAGGCGGGTTATGGGCCGCAGTCACATCGGCATGCCAGCCCGTCCACGGGCGCTGCTCTGCCTGGCCGCTGTGGCGGTTGGCCTTGCGATGTTTGGCAATCGAGTACAACTCGGGGTGGCCGTCCACATGGCCAAACACCGGGTGGCCCAGCGTGAGTTCGCCGAACTGGCGCGAGAAGGCCAGATGCTGTTCGTGCGTCAGATGCTGATCGCGAAAGAACACGACTTTCCAGCGCAGAAGGGCCGAGCGCACGGTGTGCACTTCCGCCGCGCTGAGAGGGCGTTCCAGCACCACACCGCTGATCAAGGCGCCGATATGGGCCGATTGAGGCGCCACGCGGATGTGGGGGGTGAGCGTGTTGGCGGCCTGCAGCTGTTCATCGAGACGCTGCAGCGGGGCGTGGGGCAAGGGCATGTTCATGAGAGGCTTCCTTCGATGCTCGCGCTTCAGCGGGCTTTGGCAATGTGGACGGCCGCGGCTGGCAGCAAGCCCAGCTCGGCAAGCAATGCATGGTTGCGCTGAACCTGGGTATGCAAGGCGCTGGCCGTTTCCTGTGGGCCGAGGAAGATGGGTTCCCACTGGTTGAGTGCCACAAAGTCCTTCCATTCGCGCGTCTCGGAGACGCGGCGCAGCGCGCCGACCCAGTAGGTCTGCTGCTGTGCGGTGGCCGCGGGGGTGGTCATCACGCCCTGAAACGAATCGCTGACATAGTCGATGCCTTGCTCCTTCCAGGTGGGGGACTGGGCGAAAGCGCCTTCCAGTCGCTGGTTGGCGGCGATGGCCAGCACGCGCACCCGGCCTGCCTGCAGATAGGGCAGCAGATTGGGGGTGGTGGCAGACACCACATCCAAATGCCCGCCCACCAGAGCCGTCATGGATTCGGCCGAGGACTTGTAGGGAACAATGCGCAGCTTCTGGATATGGACCCCGCCTTGCCGCAGCGGTTGTGCCACTCCCAGGTGGATGTGATTGCCCAGCGTGGTGGCAATGCCTATGGAGTATTTCTCGGGGTCTTGACGCAGCTGGGCAATCAGATCCTGGGCATTGCGAATCGGCGAATCCGCGCGCACCACCACGGTGGTGAATTCTCTGAACAAGGTCACCAGCGGTGTCGCTTTTTGCAGATGGGCGGGCAGGGCGTTCTGCGCCAGACTGTTGCCGTAGCTGCTGCTGAGCGTCATCAACGTATGCGCATCGCCGGCATGGCGGTGCAGGCTCTCCAGTGCGGAGATGGAGTGCGCGCCGGACTTGTTGCTGACTACAAAGCTGGGCGACAGGCCTTCTCTGGCCAGCAGCTCGGTGAGCTTGCGCGCCGCCACATCCAGCGCCGCGCCGGCGCCGCTGGGAACAATGAATTCCGGCGACTTGCTGGGCTTCCAGACGGGCGCGGCTGCGGAGCTGTTTTGTGCCGATGCGATGCCGCCCAACAGAGCGCAGCAAGCCACACCCATGACGGCCAGCCAGCGCGGCCGCTTGGGGTGAAAAGCCTGGTGTGCAAACGCTTGGGCAGACATGAAACAGCTCCTGAAATCAAGGGCCATGCGCCGTGGTCGGCATGGCATGTGAGAGACTGTAGAAGCTGCGCTGCATTGCAACAACGAACGTTTTTCTATGAGTTAACAAGCAAAAGAGCTGAGGTGTTTTCAGCACCGGTTTCTGCACAAGCGACGCAAGTCGGACGAGGCTGAAACCGCTGTGAAAAACAAGGCAGCTGAGGCGATGAAGAATGGGACGGATATGACTTGGCACGCGCAGCTTGCGCTGAACTACAGCTCGCAAACGCTTTCTGAGGGCGCACGCAAAACCTCGGTGCACTTCACCCACGATGGTCCGCTGCGCGTACTCAAAAGCCTGTATCCGGAAGGCTCGGAGATTTGCCACAACGTGCTGGTACATCCGCCCGGCGGCCTGGTCGGTGGCGATGTGCTCGATATTGCCGTGCAGGTAGAGGCCGGTGCACATGCGCTGGTGACCACGCCCGGGGCCACGCGCTTTTACAAAAGCAATGGAAAGCCGGCGCTGCAGCACACGCGTCTGAAACTGGCCGCCGGCGCGCGACTGGAGTGGTTGCCGCTGGAAGCCATTGCCTATAACGCTTGCGATGCCGTCAATCAGCTGGAGTTCGAGCTGGCCGAAGGCGCGCAGCTGCTGAGCTGGGATGTGACGGCGCTAGGCCTGCCTTTGGCGGACCAGCCTTATGCACAGGGCGTGTTCACCCAGCACCTGGAATGGCCGGGCCGTTTTCTGGAGCGAGGCGTGATCAGCGCCCAGGATGGCTTGCTGCTCGATGGCGCTCTGGGTCTGGCGGGGCGGCGCTGCATGGCCAGCCTGGTGTTTGCCAGCGGCTCGCCTATCTCGCGCCCGCTGCGCGAGACGCTGCTGGAGAGTACCCATGCGCTGCTGCAAACCTCGGCATCAAGCGCAGGGCAAGCGGTGGTGGCTGGTGTGACGGCGCCCAATGAACACATGCTGGTGCTGCGCGGCCTGGCGCCGGTGGTGGAGCCGGTGATGAATGTCTGGAAACAGGTCTGGACACATTGGCGCGCCGAACTCTGGGGGCTGCAAGGCAGCACTCCCAGAATCTGGAACATGTAGCGATCGTCGCGCGGCCAGGCTATCGATTACAAGGCCAGGACGATCTTGCTTTCGGCGGTTCTGGCGCGCGAGCAGCAGCTCATCATCTTGGTGCAGGCGGCGCGCTCCGAACGGGTCAGCACCATGTCGCGGTGGTCGATGTCGCCGGCAAGCACGGGGACTTCGCAGGAACCGCACAGGCCTTCGCGGCAATCGCATTCCACATCGATATTGGCGCTGCGCAGCGCGTCCAGCAGGGTCTCGTCCTTGCGTACCTGCAGCGTGATGCCGGACTCGCGTAGCTCCACTTCAAAGCCATGCTCCTTGGCCGGATCGAGTCCGCCCAGAGTGGAAGAAAAATGCTCCACGCGCAGGCTGTCTTCGGGCCAGTGGCGGCTGGCTTGTTCCAGGCCTTGCAGCATGCGCTGCGGGCCGCAGGCGTAGATCTGGGCGCCGGTTTTTGCGATGGCCAGCAGGTCGGAGTAATCGGCGCGCCGGCCTTCTTCGCCCACGTAAACATGCAGCCGATCGCCATGCAGCTCCTGCAATGATTTCAATAGCGCCATGCGCGCACGCTGGCTGCCGCTGTAGTGGATTTCATACGAGATTCCCAAGGCCTTGGCGCGCGCAGCCATGCTGGCAATCGGCGTGATGCCTATGCCGCCGGCGACCAAGATCAAATGCCCGGCGCTTTCATCGAGCTTGAAGTGATTGCGCGGGCCGCGCATCTGCACGCGCATGCCGGGCTGCAGCTGGGTATGCATCCATTCGGAGCCGCCGCGGCTGTGCTCTTCGCGCAGCACGGCGACTTCAAAGCTGTCGGTCTGCTCTGGGCTACCGCAGAGCGAGTATTGGCGGGAGATGCCGGTGTCGCCGCATTGCAGATCGATATGTGAGCCCGGCGTCCAGCGCGGCAGGTCGCGGCCGTCGGGGGCCTTCAGGCGCACGCGCAGCACGCCCTGGGCAATCTGCTCGGTGCTGGCAACGACCATGGAGCGGCTCACGCTGCCCGAAGATTCGCCGATGCGCACGGCTTGCTGCGCTTGCAGCACGGCCGGGTCTTTGCGCTCGGGATTTTGCGCGGTATCCCACTGCACCCACAGATGCTCGGGGCCGCGGAATGAGGTGTTGGGCACATAGCTGAACTCCTGCTCGGACAGGCGCATATGCGGCAGGCGACGGGTGAATTCTTCGAGGAAGATCTGCATTTCCATGCGCGCCAGATTCTTGCCCATGCACTGGTGCGAGCCATAGCCGAACGTCAGGTGGTCGCTGGCATTGTCGCGGTGGATGTCGAAGAAATCGGCGTCCACAAAATGCTGTTCATCGTGATTGGCCGAGGAGGTGACGATCAGCAGTTTGGATCCGGCGGGAATCGCTTGTCCGCCAATGACGGCATCCTGGGTGACCAGGCGTCGCCAGGCGGCGACCGAGCCGTTGTGGCGCAGGCATTCCTCCACGGCATTGGCGATCAGCGAGGGGTCTTCGCAGATTTCGCGCCATACCTTGGGATGCTGCAGCAGCAGCTTCATGGCATTGGCCGTGGCGTTGGCCGTGGTCTCGTGCGCGGCGACGATGCCGGCCATCATCATGGAGTGCAGATAGGAGTCGGTGACGACCTCGGGCATCTCGCGCTGCTTGCGTATGCCGTATTGCATCCAGCCCGGCGCCTCGGGGTCGGCGCGCATCTTGTCCAGCACCTTGCCGGCGTACTGCCAGAAGTTGCCCACGGCATGGGCCACGGCCACCTGCTCTTCTGGCTTGGGGCGGCCCCAGGTGTTGACGGTGTGGGCAATGCTGTACTGGCGCAGCGTGTCCATATCGTCCTTGGGCACGCCCAGAAAATGCATGGCCACCGTCAGCGGCACTTCCCACAGCATTTGATCGACTAGGTCGGCACTGCCGTCGTTGATGAAACGGTCCACATACTCGCGGGCCAGCTCGCGCACCATGGGTTCGTGATGCTTGAGCTCTTCGGGGGTGAAGGGCTCCATCAGCGCCCGGCGGCGCGGCATATGGGCGGGCTCGTCCTCGTTGACCAGCGTGCGGTTCAGCGCAAAGCCGTAGCTGGCCAGCACGGCATTGGCTTCATCGCCGGTGGGCGTGATTTTTTCCAGCGCAATCGAGGGGCTGAAGGTGAGGTTGTCGCGGAAGATGGCCTTGATGTCGTCAAAGCGGGTGACCACCCAGTAGCCCAGCTGCGGGCTGAAGAACACCGGCTCCTGCTCGCGCGCCCAGCGCACATATTCGGGCGGGTCCTGCTGATAGGCATCGCCAAAGGGATTGAAGTCGGCCGCACCGTGGCTGATGGGGCAGCCGGTCGGGCCTTTCTGGGCCGTGGCCTGGGTGAACTGGCTGTGATCTATGGGGCAGCGGGCGGGGGCGGAAACTGTCATGGCTATCTCACTCAAGGAGGCAGATTCAAGAGGCAGGCGGATGGGTCTGGAGCCATCGAAACGAAAGGCTGAGGAAAGGCAGAGGCGGCCTGCCGCCAGCCTCTGCGGGGAGCGTGCGAACGTTTAATCCAGCGTGATGTTCAAGTCCTTGATCAGCTTTTGCCAGCGCGTGCTTTCGCTGTTGATCAAGCTCTGGAACTGCTCGGGTGTGTTGCCCACGGGCTCCACGCCAAAGTCGATCAGTTTTTGCTTGACGGCCGGCTCGTTGATGGCGGCCACGACCTGCTTGTTGAGTGCGGCAATCACCGTGGCCGGCGTCTTGGCCGGGGCCACCATGCCGACCAGGGCTGCGGCCTGCACATTGGGCAGACCCAGCTCGGCAAAAGTGGGCACATCGGGCAGCTGTGGCAGGCGCGTGGCATTGGCCACAGCCAGCGGGCGCACCTTGCCGCCCTTGATGAAGCCAGCACCTGCGGCCATGTCCACCATCATCACGGGCAACTGGCCGCCGGCTACATCGGCCAGTGCCGGGGCCGCGCCGCGGTAGGGGGCGTGGGTGAGCTTGATGCCGGTCTCGCTCTTGAGCAGTTCCATGGCCAGATGGTGGGGGCTGCCGGCGCCGGCAGAGGCATAGTTGATGCCTTCTTTGCTGGCTTTGCCTTCGGCAATGAATTCCTTGGCGGTCTTGGCCTTCTCGCCCGGACCGGCCACCAAAATCATGGGGAAGCGGCCCATGAGCGTGACCGGTGCCAGGTCTTTGCCGGGGTTGTAGCTCAGGGTTTTGTAGAGCACGGGGTTGAAGATCAGCGTGCCGTTGTCGGCCGACAAGATGGTGTAGCCGTCGGCCGTGGCGCGGGCAGTTTCCGATGCGCCGATGGCGGTGTTACCGCCCGGACGGTTATCCACCACGATGGGCTGGTGGATCTGGCCACCCCAGGCCTGGCCTATGGTGCGCGCCAGGAAGTCCGAGCCGCCGCCGGCTGCGTAAGGCACGATCCAGCGCACGCTCTTGCTGGGGAATTTCTCCTGCGCTATGGCAGCTGTGGGTGCGCCGGCCAACCACAACATGCTGGTGGCCAGAACCGAGGCGGTAAAAAGGCGTTTGTTCATCGGATGTCTCCTTGGCGAGGGTGGTGTGTTTGCGGGTTTCTCGGGTGCCGCCCGGTCCGCTGTTCCGCTTTAATACGGATTCTTGATTTGCGTAATTTTGGTACGCATTGCGTAATTTCAGCGCAAGGGATTACCCGAAAACGGGCAGTTCTTGAGCGAGAATGGCCTGAAGTTGTTGATTGATAAGCGCAAGTAGCTATGAAAATTGATAAGAAAACTCGCTTGCAGACCGCCGTCCAGGCGCCACCCCCCAGTGCAAAACCGCTAGTCGAGCCAGACCAGCGCCGCCAGCGCGTGCAGGCGGCGGAAACCTGTCTGGCCGTGCTCAAGACCCTGGCCGGTCTGGGCGGGCGCGCCAGCCTGACGGCGATTGGTGCGGCGGTGGATGAGAGTCCCGCCAAGGTGCACCGCTACCTGGCCAGTTTGATGGCCGAAGGTCTGGTGGAGCAGGATCGAGGAGGCACGCAGTACGCGCTGGGCAGCGAGGCGATTCGCGTGGGTTTGGCAGCCATGCGCCAAAGCGATCCGATACGCGTGGCCGAGCCGGCCTTGGCGCATCTGCGCGAGAGTCTGCAGGTGACCAGTTTCATCGCCGTCATGGGCAACAAGGGGCCGGTTATCGTGCGCTTCGAGGAACCCGGCCTACCGGTGACGGTGAATGTGCGCGTGGGTTCGGTCATGTCTCTGCTGTGGTCGGCCACGGGCCGGGCATTTCTGGCCTTTATGGACGATCAGCCGCAGATTCAGGCCTTGCTGGAGCAGGAGCTGGCGCAGGCACCCAGGGAAAAGCGGGCGTTGCTGGATAAAACCGACCCGCTGGGGCGTTTGCGGGCCGAGATTCGTGCGGCCGGCTGCGCCTCGATTCGCGATATCAATCTGCCCGGCATCAGCGCCGTGGCAGCGCCCTTGTTCGACTACAACGGCCATGTCGTCGGTGTGCTTTGCGCGCTGGGCGCCAGCGGCGGGTTCGACCCTGACCCGCAAGGCCCGATTGCCCAGGCGATCTGCGCGGAGGCGGCGCGCGTCAGTGCCTCGCTGGGCTATCGGGCTCAGAGCTGACGAGAAAAATCAGGCCGGCTGTGGCGACTGTACGTTGACCATCCACGGCGTGCCGAAACGGTCCGTTACCATGCCAAAGCCCGGCGACCAGAACGTGGCCATGAAGGGCATGGTGACCTGCCCGCCTGGCACCAGGCCGTCAAACACGCGCTGGCCTTCGGCCTGGGTCTCCACGCCTATGGATACCCACAGACCTTGCGGTTTGCGGTAGCCGCCGCCACAGCTGTCGCTGGTCTGCGAGGGATCGGCCGGCATGGCGTCCGAAGCCATGATTGCCTGGGCGCCGACCTGCAGATGGATATGCATGATTCGTTGCTTGGCGGCATCCGAAAGTGGCGGTATGTTCTCGCCCGGCGGCATTTCGTCGAAACGCATCTGATGCAGGATCTGCCCGCCAAAAAGCTGGGCGTAAAACGCCATGGCCTCGGCGCAATCGCCGTCGAAGTTGAGGTAAGGAATGAACTGCATGGGCGTACTCTCCTGTGAAGGGTGGTGTGAACATGGGTCGCAAGGCATCGTAGGCAGGCGGTGCAGCGCTGTCCATGGGGTATTTGTCACCGTGCTGCACATCGTGTGCTCAGCTGTGACGAAGCCGCAGCCCTGTGTCAGCACGGTAAAGCGCGGCCATGGCAGACTTGCGCCTATGTCAGATCCCACTTTTCTTGTTGCCGATGATCACCCGCTGTTTCGTGCAGCGCTGATACAGATGCTGCGCGAACGCTTTGCGCTGTACAAGATTGTGGAAGCGGCCAGTGCCCAGACCGTGGGTGCTGCCATGCAGGACCATCCCGAGATCGAGCTGGTGCTGCTGGATCTGGCCATGCCTGGGGCCCGCGGCTTTTCGTCGCTGCTGCATGTGCGCGGCGAGTATCCCGAAGTGCCGGTGGTGGTGATCTCCTCCAATGAGCACCCGCGTGTGATTCGCCGGGCCCAGCAGTTTGGTGCGGCAGGATTTATTCCCAAGTCGGCCTCAGCCGACGATATGGCTGCTGCGTTGCTGGCCGTGCTGGATGGGGATAACTGGTTTCCCTCCATGGCTGCCGAGCGCTCGGAGGCCGATGCGGCGCTGGCGGCCAAGCTGGCCCAGCTCACGCCCCAGCAGTTTCGCGTGCTGCTGTGCATTGCCGACGGCCTGCTCAACAAGCAGATCGCCCATGAGCTGGGCCTGGCCGAGAACACCGTCAAAGTGCATGTGACGGCGATTCTCAAAAAGCTGGAGTGCTACAGCCGCACCCAGGCGGCGGTACTGGTCAAAAGCCTGGAGCCGGAGAGCGATCTAGGCTAGGCTGAGAACGCCAACACGTTCTTAGTCCTTCTCGCGGCGCAGCAGCATCTGGCTGATCAGTGCCCGCAAGGCTGCGGGACGCACGGGCTTGAGCAAAAAACCCCAGCCTTTTTCTGCCGCCTGGCGGCGCAGAGCAATGTTGTGCTCTGCGGTCACGAGAATGACCAGCGGCTCCTGGCCCCAGCGCTGGCACAGCTGAGGATAAAGATCAGGTCCGTAAAACTCGCCCATGCGCACATCGAGCAGAAGCATCTGTGGTGCGTTGCCGGCGGCCGCCAGATCCAGCGCGGCTTGCGGGCCGCCCGCATGCTGCACCTGGCAGCCCCAGCGTTGCAACAGAGCCGAGGTGGCCTGGCAGCTGGGGGCATCGTCGTCTATGTACCAGGCGGTGGCGCCTTGCATGCTGTCTTCTCTGGCGGGATCGGCTTGGGCCGGCGGGTCCGCCGCTTCGGGTGCGGGCACGGCTTCGTGGCCCAGCGGGACGACGACCCAGAACACGCTGCCTTTGCCCAGCTCGGAACGCAGTCCGATCTCATGGCCTAGCAGTTTGCCGAGTCTGTCCACGATGGCCAGGCCCAGGCCTGCGCCCCGGTCTTGGTCGTGGCCCTCGTTGAGGCGGCGAAACTCCTCAAAAATCTCGCGTTGCAAGCCCTTGGGAATGCCTGGGCCCTGGTCGTGCACCTCGATGCGCAAAGAGTCGCCCTGGCGGCGACAGCCTATCAGTACCCGTCCCTGGGGCGTGTAGCGGATGGCATTGGAGAGCAGGTTTTGCAGAATGCGCCGCAGCAGCGCTTCATCGCTATGAATGGTGTAGCGCGAATCGATGGCGGTGAGCTCAAGGCCGCGGCTTTCGGCAATGATGCCGAAGTTGTGCTGCATGACCTGCAGCAGCGGGCCCAGCGCAAAGTCGCGTCGGTGCACTGCCAGCTGGCCGGATTCCATGCGCGAGATATCGAGCAGGCTGTTGAGAATGCCGTCCTGGGCGGCCAGGGCTCCGTCAATGCTGTCTGCCACGTGGCGTGAGGATTCGTCGTGCAGATGGCTGCGCAGCAGCGAGCTGAACATGCGTGCCGCATTCAGCGGTTGCAGCAAATCGTGCACGGCTGCGGCCACAAAGCGGGTCTTGTAGCGGTTGGCGCGCTCGGCTTCGCGCTTGGCCTGGGCCAGATCCCGGGTGCGCTCTTCCACGCGTTTCTCCAGCGTATCGGCCAGAGTGCGCAGCTCGCGTGCCGCATTCTTGTAGCTGGTGATGTCGGCGTAGCTGGTGACGAAGCCGCCGTCGGGCAGGGGGGTGCCGCGGATTTCCAGCACCGTGCCGTCATCCTTGGCGCTTTCATGCAGATGAGCTTTGCCGCTGCGCAAATGCTCCAGGCGCCGCTCTATGGCTTCTTCCACGTCGGTCTTGCCCAGCAGGCCGCGCCTGGCGTTGTGGCGTATCAGGGTCTCGATGGGCTGGCCCACACGCATCAGCTCGGGCGGGTAGCGAAACAGCTCCACATAGCGTGAATTCCAGGCGACCAGATGCAGTTGTGCGTCGATCACTACCACGCCTTGCGGCAGATGTTGCAGGCTGCGCGAGAGGCCGGTATCGGCCTGCTTGGCGGCTTGGACAATACCGTCCTGTGCGGTGCGCAGCTCCTGGGCATGCTGGTGCAGCACGGTTTCCAGCTCCTGGCGGCTGCGTTGGCGCAAGGCCGCCAGACGCTGGCGCTGGCGTATGTAGAGCACCAGAAGCGCCACGGCCAGCCACAGGCCGCCAGCGGCCAGCGCAGCCCAGCGGCTGTGGGTAGAGGCGTTTTGCGTGTTGTGCAACAGGTGCAGCTGCCATTGGGTATCGGGCAGGTTCAGGCTTTGCCAGAGTACCGGTGCGGCAAGTGGAGGCTCGGAAAAGCGGACCAGCCGGCCGCCGTCTGCAGCCTCGTTGTCGAGCTTGTACTGCATGGGCTGCAGGTTTTCGTCCGCGAACTGGCGGGTGGCCTCCATCTCGCTGACTTCGTGTGCTGCCAGCGGGCGCAGCAGCCGGTAACGCCAGGCTTCGTTACTGGTCAGAAAGACCACGCCATGGTCGTCGGTGGCCATCACGATATCGGGCGACTGCCGCCACTCGCGCTCCAGCTCCTGCAGCTCGATCTTGATCGCCACCAGCCCCAGTATCGCGCCCTGATCGTCGCGTATGGCCTGCGACAGAAAGTAGCCGGGCTGGCCTGTTGTCATGCCTATGCCGTAAAAGCGCCCGCTGCCCATGGCCAGGGCTTGTTGCACATAGGGGCGAAAGCTGTAGTCCTCGCCCACATTGCTTTGGTTGCCGCGCCAGTTGCTGGCGGCCAGGGCTTTGCCGTGCAGATCCAGCAGGGTGAGGGTGGAGGCGCGGCTGGCGCCATTGGCCTGCTCCAGCTTGCGGTTGAGCTGATCGACCTCGACCGCAGACAGGCGGTGGCCCAGGGCGGTCTTGAGCTGCTCATCCAGCGCCAGCACTTCCGGTAGCGTGCGGTAGCGGTCAATGCGCTGGCTCAGCGTCTGGGCGTACAGCGTCAGCTGGCGCTGCACGCTGGCGCTTTCATCGAGCATGGCTTTTTGCAACGCAAGCTGGCCGGCGACCAGCATGACGATGCACATGCTGACCAGTAAAAACAGCAGGGTCCAGATCAGGCGGTGGCGTACAAATCGCATGGGCAGGCAAGGCGCAAAGGTGTTGGCAGGGTGAAATGCTCTCCAGTGTGAGCTTTTGGCGTCAAGGGATTACCCTAGGTTTGCACGGACTCTCCATAGGGAGAGCGGATTCTCTAATACCAATAGGTTATCGGCACAAAAACTGGGCAGCAGTACAACCGGACACCACGGCGCACCCACATGGTGCATTCCCATTTGCTTTTCGCAGGCACAGCATGCACGCCATACCTACCGAAGTCGCTCAGCTCGAGCGCTTGCCTTTTTACCGCCAGCTGTACTTTCAGGTGGTGTTCGCCATCATCCTGGGTGTGTTGCTGGGGCACTTCGAGCCGGCCTATGGCGCGGCCATGAAGCCTTTTGGCGATGCCTTCATCAAGCTGATCAAGATGATCATCGCGCCGGTGATCTTTTTGACCATCGTCACCGGCATTGCCAATATGACGCATCTGAGCACCGTGGGTCGCGTGTTCGGCAAGGCCATGGCGTACTTCCTGACCTTTTCCACGCTGGCGCTGATCGTGGGCCTGATCGTGGCCAATGTGATGCAGCCGGGCTCGGGCATGCACATCAATGTGGCCGATCTGGACCAGAAGGAAGTCAACTCCTATGTGGCCAAGTCGCACGACATGACGCTGACCGGCTTTGTGATGGACATCATCCCCAAGACGCTGATCAGCCCGTTTGTGGGCGACAACATCCTGCAGGTGCTGATGGTGGCCGTGCTGTTCGGCATCTCGCTGGCCATGGTGGGTGATTCGGGCAAGCCCGTGCTGAATTTCTTCGAAGCGCTGACCAAGCCGGTGTTCAAGCTGGTGAACATCGTGATGAAGTTCGCTCCCCTTGGTGCTTTTGGTGCCATGGCCTTTACCATTGGCAAGTTTGGTTTGGGATCACTGCTCAATCTGGCCGAGCTGGTGCTGACCTTCTACATCACCTCGGCCGTGTTCGTGCTGGTGATCCTGGGCACCGTGGCCCGCCTTTGCGGCTTCTCCGTGCTCAAGCTGATCCGCTACCTCAAGGATGAGCTGCTGCTGGTGCTGGGCACTTCCTCGTCGGAATCGGCCCTGCCTTCGCTGATGCAGAAAATGGAAAAAGCCGGCTGCAGCAAGTCTGTGGTGGGTCTGGTCGTGCCCACGGGCTATTCGTTCAATCTGGACGGCACGAATATCTACATGACGCTGGCGGCCCTGTTCATTGCCCAGGCCACCGACACCCATCTGACGCTGGGCCATCAGGTCGCGCTGCTGCTGGTGGCCATGCTGTCGTCCAAGGGCGCGGCCGGCGTGACCGGCGCTGGCTTCATCACCTTGGCCGCGACCCTGGCCGTGGTGCCCGAAGTGCCCGTGGCCGGCATGGCCCTGATTCTGGGCGTGGACCGCTTCATGTCCGAATGCCGCTCGCTGACCAACTTCATCGGCAATGCCGTGGCTACCGTGGTTGTCTCCCGCTGGGAAAATGCTCTGGATTACCAGCAGCTGGATGCCGCCCTGGAGGGCAAGGCGCTGCCTGAGCCCGTGGTGCAGCAGCATGCCTGATCGCTGCATGCAGAGGCGGATGTGACACCTCTGACCTGCTGATACAGCCAACCGCCCCGACGGCAAAGTCGGGGCGGTTTTTTTATGGATTTTGAATTACAGCCTTTGATGAGCCTGCGCAGTCAGCTATGAATTTTGCAGATGTGCTGTGAGCGATTGTCACCAGCAAAAACATCTGCCAGCGCCTCCTCAATACCTAGATCTGTGTGCTGAGCGCAACTCATAGCCCAACAGGTCTGACAGGGTGTTACAGAAAGCGCGGCTTTCGCTGATAGATTGTGTAGGTTTGCCCATTCACCCGGATAGAGATGAAACCAAAAATCAATTTCATTGAGAGGGAGCGCATGTTCAGGCGTGAGCTGAAAAGACGACGAGTGAAATTCTTGCCCATGCAGGTCTTGCGACGCATGTTTGAGCAAGCCGGTATCTAGCGCCGCCAAAGCGCCCTACCGGCGGCCAGCCGCAGAAAATCGCTGAAATGCCGCTTCAGTGCTGCGGCTGGGGCGCTGCAGCCAGCAAGTCATAAGCCGCGCGCACGCGCAGCGCGTCGCGGCCCAGGCGCCGGCTCAGCGGCAAAAAGCGCACCCAGGCCAGTTTGCGCACGGTCGCTGCCAGGACCTCCTGGGCATCTGCGGGCATCGCTTTCACAAAGGCCGCCCATTGCGTCTGAGCCTGGGTCATGCCCCCGCTTTCCAGCACAAACAAGGCGGTGGACTGGGCGTAGTTGAGCGCATCACGCGCCAGGCATACGGCCCGGGGCAGATGGGCGGCCGGGTCGTCTTCAAAGTCGATGAAGCCGATTACGCCATCGGCGCAGCACACCATGTTGCGGGCCACGGCCTGGCTCAGCACTTCGCCTTTGGCGTGCACCTGGGCCAGGGCATCCAGCCCCTGCTGCCAGAGGGCGAGCACGGCCTGCGCTCCCTCTGGGATGGCGCTTTCTATGGCATTGGTCAGCGATGGGGAGTCTTCGCCCGGGCGGCCCAGATGGCGCATGACAAAAGCCGTTTGCGAGACGGCCAGCACCTGGGGCACACGCAGGCCCAGAGCCTCAAAACTGCGCAGGCGGCGCACCTCGGTGGCAAGGGACTGCGCTCCGCCGGGGTTGGGCACGGGTTGCAGCACGGGGGCGCTGAACAAACGGGCCAGCCAGCGCAGCAACTGGTAGTTCAGAGCCGGGTTGCCCTGGGCCGCGCGTTTGACCCACAGCGTCTCATGCGGCAGCTCGTAACGCATGATGTTGTGCGCTTGCTGCTCATGCCCCTTCAGGAAAACTTCGTAATTGATAGCTTTATCCGCAAGCGTTGTATTGGCTTGAGGCGAAAAATGATCAGAATTCTTGGTGTCGGACACGGGAGAGTGCTATCGAAGTAAGGAACAGGGGCCGCACCTTGGAGCATCAAGTCCAGATACTGTTGCGCGACGGCAAAGCCTGCGATTGTGCCGCGCCCGAGGGCCCCGGCGCAGAAGGGCGCAGCATGGGTTCGCGCAGCGCCTGGAAACTCTGGGCCGAGGCCAGCGGCCAGTAGTTCTGAAACACCTTGTGCTGCTTGTCCAGCGAGTGCAGCAAAGCGCCGGGCTCTACCCGCAAAATCAGGTTGGACAAGAGGCTGACCTGGGTATCGTCCAGCCTGCGCACGATGTGGTGTGCCGTGATCTCGTTGGGATGCTTGAGGCCGGCGGCCTGCACCAGCTCCATCAGCGCATGCAAGGTGTTCTTGTGAAAATTGGCCACGCGCGTGGCCTTGTCCGGAACGACCAGGGCTTTCTGGCGCACCGGGTCCTGGGTGGTCACGCCCGTGGGGCAGGTGCCGGTATGGCAGGTTTGGGCCTGAATGCAACCCAGGGCCATCATGAAGCCGCGCCCCGAATTGCACCAGTCCGCGCCCAGGGCCATCATGCGGGCGATATCGAAGGCGGTGATGACCTTGCCTGCCGCGCCAATCTTGATACGGTCCCGCAAATTGGCGCCGATCAGCGTGTTGTGGACCAGCAGCAAGCCCTCCTGCAGCGGCACGCCCACATGGTCGACAAATTCCACGGGGGCGGCGCCGGTGCCGCCTTCTGCGCCGTCGACCACGATGAAATCCGGGGTGATGCCGGTCTCCAGCATGGCTTTGACCATGGCAAACCACTCCCAGGGGTGGCCCACGCAGAACTTGAAGCCCGTGGGCTTGCCGCCCGAGAGGCGACGCAGCCTGGCGATGAACTGCATCAGCTCCACCGGTGTAGAAAACGCGCTGTGACTAGACGGTGAAATGCAGTCAACCCCCACGGGGATGCCGCGAGCTGCTGCGATTTCAGGAGTGACCTTGGCGCCGGGCAGCATGCCGCCGTGGCCGGGCTTGGCGCCCTGGCTGAGCTTGACCTCAATCATCTTGACCTGCGGGTCGGTGGCGTTGGCCACGAATTTTTCTTCGCTAAAGCTGCCATCCGCGTTGCGGCAGCCAAAGTAGCCCGAGGCCACTTCCCAGATCAGATCGCCGCCATGTACGCGGTGGTACTGGGAGATGGAGCCTTCGCCCGTGTCGTGAATGAAACCGCCCATTTTGGCGCCCTGGTTGAGCGCCTGAATCGCATGGGCCGACAGCGCACCAAAGCTCATGGCCGAGATATTGAAAACGCTGGCGTGATAAGGCTGGGTGCAGCTTTCCTCGGAGGGCGAGAGCGTATCGGGCGAGGCCCCGATCCAGAGGCGAAAATCGTGCGAGGGCAGTTTGGTGGGCTGCATGGAATGGTTGACCCATTCATAGCCTTGCTGGCCCACATCCAGCTGGGTGCCGAACGGGCGGTTGTCCACCTGGCCTTTGGCGCGCTGGTAGACCAGCGAGCGCTGGGCGCGGGAAAAAGGCTGGGCTTCGGTATCGCCCTCGATGAAGTACTGGCGGATCTCGGGGCGGATGAACTCGAAGATAAAGCGAAAGTGCCCCATGACGGGGTAGTTGCGCAAGATGGCATGGCGGGTTTGCAGCAAATCCCAGAGACCCAGCAAGACCAGCAGGGCCGAGACCAGCAGCCAGCCCAGGCCTTTTTGCTGGGTCAGCAGCGTGTAAAACGACAGGCACAACACCAGCGCAGAAATGATCAGCGCGCTGTAGCGCAGGGGCAGACTATTGAAGAAGCGATGCACTGCAGATACTCCCATGGCAGGGTATGTTGATGATGGCCCGCTAAAATTCGGCCCTGTACGGGTGCATCCAATCTGGATGCTTGAGCCCCATGGTCTATCGCCCATCGCCCGGCCCTGCACTTCGATAGTGATGAAAACAGTCCGGGCCATCATAGAAGCCTTTCCCAATGCAAGAACAAGCAACAACCCCCGCCGCTGCAGATGCAGCCACCTCCGACATGCCCCAGGGCGCGCTGAGCAACGAGCAGCTCGAAGAACTGGATGCGCTGCTCGACGAGCTGCGTACACGCGGCGACGAAGTCCCTCAGTGGGAGTTCTGCGACGGTTTTCTGACCGCCCTGGTCTGCACACGCCGTCCCATCGAGGCTGCCGAATACCTGCCCATGCTGCTGGGCGATGGCGAAGCTTTGGACGTGGCGCAAGGCCAGCCGCTGCCCAAGCTGGACGTGTTCAAGGACGAGGCTCAGCAAGCACGCTTCATGGAGCTGTTCGAGCTGCGCATGGCCGAGGTGCGCGAGCAACTGGGCACCGAAGTCAAGTCCCTGGCCGATGACATGGCCTTCCAGCCCGAAGCGCTGGACACCCGTGGCGCCATCCTGATGCTGCCCGAAGCCGAGCAAGCTGAACTGGCAGACGAGGAAGTGCCTTCCTTCTCCCAGGTCTGGGCGCTGGGCTTTATGTTCGTGGTGGAAAACTGGGCCGAGGAATGGGCCGCTCCCCGCGACAAGGAAGCCGCCCAGTGGCTGGATGCCGCCATGGAGTTCATCGTCAACCTGACCGAAGACGACACCGACACGCCGGCGCTGAACCTGTACGACGAAGCCGGCCCCGCATCGACCAGCCAGGAACGTGTGGACGCCTTTGGAGAAGCCATCTGGGCCGTGTATGACCTGCACCAGCTGTGGAAGAGCATGGGCCCGCGCCAGGAAACCATCGTCAAGGGCGAGCAACCCGGCCGCAACGATGCCTGCCCTTGCGGCAGCGGCAAGAAGTTCAAGAAGTGCCACGGCGCCTGATCTAGCGATCCGCAGACGGGCTTGATTGAAACCTGGGAGCATCGGGCATGACGCATATCGGTGAGCGTATCCGAGCCCGCCGTGGCGAGCTGGGCATGTCGCAAGGGCGGCTGGCCGAGGCTGCGGGCATCACGGCTTCGGCCGTGTCCCAGATCGAGTCCGGTGCCATTCGCAACCTCAAAAGCGAGACCTTGAACCGTCTCGTCTTTGCCCTGCAGACCACGGCGCTGGAACTGACGGCCGGGCTGGGCGCCGAGAAACAGAGTCTGCCTGCCGACGAGCTGCTGCTGCTGGAGGCTTACCGCTCACTGCCGGAGTCATTCAAGCTTATTGCGCACAAACTCATCAAAGCCCTGCAATAAGGCTTTGCCGCCCATCGAAAAGGCCTGCTGACAGCAGGCCTTTTTCGTTTTGAAACCACATCACTGAAATAAATAAGGGGTTTCACTAGTTCTCGTTGTAGGAGAGATTTCTTGGGAATGTAAGAAACAAATGATTGTTTTGTACAGGAGATAAGAAAGACGGCGTGAGACAGGTGCGATGGCTGTAAGTTTTCCGACGCTTTGATATCTAAGTATTTGTTTTTTAATGATTATTTAAAGAAATTTATTTTTCATCTTGTCTAGACTTAGTTGTCAGCTACTTCTCTGTAAGTGTCGATAGATATTTCAAATATTTCTATTTGTATCTTTATTCTCTAAGATTTGTTCCACGGTGGTTCAAAGAGTCTCCGTAGTTCTCAACCTGTTGATGAAGGAGCAAATCATGAAAGACCAGATCGTTCAATTTCTGCGGGATGAAGAAGGTGCAACTGCTATTGAGTACGCATTGCTTGCCGGGCTTGTAGCAGTTGGTTTGGTTGCTGCACTCGGTGATCTGAAAACAGGTTTGGCAGATCTTTTTAAGCTGGTTGTAGATAAACTTCCAAAAACTTAATGAGCTCTGCAATCGGATTTGTATTTTTGATTTGGCTTTGTGCTGGAGCGGCATGTGATGCCATTTATCGAAAATGTTTTAACTGGCTTGTGATTTCAGGATTCGGATTGGCATTGGGGACTGTTGTTCTGGCTCCTGAAACTCACCCTATAGGTATTGAGCTGAAAGAGAGTTTAATAGGCGGTTTACTGGCGTTTGGTACATTATTATTTTTTTATATGTTAGGGCTGATGGGGGCTGGTGATGTGAAATTTGCTGCAGTCCTTGGTGCCTGGGTTGGCTGGAAGTTATTGTTGCCTGTTTGGGCTCTAAGTTGTGCTTTTGCTTTAGTGCATGGCTTGATAGCGCGGTACGATCATAAATATATCTTTATGAATTTTATCCATGTCAATAAAGAGGAGATGAATATAAAGAGGAAATTTATTCCTTATGTAACTTATATGTCATTGGCTACTATTATCGTGCTAATGTTAAAAATTAATTAAAAAGAAATGAGGGCATATGCAAGTTAGAAAGCGTGAGCAAGGTGCCGCTTCTATTGAATTTGCCATTGTTTTCCCATTTTTCTTTTTGATTTTTTATGCCGTTGTCACTTACGGTCTGATTTTCGCTGCACAGCAAACTTTAACTTTGGCCGCTGCTGAAGCTGCGCGAGCGGCGGTTAGATATCCGGCGCAACTGCCCGCCAATACGTCGCAACTGGCGGCACGCAAGAGCGCGGCTTGCGCCATGGCGAATGGTGCTGTGGATTGGCTAAGAAAAATAGGGGCAGGCTTAGGTGGAACAGCTTGCTCAGACAGCGCAACAAGCGATGCGGCAGGGATTTATGTTTCTTCAGGTGACTGCACAGGAATTGCCGCGAGTTCAGGCTTTTCCTGTGTGAATGTCCGTATCAATTACAGCTATGCAAGCGCACCTTTGATCCCAAGATTGCTGGGGCCGTTGTTGAGTTTGCCTACGCCGGATGTATTGAGAGCGCGCGCAGTGGCGCAGGTCAGTCTGGTGGATGGATGAGGTTGAAAAGTCTTGCCAACGATGCAAGGCATAAAAAAGGGGGGAGCTATGGTGAACCTGGCCAAAATTGCAGTCGGGGTGTTGTTGGCGCTTGCGCTGACCTTGGGCATTTACGGTTGGATGCTGGCAGGCTCGCCCAACACCGCCGATCCACCGAGCTCGGAGGCCCATGCCAGCCCAAGGCCCGCTGCGGAGCTGGAGGTGGTGGTTGCGGCACAGGCCGTGATTGCAGGCCAGGCGCTCAAGGCCGAGGATTTGCAGATGGCAGCTTTGTCTTCCAGGCCCGATGGTGCTTATGACTCGGTGCAGGCCGCTGTGGGTGCAGTTCCCGCAGTGGATGTACCTAAAGGAGCCCCCGTCTTGGCGGGGCAGATGGCGACTGGCCTGGCACTCAAGGTGCCGGATGGCGAGCGTGCCGTAGCCGTCAAGGTGGATGAAAGCATTGGTGCCGGCAACCGCATTCGCCCCGGTGACTTTGTCGATGTGTTCTTTGTGCTGCGCCGCGATGGCAATGAGATTGACCAGAGTCAGGCGAGATTGCTGCTCTCGCGCAAGCGGGTGCTGGCCTATGGCGCGGCGTCGGTGGATGCGTTGAGCAGCAGCGCGGAAAAGACCGAGGGCAAGCAAAGCCCTAGCAGCCCGGAAAATGCACGTACTGCCGTGTTGTCTGTACCTGTGGACGAGGTCAGCCGCCTGGCGTTGGGCGGCTCCAGCGGCAGCCTGCTATTGGCGCTGCGCAATCCCGCCGATCTGGGTGAGCCCGACCTGGAACGCTTTGCGCCCATGCCGGGGGTGCTGGCGGTTTCTCTGCCCAAAGGCGCTGCGGCCAGCGCTAGCACCAAGGCCAAGCTGGACGGTGTGGATGCGGCACAGGCCGGAGTGGCCATGAGTTCCTTGTCTGGCGGTGGGGCTCTTGTGCGACCTACCGTACGAGCCGTCGCTCCAATGCAGGCCAAGGCTGCAGTACCTCGGGTGCGACCCGCGTCTAGCGATTCTTCGCTGGCCGTGGAGTATGTTCGCGGCGCTACCACACAAACAGTGCATTACTAATATGAAAAAAAATAGCACTTACCCCTTGCTTCGTATGCCTCTGGGTCAGATTTTTATTCGGAAAACTACGCTGATGCTGAGCTTGTCTCTGCTGCTGGCAAGCGGTGTGTCGGCACAGGATGCGCAAAGCGGCTCCAGCCCCGGCGCAGCAAGCGTGGCGCGGCCTGCAGGTGTCGGCGAAGTGCCTCTGATCATGGGGGCCCAGCACGAAATGAGCTTTCCGTCCGGTGTGGAGCGCATTGCCATTGGCGACGATGCTGTGGCCAGCGTGAATATCCAACGCGTCGGCAAAGGCGCTGCCGCAAGAATTCTGATCACGCCCTTGAAACCGGGCGCCACCACGCTCATGGTCTGGCCGCGCGGTGCGACGCAGGCGCACAGTTACTGGCTCAATGTCCAGCAGCGCGTTCAGCTGCGTACCAACAAGGCATCCAGTCTGGTGGAGCAGCAGTTTGCCAGCGAGCTGGCCGCTGCTCAGGTGGCAGAAAAGGTCAAGGCGGTCGACCTGTCCAGCGTGCAACTGAAAAGCAATGTGGTGCAGGTGGATGTGAAAGTGGTGGAGTTCAACAAGTCCCTGATGAAAAAAGTGGGCATGAACCTGTTCAGCACCGGAGCCAACAGCCACGGATTCAGTTTCGGCATTCTGGGCAGAGGCAGCTTTGCCGGAGGTGGTAGCTCCATCACGGGAGCGCTGGCAACGCCCATGAGCCAGGCCTTCAATTTGCTCATGCAGTTTGACAAGGCGGGTATTGGCCTGAACCTGGGCATGTTGGAGGGCAATGGCTTGGCGCGCGTCATGGCATCTCCTACGCTGGTGGCCATGTCGGGGCAAAGCGCCAACTTTCTCTCCGGCGGTGAAGTGCCCGTGCCCGTGCCTGCGGGCCAGGGCCTGGTGGCCATTCAATACAAGCCCTACGGCATTGGCCTGACGGTATCGCCCACCGTGCTCTCAAATGAACGCATCGTGCTCAAGGTGGCCCCGGAAGCCAGCGAGCTGGACTACAACAACTCGGTGGCCATACAGGGTGTCTCTGTGCCTGCGATCACCACCCGTCGCGCCGACACCACGGTGGAGCTGGGAGATGGCGAGAGTTTTGTGATTGGCGGCCTGGTCAGTCGCAACACCATCTCCTCTGCCGACAAGGTGCCGCTGCTGGGTGACATACCCATTCTGGGCGTGCTGTTCAAGCGCCAGGAGTTCAGCCAGAAAGAAAGCGAACTGGCCATTGTGGTCACCCCAAGATTGGTCAAGCCGCTGGCGCGGGACGTGAATGTGGAGCCTTTGCTGCCAGGGCGCACCGAGCAGCGCGATCCCATGGTCTGGGGGCCGTGGCTGGCTGGCGGCATATCGCGAAGTATTGCGCCAGGTTTCTCGCGCTGAAGGGCAAGGCATGAATATGCGTATGGACCCGTTGCATGTGAAAACGCCACCATCCCAGGGGCAGGAGAGCGGCCTCCTGCGCGTCGTACTTGCAACCCAGTCATCGGCACATGCCTTCTGGCTGGCCAGTGCTCTGGGCGATGCCGCACAGGTGGTTCCTGCTCCTCTGGACGCTGCGCAGCTTCAACCCTTGCTTGTCGCATCCGGTCTGGGCGCGGTGGTGGTGGATTTCTCAGCACCGAGCACCGAGGCTGCTGCCATGGTGGTTGCCGAAGTGCGCAGACAGTGGCCCGGCGTGGCATTGCTGGGGGCAGGTTCCCCCGCCGATCCGGCTTCCATGCTGGCTGCGCTGCGCTCCGGTGTGGTGGAGTTCGTGGACTGGCAGGCCAGTGCCGCAGAAGCCGGCAGCACGCTCAAGCGCCAGCTGCTGGCAAGGCCGGCCTTGGCCGCAGTGAACGAGAGTGATGACAGTCACTTCATCTTGCCCTTGCTGGGGGCACGGGTCGGCATGGGCGTGACCACGTTGGCCACCCATCTAGCCGTGATGCTGCAGCAGATGCAGGCCCATGATGCACAGCAAGCCAATCATCCAAAGGCGCAACGGAAATTCGGCCTGCATCAGCCGTCGCAGTCGCACGAGCACCACGCCGCCTTGCTGGATCTGGGCCTGCCGGCACGCGATGGGCTGCTGTATCTGGGGGTCAGCGGCAGCTTCAGCTTTGCCGATGCTGTGCACAACCTGCGCCGGCTCGATGCAACATTGTTGGACTCTGTACTGGACCAGCATGCATCCGGGGCCACGACTCTGGCTTGGCCTGCGGACCTCTCCAAGCTGCGCGAAGTCAGTCCCGCGTCGGCCACCAGCGTGATGCAGACGCTCAAGCCCTTGTTCAAGGCGCAGGTCGTGGATCTGGGAGGGCTGGGGCAGGTGGACTTTGTGGTACCTGTGCTGCGAGAGGCATCTCGGGCCTGGGTAGTTTGCGATCAGTCCATGGGCGGCATTGTCTCCACGGCGCAGATGCTCAAGGAGCTGGAATCCAAAGGCGTGGATCGCAGCATGCTCAAGCTGGTCATCAACCGCTTCAATGCGCAGGCAGGTCTGCCTGCCAAAGAGCTGGCCCTGAGGCTGGGTCTGGAGCTGATGCATGTGGTGCCTGACCGGGCCACGGCTTTGCTCAATGCCGCCAGCTGTGGGCAGTTGTTGAGCGAGACCATGCGCGGTGATCTGTTTGTGACCAGTATTCGCAATATGTCGCGGGGATTGCTGGGCAGCCCGCTCAAGGATGAGGTGGCTTCCAGCGGCGTGCTGTCCCAGTGGGCCAAGCGCCTGAGGAGAGGTGCATGAGCATGGACATTGTGTTTGCAGCGCAGACCAGCAAGTTCTCGGACTCCAAGCAGCTGCTGCTGATCAAGAACGTGGCGCATGAGCATCTGCTTACGCGGGTGGAGGAGCTGGGTGCGATCTTTGCCAAATGGTCGGTGGGCCGGGTACGCCTGTTTGTGCAGCAGGAGCTGGATCAGTTTGTGCGTCAGCAGCGCTTTCCCGTCAACGATGAGGAAGTGCAGTGGATTGCTCAGGCGCTGATCAAGGAGCTATCAGGTCTTGGGCCGCTGGATGATCTGATGGCCGACCCTGAGGTCGAAGACATTCTGATCAACGGTTACGAAAGAGTTTTTGTCTCGCGCAGAGGCGTGCTCAAGCAGGAGACACTGCATTTCACCGACAACGCCCATGTACTGCGCATCGTGCGGCGTATCATCTCGCCTTTGGGGCGCAGGCTGGACGAGTCCACCCCCATGGTGGATGCCCGCTTGCCGGATGGCGGGCGTATCAATGTGGTGATTGAGCCGCTGTCGCTCGATGGCCCGGCAGTCTCCATTCGCAAGTTCCGCAACGATCCGCTCAAAGTGCAGGACATGGTGCAGTTCGGTACGCTGGATGAAGGCATGGCCAAGCTGCTGGAGCTCGCTGTCAGGGAACGTTGCAATATTCTGATCAGCGGCGGCACCAGCTGCGGCAAGACATCCATGCTCAATGCCATAGCCGGCTTCATCCCTGAAAACGAGCGGGTGGTGACGATTGAGGACACGGCCGAGCTGACACTGCCTCACCCGCATGTGGTGCGCATGGAAAGCCGCCCGGGCGGCTTTGATGGCGCGGGTGTGGTCTCGATCCGTGATTTGCTGCGCAATAGTTTGCGCATGCGGCCCGACCGCATTGTGGTCGGTGAGGTGCGCGGTGCCGAGGTGCTGGAGATGCTGCAGGCCATGAACACCGGCCACGACGGCTCCATGGCCACCATCCATGCCAGCTCGGCGCGCGAGTGCCTGCATCGCATGGAGATGCTGGCCGGGTTTGCCGGCTTTCAGGGCAGCGAAACCAGCTTGCGCAGACAGATATCGAACGCGCTGGATTTCATTGTGCAGATCAGCCGTCTGCCCAATGGCAAGCGGCGCATCACGTCCATCACGGAAGTGACGGGTATTGTGGATAACGTGATTGCGACGCAGGAGCTCTATCGCCACGAATTCATCCCACAAGCCAATGGTGAGGATCTGGAGCGCTGGACCAGCATGGGCCTGGTGCCGCATACGCCCAAGCTGGCCCGCTACAGAGCGGTGCTGCAACATGCCGTTGGCAATGGGGTGCGTCATGGATAGCCGTGCCTTGATCCTGCTGAGTCTGGCGTTGCTGATCGCCGCCGCCGCTGTGGGGCTATGGGTGTATGTCGGGCGGCGGCAGCGCCATCAGAAAATGGTGGCGCATGTGCAGCAAAGCCTGGTCAAAACTGCTCAGGCCGCCGCAGGCAAGGCCTTTGATCCTGCGGACACCGCGCCTGGCGAGCCGGCTTTGCTCAAGGAAAAAAGCAAAGGTTTGCCGGTGCCTGCCATGCTGCTGGGCACGGTCAGCGTGTATTTTTTCTATGCGGCACTGGCGCTGATTGCCGTGGTATTTCTGTGGGTTAGTGTCCAGGCTGGCTGGCTTGCCGGTGCGGCCATGCTGGTGGTCTTGTCGATCGGTTTTTTCTTTCTCCTGTTGACCCGCGTGCAGAAGTACCGCTTGCGGCTGACTCAGCAGCTTCCCGGTTTTCTGGACAACATGGTGCGCCTGGTGACTCTGGGAAATTCCATTCAGGCGGCTTTTCAGATGGCGTGCATGACCAGCAAGGAACCGTTGCGCGCCGTGATGGAAAAGGCTGCCAGCTTGGCGCGAGCGGGTATGGAATTGGATCAGGCGGTTGCCTTGGTGGCCCGCCAGACCCGCCTGGATGAGTTGCATTTGCTGGCCGCCATTTTGCGTATCAGCGTGCGCTACGGAGGCCGGGTCGATGTACTGCTGGAGCGTGTCGCCAATTTCATGCGGGACCGTGAACAAGCCGAGCAAGACCTGTCTGCCATGACCTCCGAGACACGCATGTCGGCCTGGGTGCTCAGTCTTTTGCCGCTGGTGGTGTGCGGTCTCATCATTTCATTCAATGCCGGCTACTTTCTGCGCATGTGGGAAGACGCCAGCGGTCGCAACATCATCTGGGCTGCGGCCGCGCTGCAGGTCTTTGGCGTGCTGCTGCTGTACCGCTTGGCCAAGCTGGAAGACGGAGGCTAGACGATGGAAACCTCTCGAATGCTGGTACTGCTCAGCTTGGCCTTGCTCGTGTTGGCCCTGCTCATCGCCGCTGGTGTGATTGCCCATGCTCAGCAGCGCAAGGAGCGTATCAGCGGAGTGGTGCAGGCGGCATTGGATCGCCAAGGTACAGCTGCAGCATCCTCGACCCTCAATGCCGGGTTTGAAGCGCAGATCCAATACGGAGAAAGCGGTGAGAAGCTGCCTTTGCACTGGCTCAATAGCTCTTTTGGCAAGGCGCTGGTCGCCGACGAAGACCGTGCGCTGCTGGGCCAAAGCGGTTGGGGTTCGTCGCGCGGGCAGCTGTATTTTTTGATAGTCCGCTGCGCAGCTGCCTTGTTGCTGCCGGTGGTTACTGCCTTTGTGTTATCGAACAGCAAACACTTTTTCCTGAGCCTGTGCCTGGCGTTTGTGCTGGGATTTTTGTTGCCCAAATGGGCGTTACGCAGCATGGCCAAACGGAAAAAATCCTGCGCGGCTAGGGAGCTGCCACTACTGGTGGATTTGCTGGGCTTGTTGCAAGGCACGGGTATGAGTCTGGATCAGACCCTGCAAGTCATTGCCGCCGATTTTGGCAATGTGATGCCTGTACTCTCCAAGGAGGTGAGCATGGTCAATCAGCAATACAGCCACGGCAGTACCCGAGAGCGCTCTTTTACCCGGATGAGCGAGATTTACCAGAACGAGAATCTGGCCAATCTCACGGCCTTGTTGTTGCAGATCGATAGACACGGCGGTGCCGTGCAGGAGCCGCTCAAGGTTTTTGGCGAGCGTCTGCGCGAGCAGCGCAAGGCCCGCATGAAAGAAATGATTGGGAAGATCTCGGTCAAGATGACAGGCGTCATGGTGGTGACCCTGCTGCCGGCCTTGATTATTGTGACGGCGGGGCCAGGCTTTTTGGCCGTGATCCGTGCGTTGGGAGGAATGAGCCGATGAGAAAAAACCATAGCGCTTTGGTGTTGCCTGCGGTGGCGGCCATTACAACCTTGCTGACGGGGTGTGCCGGGCTGGGGC
>NZ_CBCSIW010000020.1:0-73079 GCF_965139575.1 Comamonas aquatilis | reverse complement strand
GGGTGGGGGAGAGGTCGGGGCTGGATGCGTTCACGCCAATCATTCTAGGCTTGTGCGCAAGCCGCCTAGGGTGTGAGCTTTTGCGTGAGGTTTTTTGATGCCCTGAAACACAAAGAGCTGCGATGAGCAGCTCTTGTGATCAGCCTCTGAAACAGGGCTTAGTGGCGGTGACCGCGACCGCCCTTGGTCAGTTCATTGCCGACCAGCGCGCCGGCTGCGGCACCGCCGATGGTGCCCAGAGGGCCGCCAAACAGCACATTGCCCACGGCGCCGCCGGCGACAGCGCCAGCGCCTATGCCCACTTGTTGACGGCTGGGGCCATGTGCGCAGCCGCCCAGTGCCAGAGCACCGGTGAGTGCGACAGCCAGAGTCAGGGCCTTGCCATAGCGCGTAGTGATCTTGTTCATGCTCGTATTCCTCTCGTCGTGCTCGTTGTGGGAAGCGGTCCAGTCTTGGCGGTCCTCTCTGAAAGAGGGAAGTGCGAGACGCTGGACTTGCGGGCCAGTGGCCATGTCTTGGACTGCAAGGCACGGCTTGCAGTCACACACCTCTACTGTGCCTGCGTAAAGCGCAAGCTGACGTATTGTTGACGTATAGATTTATCAATTGTTGTAACACAAGGCGTACCAAGGCCTGTACTTGTATCTACGGGCAAGCAGCTGTGTACTCCTGCAGAAAAATTGCGCTCGCGAGGCGCGGCCAGCGCCGTCGGACTGGATCAGGCGCAGTACAGTACGGGCCGGCATCGCTGACATGCCGCTCCCCATTTCATAGGACCGTGCTTTGGAAATTATTCAGTTCCTGATCGACTTCATCCTGCATATAGACAAGCATCTGGAAGCGTTTGTCGTGGCCTATGGCCCCTGGGTGTACGCCTTGCTCTTCATCATCGTGTTTGTGGAAACCGGCGTGGTCGTCATGCCCTTCCTGCCCGGTGATTCGCTGATGTTCATCGTGGGTGCACTGTGCGGCGCAGGCTTTATGAGCTATCCGCTGGCCGTGGTCGTGCTGCTGGTGGCCGCCATTTTGGGCGACCAGTGCAATTACTCGATTGGCCGCTATTTCGGACCCAAGGTGTTTCAGTGGGAGAACTCGCGATGGTTCAACCGCAAGGCCTTTGATCAGGCCCATGGGTTTTACGAACGCTATGGCGGCGTCACCATCATCTTGGCCCGTTTCATGCCTTTCATCCGCACCTTTGCGCCCTTTGTGGCCGGCGTGGCGCAGATGAGCCGCTCCAAGTTCTCCCTGTTCAATGTGGTGGGCGCCTTCCTGTGGGTGGTGGGCATCAGCGCTGCAGGTTTCTTCTTCGGCAATATGGAATGGGTGAAGAACAACCTGGAGAAAATCATCTGGGGTCTGATTCTGGTGCCGGGGCTGATTGCCGTGTTTGGTGCCTGGCGCGCGGGCCGCGCTGAAAAGACCGGTGCCGCCTGAGTCTGACACTAGCGAATTTGATAGCTGCTACCCCAATCCTTTAAGAGGCTGGCAGCTGTTTTGACATAAAAAAGCCCCGAGATTCGGGGCTTTTTTCATGGGGTCGAGGATCAGCGGTGGCCGTCGTTGCGCTTGCCCACTTCATTGCCAATCAGCGCGCCGGCGGCTGCGCCGCCTACGGTGCCCAGCGTGCCGCCGAACAAGGCATTACCCGCCACGCCGCCAGCCACGGCACCCACGCCCGTGCCAATCTGCGCGTTGCTGGGGTTGGTGGAGCAGCCGGCCATGGCAAAGCTCAGGGCGGCGAGGGAGGCCAGGGTCAAAGTACGGATAGTCATGCAGTTCTCCTTTGAGCGGTGGCGAAAGGACGGGACTTGATGCCGTAAGACCTGAACGTCACCTTTGATGAACATAGGCCCATGGTGCGTTGCAAAAGCGGCGCCGGCGGTAGGAAATCACCCCTAGCCCCTGTACCCAGGGCTAGATGGACGTAATAAATCGTTGATGAGGTGACGGTACTTTGCAAAAAGTAGCTTGCTGTGTCAGAGGGCCTACACCGAACGGCTGCGCGCCAGCGGCGGGTTGTGGGCAAAGTATTTGCGTATGCCGACCATCAGGGCGTCGGCCAGTTGCTGCTGATAGGCGCTGCTGCGCAGCTTGGCCTCTTCCTCGGGGTTGCTGATGAAAGCGGTTTCCACCAGCACGCTGGGAATGTCGGGTGCCTTGAGCACGGCGAAACCGGCTTGCTCGACCTTGCTTTTGTGCAGCTTGGCCATGCTGCCGATCTCGCCCAGCAGCGAATTTCCCAGCTTGAGGCTGTCCTTGATCTGGGCCGTGGTGCTCATGTCCAGCAGCATGCGCTGCACATGCTGGTCCTGCAGGCCGCCGACGTTGAGACCGCCGACCAGATCGGCCTGGTTTTCCTTGTTGGCCAGCCAGCGCGCGGCCGTGCTGGAGGCGCCACGCTCGCTGAGTGCGAACACGCTGGCGCCGCGCGCGGCCGGGGTGGTGAAGGCATCGGCGTGGATGCTGATGAACAGATCGGCCTGCACGCGGCGGGCTTTGTCCACGCGGGTGGCCAGGGGCACGAAAAAGTCGGCATCGCGGGTCATGAAGGCGCGCATGGGGTTGCCGCCGATATGGGCATCGTTGATGCGCTCGCGCAGCAGATGGCCGATCTTGAGCACCACGTCTTTTTCACGCAGACCGCTGGGGCCGGTGGCGCCGGGGTCTTCGCCGCCATGGCCGGGGTCCAACGCCACGATGATGATGCGGTCCGTACGGCGCGAGGTGGCGATGTTGGCCGAGGGTGCCGGCGTTGGACGGGGCACAGGCGGCGGCACGGGAGTCGGTGCCGGGGCCGGGCGCGGGGGAAGCGGTGCCTGCGCCTGGGCAATCGCCACGGGGGGCGGTGTTGGCGTGGCGGTGCTGCGCTGTGCAATCAGATCGCCCAGCGGATCGGAGGCCTCAGCGGGCGCCGTGATGGCGTCCGTTGATCCTGCGGCTGCGGCGACAGCCGTGCCAGACCGGACTTCACGCAGGCGGTCGGCAATCAGATCGGCCAGCGGGTCCACGGCCTTGGCTGGGTACAGATCCAGCACCAGGCGGTTCTTGTAGGGGGATATCGGCGGCAGGGTAAAGACCTGGGGCCTTGCTTCCTGCTTGAGGTCGATCACCAGACGCACCACGCCGGGAGCGAATTGTCCCACGCGGATGCTGGCGATATTGGGGTCGTCGGGCCTGACCTTGGCGACCAGTTCCTTCAGGGCCGGGTTCAAGTCCAGTCCTTCCACATCCACGGCCAGGCGAGGGGGGGAGGGAACGAAGACCGGTTTGGCGGTCAGAGGAATATCGGACTCCAGCGTGACGCGCGAATAGTCGGGCGCGGGCCAGACGCGCACGGCCACAATGCTGGCGCCCTGGGCCAGATGCTGGCGTCCCAGTAGCAAAACGACGCCGCCCGCCTGCAGCAGGCTGCGGCGCGACAGGCCAAAGGGAACTGGGGTGGAGGATGGAGTTTTGCTCATGCCTTGAATGCTTCAAGCACAGTGCAGCCGGCAGGGGTCATGCCTTTGAGCGTGACCTGTCGCTGCATATCGTCGATTGCTTCGATATAAATAGCTACATCCGCAACTGGGGTGACGGCTGCGGCCTTCTCGGGCCATTCTGCCAGCTTGAGGCCGGGGCTGGCGAAAATGTCGCGAAAACCTGCGTCTTCCCACTCGCGCGGATCATCGAAGCGATAAAAGTCGAAGTGCCAAACGCTGAGCTCGCCGGCCTCGTGCGGCTCCACCACGGCATAGGTGGGGCTTTTGATGCGTCCTTGCACGCCCAGGGCGCGCAGCCAGTGGCGCACCAGCGTGGTCTTGCCCGCGCCCAGATCACCGTGCAGCGTCACATAGGCGTTGCGCAGCTGGGGCAGGGCGGCCAGCGTCTGGGCAAAACGCTGGGTATCTTGTTCGTCGCGCCAGAGTATCTGCAGCTGCTGGGGCGCAGGTGAGGCTTGGTTTCCTACAATCTGGGGAGTATGTTGAGCAGCAGTCAATTGGTTCCTTTGATGCAAGCCTGGGCTCGCGAGCTGGGATTTTCCCAAATCGGCGTGGCAGGTGTGGATTTGTCCTCGGCCGAGCCCGGTTTGCAGCAGTGGCTGGAGCAGGGCTTCCATGGCGAGATGCATTACATGCAAGCCCATGGTTTGAAACGAGCACGCCCTGCGCAATTAGTTCCCGGTACGGTCAGCGTAATCACCGCGCGCATGGATTATTTACCACGGGATACAGAAAAAGGCTGGCAGGCCGTGGAGTGGGAGCGTCTGGCGCGGCCCGGCGAAGGCATTGTCTCCGTCTATGCCCGTGGGCGTGATTATCACAAGGTGCTGCGCAACCGGCTGCAGAAGCTGGCCGAGCGCATTGCCCAGGAGATAGGCCCGTTCGGCCATCGCGCCTTTACCGATTCGGCTCCCGTGCTGGAGGCCGAACTGGCCAGCCGCAGCGGCCAGGGCTGGCGCGGCAAGCACACGCTGGTGCTCAGCCGCGAGGCAGGTTCCATGTTTTTCCTGGGCGAGATTTATGTGGACTTCGCCATCGACGCCACCGAACCCGTGACGGCGCACTGCGGCAGCTGCACTTCCTGCATGGATGCCTGCCCCACGGGCGCCATCATCGCGCCGTACAAGGTGGATGCGCGCCGCTGCATCTCTTACCTGACCATAGAACACGCAGGCAGCATTCCCGAGGAGATGCGCCCGTTGCTGGCCAATCGCATCTATGGCTGCGATGACTGCCAGCTGGCCTGCCCCTGGAACAAGTTTGCCCAGCCCAGTCAGCTGCCGGACTTCGATGCTCGGGCCGGCCTGGCCGGTACGCAGCTGGTGCATTTCTTTGCCTGGGATGAGGCCACTTTTTTGCGCGTGACCGAAGGCAGTCCGATTCGCCGCATAGGCCACGCCCGCTGGCTGCGCAATGTGGCCGTGGCTCTGGGCAATGCCTGGCGCGAGACCGGCCAGGCCGAGCTGCAGGCCGCATTGCAAAGCCGGGCCGACCACCCCGATCCGGTGGTGGCCGAGCATGTGGCCTGGGCGCTGGCGCAGCGGGGTGTAGCCAGTGATTTGAGCTAAATGAGGCTGCAGCGCTTTTCCATCAAGCGCTGCCAGCTATCAAATCAGATGCCAATCAACCACAGGCCAAACGGCAGGCTGAGGACGCCCAGCATGGTGGACAGCGACACCAGGCTGGCCACAAAGGCGCCGTCATAGCCCATGCGCACGGCCAGCACATAGCAGGACGAGGCTGTGGGCATGCTGGAAAACGCCATCAGCGCGATCGCCTGCGCACCTTGGAGCCCGAACAAGCGCACCATGGCAAAGGCAATCAGCGGCTGGATCGCATGGCGGATCAGCAGCAGCTCGCCCGCCAGCAGCTTGTTGCTGGCCAGGGCGCTGATCTTGAGACCGGCTCCGGCCGCCATCAGCCCCAGCGCAATCGAGGCCGCGCCCAGGCGTGCCACCGGCGTTTCCAGCAACTCGGGAATCTTCAGGCCTGCGGCATTGAACAGCAGGGCGCAGACCGTGCTGACGATCAGCGGGTTGCGCAGCAAATGGCCGACAAAATGCTGGTTGCTGCCGCGTGCCATGGGCCAGACAGCGGCCACATTGAACAGCGGAACGGAGACACCGATCAGCACCGAGACATAGAGCAGACCTTCCGGGCCCGCGAGCCGCGATACCAGTGCCAGCGCGATGAAGGAATTGAAGCGAAACGCCACCTGCGCTGCCGATGCATGGCTGCGCAGGTCGATGCGCCGGCCCAGAAACGGCAGATAGGGCAGGCCGTAGGTCAGCGCAATACCCAGCAGGCCGCCCAGCACGCCTGCACCCAGCAACTGGCTGGCGTCGCCCCACTGGATCGGGTTGCGTGTGATGGAGTGAAACAGCAGCACCGGAAACAGCAGGTAGTACACCAGTTGCTCCACGGCTTGCCAGACGCTGCGGTTGATGGGCGTGAAACGGCACAGCACATAGCCCAGCACGATGAGCGCGAAATCGGGGAAAAGCAGTTCTAGATAGTTCACGGCCCGCAAGCATAGGGCCTGTGCTCAGGTCTGAACGCCAAAGCTGTCGCCAAGGTTCTAGTAGTAATACTTACGGAGCTGCAATGGCTGGTTTGCTACGAAAGTTGATATGGTCCAAAGAAACAGCAGTGATTCAGGGTAAACACTGAGTTTTCGGTGGCTGAAATGAAACCACAGGTTTTTTTCGCCACTTAGTATGGGACGCTTTCCATAGAAATCATGAGGAGATCCTTGATGAATCGTCGTCTGTACATGGGCCTGACCGTGGCTCTGGCAACTGCTGGTTTTTCGACCGCTGTGATGGCTCAGGCCAGCTACCCCACCAAGCCCATCAAGTTGCTGGTGCCTTTTGCGGCCGGCGGCACGACCGACATCATCGCCCGCGTGATCGCCGATCCGCTGGGCAAGGAACTGGGTCAACCCGTGATCGTGGACAACAAGGGCGGCGGCGGCGGTGTGATCGGCGCGCTGGAAACTTCGCGTCAAAAGCCCGATGGCTACAACCTGGGCATTTCCACGCTCTCGACCATGGCCACCAACCCGGCCATCAATCCCAAGACCCCGTACAACCCGCTGACGGACTTCACGCCCATCATCAATATTGCGGCCACGCCCAATGTGATCGCCGTGAATCCCAAGTTTGCAGGCTCGGCCAACTACAAGGCATTCGAGGCCGAGCTCAAAGCTCATGCCGGCAAGTATTCCTATGGCTCGTCGGGTACGGGCGGCATCCAGCACATGCTGATGGAGCTGTACAAGTCTCTGACCGGCATCCAGATGACCCACGTGCCTTATCGCGGCGCAGGTCCTGCCCTCAATGATGCGGTTGCCGGCCAGATTCCCATGATTCTGGACAATCTGCCATCGGCTCTGCCCTTCATCAAGGACAACCGCCTCAAGGCCGTGGTCGTGGCTGCGCCTCAGCGCCTGGCCGTGCTGCCCGATGTGCCCACCTTCAAGGAAGTGGGTCTGGAGCAGGTCAACCGCATGGCTTCCTACGGCATCCTGGGCCCCAAGGGCATGGACAAGGCCACCGTGGACAAGATCAACGCGGCCGTGCGCAAGGTGCTGCAGGATCCTGCGGTGAAAAAGCGCATCGAGGACACCGGCTCGCTGGTGATTGGGAACACGCCCCAGGAGTTCGCCAAGGAACTCAAGGATGAGTACGAAACCTACAAGCAGGTGGTGGCCAAGCAAAAGCTGACGCTGGACTAAGCGCTGCTTAAGCAAAAAAGCCCGGTGTGCCTTTCAGGTTGCCGGGCTTTTTTGCGTCCGGTGACTCATGATTCGATAGCTGTTTGTGGTTTACCCATATGGGTTGAACGAGGATTTCCCTTGTTTTTTACTAAGCACAGGGCGCCAGTGGAGCGTGTAATCTAGCGCCCATGCCCGAAGCCGATTTGTCCTTGCAGCAACCCCAGACCCCACAGATTCTCGCCAAGCCCATGCGAGTGAAGCCTCTGTCTGCTGACTGGCCCCAGCCTCTGCCTGCCAGCCTGGATGCCATGGATTTATTCATCGATGCCTTGCTGCTGGAAGATGGCCTCTCGCGCAACACGCTGGGCGCTTACCGCCGCGATCTGCAGGCCTTGGCACGCTGGCTGGCGCGCAGCGAAACGCTGAAGGTTCTGGATGCGGCGACCGAAGCAGACCTGCAGGACTATTTTGCGGCGCGGGTGGATGAGACCCGCGCCACCTCGTCGAACCGGCGTTTGACGGTGCTGCGCCGCTACTACCATTGGGCGCTGCGCGAAAAGCGTGTCAGCGCCGACCCCACGGTGCGTCTGCTGGCCGCCAAGCAGGCACCGCGCATGCCCAAGACACTGACCCAGGCCCAGGTGGAAGCACTGCTCAAGGCCCCGGATACCGATACGGCGCTGGGCCTGCGCGACCGCGCCATGCTGGAGCTGATGTATGCCAGCGGCCTGCGCGTGAGCGAGCTGGTGGGCCTGTGTCTGCACGAGCTGGATTTGCGCGCCGGCGTGCTGCGAGTGACGGGCAAGGGCCGCAAGGAGAGGCTGGTGCCGTTTGGTCAGGAGGCGCAGTGGTGGCTGGAGAAATATCTGCAGCAGGCGCGCGCCGCCATCTTGGGCGGGCAGCGGGCCGATGCGGTGTTTGTCACCCAGCGCGGTGCGGGCATGAGCCGGGTGATGTTCTGGGTCATCGTCAAGAAATGCGCGCAGCTTGCGGGGGTGAATTCACCGCTGTCGCCGCACACGCTGCGCCATGCTTTTGCCACGCATTTGCTCAACCATGGTGCGGATTTGCGCGTGGTCCAGATGCTGTTGGGCCATGCCGATATCTCCACCACCACCATCTACACCCACGTGGCGCGCGAGCGGCTCAAGGCCTTGCATGCCGAGCACCACCCGCGCGGCTGATCAAGGCTGCGGAGGCGGGGCGGCTATCGCCATGTAGTACAGGCCCCAGACGGCCTGTGTAAAGCGCTGGTCCAGCGGCTTGTCCGCCAGCTCGGCAATGTCCTGAGGGGCGTACATGGCCCACAGCGGCCCCAGGCCGCCCATGGCCAGAGGCTGGCCGTCCATGTGCGTGGCCAGCAGCAGCTTCCAGCGTATGGCGTCTGTCAGCGGCAGCTGGGCGCGGTAGCCGTCAATGCCTTGCAGCAGCAGCCAATGACCGGCCGCCATGGCCTGGCCAAGGTCCACGCCAGCGGCCTGCAACACGGTCTGCAGCAAAGGGCCGCGCAGCTCATGCGTCTTGCCGTCATATTCCACTGTGGTGCTGAGGCGCTCTGTCTCCAGGCTGTTGATGGCATCCAGCCCGCAGGCCCAGGCCGCATCAAAGCAGTGGCCATGCATGGTCAGCATGCGGTCGCGGGCGGCATCCACAGCGCCCCGGTTGGCCTGTACGCCAGGGCCGCTGATGCTCAGCGCCACAGGCTGCAAACCATCGAAGATGCAGATGCGTGCCGCACCGGCCTTGGCTTGCGCTGCGCTGGGCAGGGTCAGAGCACCCAGAGCGGCCGTGCCCGCCGAGAACAGCGTGCGGCGCGACAGACCGGATGCGGCGGTGGGCGTACTGGGGCACGAGCTTGGGGATGGGGTGCGGTTTTCAGCCATACGACTCCTTGAGGGTGGACGTTGCTGTCAGTCTAGCGTCGAGTCAGGGCGAAGGCTGAATCGTTGTATTTTGCTGTCGATGTGACAATTTGCGGCGTTGAACAGTCGAATCATCAGAGGCTGGCTCAAGGGCTTAGGCTTTGGTCAAAAATCCGGGCATTGCTTTCTTTTTTGCCATGTCAATGACTTACTTTTTGCGCCGAAGCCTGCTGGCGTGTGCGGCTGCCGCACTGCCTACAGCCCTGTCTTTGAATGTTCAGGCGGCTGACAAGGCCGATGCTGCCTGGCCCCAGCGCCCGATTCGCCTGATTGTTTCCTACCCTGCCGGAGGGGTCAGCGACGTGGTGGCGCGAGCCCTGGGCGAGAAGCTGACGGCGGCGCTGGGCCAGTCCGTGGTGATCGATAACAAGGCTGGAGCCGGCGGCTCCATCGGCCTGGATCTGGTGGCCAAGTCCAATCCCGACGGCTATACGCTGGGTTTTTCCTCCATCAGCCCGCTCACGCTTAGCCCCCATCTGGGCAAGCCGCTGTTTGATCCGAACAAGGACATCGTGCCCGTGGTCAGCGTGATGTATTCGCCGGTGTTGTTGCTGGCAACCACACGTTCCACAGCCAAGAGCTTTGCCGAGTTGGTCGCTCAGGCCAAGGCCCATCCTGGCGAGGTGCGCTGGGCCACAGCTGGTCTGGCCTCGCTGGGCCACATCATGATGGAGCAGATTGCCGACAAGGCCAAGGCGCAGATCACCCATGTGCCGTACAAGGGCGGCGGCCAGCAGCTCAACGACGGCCTGAGCGCGCAGTTCGAGATTCTGTCCACCAATGCTGGCCCGGCCGTGATGCAGCACATCAAGGCCGGCAAGTTCAAGGCACTGGCCGTGGGCGCACCTTCGCGTCTGGATTCTCTGCCTCAGGTGCCGACCTTGGAGGAGCTTGGCTACAAGAGCGCCAATATGACTTCGTTGTTCGGCGTCTTTGCGCCGGCAGGCGTGCCCGCACCGGTTCTGGCACGCATCAATGCCGAGGTGAACAAGGCCCTGGCTCTGCCTGATGTGCGCCAGCGTCTGGAGCTTACCGACAACGTGCCCACCGGCGGTAAGGCTGCTGACTTTGCCAAACAGATCGAGGCCGAATCCAAGGCCAATGCCCGCATTATTCAGGCCGCCCATATTCAGCTGAATTAAGCGGTACAGATAACAAAGTAAAAGGGCTGGAAGTTTTAAAACCTCCAGCCCTTTATTCATCAGCACTTAAAGCTATTGTTTTGCTAGTTAAGCCGCGCTGTTTTCGGTGTTCAGGTCATCGGCCCAGGCCAGGGCCTGCAAGTGGGCCCAGTTGACCTGGTGATTGGACAGCTGCAGTGCATTGGCGGCACGGGCAAAGCTGGCGTCGTCAGCGGATTCGCAGGCGCGGGTCAACTCCAGGAAAGGGGCGAACGGGCCGCTGTTGTGCACCAGCGCATCCACCACGTTCTGGGGCAGGGCCACGGATTCCAGTGCCTTCTCCATGGGCTGTCCCAGCATCACATCGAGCAGGGAGAACACGCCCACCACAAACGCATGGTCGCATTCTTCGGCGGGCAGCATCTCGGCGGTGAGCAGTTCCATCAGACGGCCGCGGATCACGGCGGTCTGGCCCACGGCTGGCGGCGAGCCATCGGCGCGAGAGGTGGTCAGCAGCAGGGCCGCCCAGCGAAACAGCTTCTTGAGGCCCAGGATCATCACCGCATGGCGGAATGAAGTGATTTCGCAGGACAGGCCGAAGCCCGAGGAATTGATGAAACGCAGCAGGTTGAAGGACAGGGTAGGGTCCTTCTTGAGCAGCTCCTCGATCTCTTCGGTACTGGCCTGGCGGCGCACCAGATTGATGAGCTGGATGATGGTGGCCTGCATGGGGCGCATGGTGCGGGCCTGCACCAGCTGTGGCTTGGCGAACCAGAAGCCCTGAAACAGTTTGACGCCCAGCGCGAGCATGCACTCGAACTGTTCGGCGGTTTCCACCTTCTCGGCCACGATCTGGGCCCGGGTATGGGACTGGGCAAATTTGACCAGCGCCTCGGCCCGGCTCAGCTCGAAGGTCAGCATGTCCAGCTTGATGAAGCTGGCCATGGGCAGCCAGGCGGCGTAGGCGCGGCGCAACAGGTTCTGGTCGAAGGCCAGGCGAAAGCCGCGTTGACGCAGTGCGTTGAAGACGGGAATGCATTCTGCGATGGCTTCGTCAGAAGCATCTGGCGCCAGCGCGGGTACTTCCAGAACCACGCGGTCCGGGTGGATCAGCTCCAGATGGCCGCCAGACAGGCTTTCATGGGTGCAGTTGATGAACACCGTCTTCTTGCCCACCAGCGCTTCGGTGCCGGCGTAGGAAAGGGCGTTGAACAGCAGGGCTGCGTCCGAGGCCGCCGTATGCGCGTTGTGATCGACGGAGCGGTCAAACAGCTCGTAGCCGAAAACATCGCGTTTTTCATCCACGATGGCCTGACGGGCGATGCTGGCGACATTGCCATCATCTTTGCCTGCTTCGGCTGGCTTGGCTTGCATTTCTTCGGCTTGATCCATGGAGAACGGTGGCTATATGCTGTTGTTGAGTGTGATTGAAAATTCTTACAGGCTTTCGACCGCGACCTGGTCAGTCCATGCGACGGCTTGCAGATGGGCGCAGTTGATCTGCCGGTCGTTGAGCTGCAGGTTCTGGGCAATTTCGTTGCAGGCCGCATTATCGTGGCTCTCGCAAGCCTGGGCCAGAGTCAGCAACTCGCCCAGAACACCTTCCTGGCGCAGCACGGCGGCAGCAACGTTCTCGGGCACCGGTATCAGCGCCATGGCCGACTGTAGTGGAATGCCCAGCATGCGATCGAGCATGGAGAACATGCCGGCGACAAAAGCCTGATCGGCATCGATGTCGGACGGTGACTGAACGGATAGCAGCTCCATGAGGCGCCCGCGAACGACGGAAGTCTGACCCACGGCAGGCGGGGCCCCGCTTTCGCGCGAGGCGGTCAGCAGCATGGCGGCCCAGCGGTAGAGCTTTTTCGTGCCCATGATCATTACGGCCTGCTTGAAGGAGGTGATCTCGCGTGGCATGCCAAAGCCGGCCGAATTGATCAGACGCAGCAGATTGAAAGCCAGACCTGCGTCTTTTTTGAGGACTTCCTCTATGGTCTCGGTGCTCGCTTGTTCGCGCGCCAGGGTGATCAGCTGAATGATGCTTTTCTGCGACGGCGTGAGCAGACGGGTTTGCATGACCGTGGGGCGCGCAAACCAAAAGCCCTGGAACAACTCAATCCCCAGGCTGGATGCCAGCTGGTATTGCTGGGCGTTTTCCACTTTTTCGGCAATCAGTTCGGCCTGGCTGTGGCGGTTGGCGAACTTGACCAGCACCGTCAGTTGATCCGGGGCCAGCACCGACAGATCGAGCTTGATGTAATCGGCCAGAGGCCGCCATGCGGTGTAGGCCGACTCCAGCACCGTCTGGTTGAAGGCCAGATGAAATCCGCGTGCACGCAGCGACTGGAGCTGGGGCAGACGGGCATTGACCTCGCTGACGGCTGCATGGCCCAGCGGCGGAATCTCGAGCACCACCTTGTCCGGGGGCAGCAGATCAAGGTGATCGCCAGACAGGCTTTCATGCGTGCAGTTCACAAACATGAGCTTGGTGCCCACCAGATCTTCCTCGCCTGCGTGGGAGAGGGCGGTGAAGATCAGTGTGACATCGGACGCCGCTGTATGACCGTAGGGCGCGCGGGAACGGTTGAACAGCTCATAGCCCACGATGCTTTGCTGGCTGTTGACAATGGCCTGGCGCGCAATCATTCCTCGTCCCACACCTCCCAGGGATGCAGGGGCGAGATCAGCAACAGAAGGAGCCAGCAAATCTTTCATGAGTTCGTCGCGATAAATGCTTTGATCATAGTAAATAACACTGTATTTTATTGTAAGAATGATCTAATTATGCGTTTTATTCTTGAAATGAATAAATTCAAAAAATCGTTGTAAAACTTTGTTGAAAAGGCATCTCTCTGGTATTTACTCAAAATGCAATTTTTCAACCGGGTTTTAGTGATATTGGAGATTTGAAGGTAATGCAAGAAAATACCCGGAAATAGGTATGTCCACGGATTAATCAACTCTGCAGCAGCCAAGCCATTTCAGTTTCAGTAAAGCCTGCTGCACGTCGGGCGCGCTCATTGAAGGGCGGGCGCAGGCGCGGGGCTTCATAGCGCGCTGTCAGTTCCTGATACAGCGATTCGGGCTCCAGTCTATTTTTCTCGCACAGCCAGCGGTACCAATGATTGCCGATGGCCACATGGCCCACTTCCTCGCGCAAGATGATGTCCAGCACCTCCACGGCTGCCAGCGCGTCGGCTGCCTTGGTGTTGCGCAGCTTGTGCTGGATTTGCGGTGTGGCATCCAGCCCGCGCGCTTCCATGGTGCGCGGTACCAGAGCCATGCGGGCCACGATGTCGCCACGGGTCTTTTCGCACATGGTCCACTGGCCTTGATGGGCCGGGTGGTCGCCATAGTCCTGGTCATGGTGTTGGCGCAGGTGCTGGCGCAGCAGGCAAAAGTGCTTGGCTTCCTCGGCCGCCACTTGCAGCCAGTCGTGGTAGTACTGCTCGGGCATGCCGTCAAAGCGCCAGACGGCATCCAGGGCCAGATTGATGGCATTGAACTCGATATGCGCGATGGCATGGATCAGAATGGCTCGCCCTTCGGGGGTGGCGGGCGAGCGCCTGGCCATAGCCGTGTGGTGCTTGAGCTCCGGTTTCGCAGGGCGGCCCGGCAGATCGGCTTCCTGGATCTGTAACACAGGTGCCAGATCTGCTATGGAATAAAGAGCTTTATGCGCATACAAATCAATAGTTGCAGCGGCTTTTTGTTCAGGGTCGGAAAAGCACAAGACCTCTAGTGCGCGGTGACGTAACTCCATCCCTACAATTCTAGTTTGCCGGCATAACGAATAACCATGGAGACTGAACAGATGGCAATTTACGAACTGGATGGTGTAGCGCCCGAGATCGCCGAGACCGCCTGGGTGGCGGACAGCGCCGAGGTCATGGGTAGTGTCAAGCTGCAAGCCCATGCCAGCGTATGGTTTGGCACGGTGATCCGTGGTGATACGGAAAGCATCACCATTGGCGAGGGCAGCAACATCCAGGATGCCAGCGTTTTGCATGCCGACTTCGGCAAGCCGCTGGTGGTGGGTTGCAATGTGACGGTTGGTCACCAAGTAATGCTGCATGGCTGCACGATTGGCGATGGTTCGCTGATCGGCATCGGTGCCGTGGTGCTCAATGGCGCAAAAATTGGCAAGAACTGCCTGGTGGGCGCCGGCTCTCTGGTGACCGAGGGCAAGGAATTCCCGGACGGCTCCATGATTCTGGGCAGTCCCGCCAAGGTGGTGCGCCAGCTCTCGCCCGAGCAGATTGCCGGCCTGGGCCAGAGTGCCAAAAACTATGTTGATAATGCACGCCGTTTCAAGAACGGCTTGCGCAAGCTGGGCTGAAAGCCTGGCAATTTTTTATCGGGATCTTCTCGCGTGTCTGAACTGCATAAATTCATCTTTGACGGCCTGCCTGTGCGTGGCGCCATCGTTCGTCTCACCGATGCCTGGCAGGAAGTGCTGCAGCGCCGCGCCGGCAACAGCGAAACCGGAGGCTATCCGGCAGCGGTCAGCGCCTTGCTTGGCGAGATGACGGCTGCTGGCGTGCTCATGCAGTCCAACATCAAGTTCAATGGCGCGCTGGTGTTCCAGGTCATGGGCGATGGCCCTGTCAAGCTGGCCGTGACCGAGGTGCAGTCCGATATGGGTCTGCGCACCACGGCCACGCTGGCCGGCGATGTGCAGGACATGGATGCTGCACTGAATGCACCTCTGGCCAGTCTGGTGAATCTGCACGGCGGGGGGCGCTGCGCCGTCACCCTGGACCCCAAGGACCGTCTGCCCGGTCAGCAGCCCTACCAGGGCGTGGTGCCTTTGCACAATATGGATGGCAAGAAGTTCGAGCGTCTTGCGGATGCGCTGCAGTTCTATATGGTGCAGTCCGAGCAGCTCGATACTGTGATGGTGCTGGCCGCCAACGACAAGGTGGCCGCAGGCCTCATGGTGCAACGCATGCCGGTCAAGGGCGAGGCCAATCTGGCAGCAGCCACCGAAAGCGGTGCTGCCGAGCATGATGCCCAGGGCTTGAACGAGGAATACAACCGGATTGCCGTGCTGGCCGGCAGCCTGACCCAGGAGGAGCTGTTGACGCTGGATGTGGAAACCATTTTGCGTCGCCTGTTCTGGGAAGAGAAGCTGCTGCGCTTTGCAGCCCAGCCGGACGAGAAAGCGCCGCGCTTTGCCTGTACCTGCAGCCGCGAGCGCGTGTCGGCCATGCTGACTTCGCTGGGCGAGGACGAGATTGAGTCCATCGTGACCGAGCGCGGCCATATCGAAGTCGGTTGCGACTTCTGCGGCCAGCAGTACCAGTTCGATGCGGTGGATGCCGCTCAGCTGTTCACCGCCGTCAGCAGCCAGCCCCCCAGCTCCGGCGTGGTTCAGTAAGCTATTTCTTACCGGGTTTGTGCAGCGCCTCGAATAACTGGCGCTCGCAATCCCCGTCCCCGCATTGTTCGCACATCTTGCTGCGCATGCGGGCGCTGGGTTTCCAGGGATTTTGCTCTGAAATCCAGTTCCAGTCTGCACTGGGTGCTATGGATTTAAGCGACTCTGCCAGCTGCAGCCACTGGGTTGCAGGCTTGCCATACAGCATGACATAGGGCAGACCTTGCTCTGCCAACTGCTCCCGCCAGGCGCTGATCTGGCGGGTCACCTGGTCGGCTGCGCGGTCGCGCCAGTCCTGGCCCAACACATAGATCTTGGCTTCTGGCGGCCAGTCTTCGCCCGGCTGAGGTGCAAGACATGACCAGCTGCTTGCCGGTGCATGAGCCTCCCAGGCCTGGAGCAAGGCATGGGCCATGGCGCGCGCCAGGGCGTGAGGGGCACCCAGAAGTACGATCGGTGGCTGGGCAGAAGTCATCAAATCCACGATGCAGATAAAAGCAGTAAAAGGCCTAACCCAGGCTAGAAGCTAGCACAGGGCTAGATAAAACGAAAAATCCAGCACGAGGCTGGACAAAGTAAAAGCCAGCGCAAAGCTGGCTTGTGGGCAGTGAGCGTTGGCTCAGTGCTTTGAGATCTGGATAAAGATCTCGTTGGACTTGACCATGCCCAGCTCGCTACGGGCTTTTTCCTCTACGGTCGCCAGGCCGTCCTTCAAGTCATTGACCTCGGATTCCAGCCTGTCGTTTTCCGCCTTCTCCACGGCATTGGCCGCATTCTGGTCCTGGATCTGCTGCTGCAGCTCCCCGACATAGTCCATGCTGCCATGGACCAGCCACAGCTGGGAGTGGATCAGAGCCAGCAGGGCCAGCAAGACAACGGTGACGACGCGATTGACCATACGGAAAAGCTTTGACTGAAGGAGTGGGACAAGGGCTGTGAGAAGACGATCAGCCCCTGCCCACTCAGTCCTGCACTTTAGCGCAGGTTGTAGAAGGCCGCGCGGCCGGGGTACTGGGCCACATCGCCCAGGTCCTCTTCGATGCGCAGCAGCTGGTTGTACTTGGCGATGCGGTCGGAACGGCTCATGGAACCGGTCTTGATCTGACCTGCGTTCAGACCCACGGCGATATCGGCAATGGTCGAGTCTTCGGTTTCGCCCGAGCGGTGCGAGATCACGGCGGTGTAGCCGGCGCGCTTGGCCATTTCGATAGCGGCAAACGTTTCGGTCAGCGTGCCGATCTGGTTGATCTTGATCAGGATGGAGTTGGCGATGTCCTTGTCGATGCCTTCCTTGAGGATCTTGGTGTTGGTCACGAACAGGTCGTCACCCACCAGCTGAACCTTCTTGCCCAGGCGCTCGGTCAGAATCTTCCAGCCATCCCAGTCGCCTTCGTGCATGCCGTCTTCGATGGAGATGATGGGGTACTTGTCGCACCAGCCGGCCAGCATGTCGGTCCACTGGGCAGCGGTCAGCGTCATATTGCCTTCGCCTTCCAGAACGTACATACCGTCCTTGTAGAACTCGGAGGCGGCGCAGTCCAGACCCAGAGCGATTTGTTCGCCGGGCTTGTAGCCAGCGTTTTCGATGGCTTCGATGATCAGCTGGATGGCGGCTTCGTGGTTTTCCACGGAAGGCGCAAAACCGCCTTCGTCGCCCACGGCGGTGGACATGCCCTTGTGGTGGATGATGGCCTTGAGGGCGTGGAACACTTCAGCGCCCCAGCGCACGGCTTCGCGGAAAGTGGGAGCCCCCACGGGGATGATCATGAACTCTTGCAGGTCCAGCGAGTTGTTCGCGTGGGCGCCGCCGTTGATCACGTTCATCATGGGCACGGGCAGTTGCACGCCGCCCATGCCGCCGAAGTAGCGGTACAGGGGCAGGCCGGCTTCTTCAGCCGCGGCGCGGGCCACGGCCATGGACACGGCCAGCATGGAGTTTGCACCCAGGCGGCTCTTGTTGTCGGTGCCGTCCAGGTCGATCAGGGTCTTGTCCAGGAAGGCTTGCTCGGAAGCATCCAGGCCCAGCACGGCTTCGGAGATTTCGGTGTTGATGTGCTCGACCGCCTTCAGCACGCCCTTGCCCAGGTAGCGGCTCTTGTCGCCGTCACGCAGCTCGATGGCTTCGCGCGAACCGGTGGAAGCTCCGCTAGGCACGGCAGCGCGGCCCATCACGCCCGACTCCAGCAACACGTCGCATTCGACGGTGGGGTTGCCGCGGCTGTCCAGCACTTCGCGGCCTACGATGTCAACAATGGCACTCATTGCATTTCCTTTGAGGTTTCTGAAATCGGTACGTGTGGGCTGATTTCTTGCATGAAATCACGCCCTTGTGCTTGTGCATCAAGCGCAAGCTGCTATCAAAATAATTTCTGACTTTCCCCAGCAGCTTGGCATGTCGGCTGCAAGCGCGTCACGCACGTGACGAGTATGGGAGAAGCGGCGGCGGCTATTGTGCACAAATTTGGTGGGCTGCTTTTGCCTTGACGGGCCGCCGATATGGGATTTCTTGCAGAAAGCCGCTGTCTGCGGTATCCGGCCCGGGAAAACAGATAAAAAAACAGGCATGTCAGTGGCGAACGGGGTTCGTCTGTCATGCCTGAATGATTCAAGGGTCAAATGCCTTCCACGCAGATCATGCGCATGATGGCGGCGCCTTCGCGCGCGGCCCGTGCCTTGCGGTACTCGGGTGAGTCGTGAAACGACTGGGCGGCTTCAAAGCTGGGAAATTTCAGCACCACCACGCGCTCGGGTGCCCAGTCGCCTTCGAGCACGGCCACCTGGCCGCCACGAATACAGACCTCGGCGCCGTGCACCTGCATGGCCTCGGTGCTCCATTTCCGGTACTCGTCATATTGCGCGGGGTTGGTGACTTCCACGTAAGCGATGATGTAGCCGCTGGCCATGTTCAGGCTCCGAATTGGTTTTCGAGGAAGCCGTTGCGCTTGGTCACATCGTCCAGCGCCACCAGCGTCTCCAGCAGCGCCTTCATATGCTTGAGCGGCACGGCGTTGGGGCCGTCGGAGAGAGCGTTGCAGGGATCGGGGTGGGTTTCCATGAACAGACCGGCCACGCCCACTGCAACCGCTGCGCGGGAGAGCACGGGCACCATCTCGCGCATGCCTCCGCTGGAGGTGCCGTTGCCGCCGGGCAGCTGCACGCTGTGGGTGGCGTCAAACACCACGGGAGCCTGGGTCTCGCGCATGATGGCCAGCGAACGCATATCGCTGACCAGGTTGTTGTAGCCAAAGCTGGCGCCGCGCTCGCAGGCGGTGAAGCTGTCTGCAGGCAGACCTGCTTCCAGGGCGGCAGCGCGGGCCTTGTCGATGACGTTCTTCATATCGTGAGGCGCCAGGAACTGGCCCTTCTTGATATTGACCGGCTTGCCCGATTGGGCCACGGCACGGATGAAATCCGTCTGGCGGCACAAAAAGGCAGGGGTTTGCAGCATGTCCACGATGGAGGCCACATAAGGTACTTCTTCGACGGTGTGCACATCGGTGAGGATGGGCACGTTCAATTCCTTCTTCACCTTGGCCAGGATTTCCAGGCCTTTTTCCATGCCCGGGCCGCGAAAGCTGGTGCCCGAGGAACGGTTGGCCTTGTCAAAGCTGCTCTTGAAGATGAAGTTGATGCCCAGGGACGAGGTGATTTCCTTGAGTTGCCCGGCCACGTCCATCTGCAGCTGCTCGGACTCGACCACGCAAGGGCCGGCGATCAGGAAAAAGCGTTGGTCAAGGCCGATGTCAAAGCCGCAGAGTTTCATGGTGGGATCCTTAGGGAAATCAGTACCTAGCCCGTACCTGAGGGCAAGCCCTCAGGGTTCAAGCGATAAGGCTCAAGCCTTTTTTGCCGCCTTTTGGCGTTCCATGGCTGCCTTGATGAAGGCATTGAACAGCGGGTGGCCGCTCCAGGGCGTGGACTTGAATTCGGGGTGGAATTGCACGCCGATGTACCAGGGGTGGACCTTGGCGGGCAGCTCGACGATTTCCGTCAGCTGTTCGCGTTGGGTCAGGGCCGAGATCACCAGGCCGGCTTCGCGCAACTGGTCCAGATACTGGGTGTTGGCTTCGTAGCGGTGGCGGTGACGCTCGGTCACCACATCGCCGTAGATGCTGTGGGCCAGGGTGCCAGTTTGCACGTCGGACGACTGGGCGCCCAGGCGCATGGTGCCACCCAGATCGGAGTTGGCGTCACGGGTCTTGATCGTTCCGTCCGCATCCTTCCACTCGGTGATCAGTGCGATCACGGGGTTGGGCGTGTTGGCGTCGAACTCGGTGGAGTTGGCGTTCTCGAGGCCTGCCACGTGACGAGCGTACTCGATGGTGGCCACTTGCATGCCCAGGCAGATGCCCAGATAGGGGACCTTGGATTCGCGGGCGAACTTGGCTGTAGAGATCTTGCCTTCCACGCCGCGCGAGCCGAAGCCGCCGGGCACCAGAATGCCGTCATAGTCTTTGAGCAGCTTGGCAGCGTCGCTATCGTGAATGGTTTCCGAATCCACGTGCGTGATCTTCACGCGCACATGGTTGCGCATGCCGGCGTGCTTCAAGGCTTCGTTGACCGACTTGTAGGCGTCGGACAGCTCCACATACTTGCCCACCATGGCGATCTTGACTTCGCCCTGAGGATGTTCGGTCTCATAGACCAGCTCGTCCCAGCGCTTGAGATTGGTGGGAGGCGTGTTCAGACGCAGCTTGTCGCAGATCAGGCCGTCCAGACCTTGCTCGTGCAGCATGCGGGGCACCTTGTAGATGGTATCCACGTCCCACATGGAGATCACACCCCACTCGGGCACGTTGGTGAAGAGGGAAATCTTTTCCTTCTCTTCGTCAGGCACTTGATGCTTGGCGCGGCACAGCAGAGCGTCGGGCTGGATACCGATTTCGCGCAGCTTCTGCACGGTGTGCTGGGTGGGCTTGGTCTTGAGCTCGCCTGCTGTTTCGATGAACGGCAGATAAGTCAGGTGCACAAAAGCGGAATTGTTGGGGCCGAGCTTCAGAGCCAGCTGGCGCGCGGCTTCGAGGAAAGGCAGGGATTCGATATCGCCCACCGTGCCGCCGACTTCGCAGATGGCCACATCGACTTCATGCTCGGTGCCGAGACCGGCGCCGCGCTTGATGTATTCCTGAATTTCGTTGGTGACGTGGGGAATGACCTGCACGGTCTTGCCCAGATAGTCGCCGCGACGCTCTTTTTCCAGCACGGACTGATAGATACGGCCCGTGGTGAAGTTGTTGGTCTGGCGCATGCGCGTTTCGATGAAACGCTCATAGTGGCCCAGGTCCAAGTCGGTCTCGGCTCCGTCATCGGTCACGAACACTTCGCCGTGCTGGAAGGGCGACATGGTGCCCGGGTCCACGTTGATGTAGGGATCGAGCTTGATGAGGGTGACTTTGAGACCGCGCGATTCCAGGATCGCTGCAAGGGAGGCTGAGGCGATTCCCTTACCGAGGGAAGACACCACACCGCCGGTGACGAAGACGAACTTGGTCATGTCTTTTTTTGGTGGTGGTAAAACAAGATTATAGGTGCGCCGTGAATTTCGGCGTGCAGTGCAGGGCTGCTTGAGTGACTGCAAGGCGCTGCTTGTCTGCTAAATTGCACGCCATGAATGACGTGTTCGCAGGCAAACATCTGGTGCTGGGCCTTTCCGGGGGCGTGGCTTGTTACAAATCGGCGCAATTGTGCCGTTTGCTGGTTCAGGCCGGCGCCACCGTGCAAGTGGTCATGACCGAGGCCGCAGAGCAGTTCATGACCGCAGTCACCATGCAGGCACTGTCTGGGCGCGCAGTCTACACCTCCCAGTGGGATGCGCGTGAGCCCAACAACATGCCCCATATCAATTTGAGCCGTGAGGCCGATGCCATTCTCATCGCGCCCTGCAGCGCCGACTTTATCGCCCGCCTGGTCCAGGGCCGCGCCGACGAGTTGCTCAGTCTGATGTGTCTGGCCCGCCCCATGGACAGCGTGCCCTTGCTGCTGGCCCCGGCCATGAACCGCGAAATGTGGGCCCATCCTGCCACCCAGCGCAATCTGCGGCAGGTAGCACTGGATGGCGCTCAGGTGCTGGGCGTGGGTACTGGCGAGCAAGCCTGTGGCGAAGTGGGTGACGGCCGCATGCTGGAGCCCGAAGAAATCATGGAGGAGCTCGCCGCCCACTTCACGGCCAAGTGTCTGCGCGGTCAGCGCCTGCTGATCACGGCCGGCCCTACGTTTGAAGCGATTGATCCGGTGCGCGGCATCACCAACCTCTCCAGCGGCAAGATGGGTTTTGCCATCGCCCGTGCGGCGCGAGAGGCGGGCGCCGAGGTCACGCTGGTGGCCGGCCCCGTGCACCTGCCCACGCCGCGAGGCGTGACGCGGCTCAATGTGCAATCGGCGCGCCAGATGCAGGATGCCGTGCAGTCGCAAGTCTCGAATGCATCGATTTTCATAGCTACAGCAGCAGTTGCAGATTGGCGTCCAGCCGAATTTTCGGATCAAAAAATCAAGAAAGACGGTTCGGGTGATGTACCGGCCATGAGCTTCGTCGAGAACCCAGACATTCTGGCGGGCGTGGCCCAGTCCGCACAGGCGAAGTCCGGCAAGCTGTATTGCGTGGGCTTTGCCGCTGAAAGCCATGACCTGCTGAGACATGCCAGTGCCAAGCGCGTGCGCAAAGGCGTGCCCTTGCTCGTGGGAAATATCGGACCGGCCACCTTTGGCAAGGATGACAATGCGCTGGTGCTGATCGACGAGGACGGCTCCAAAGAGCTGCCCCATGCCAGCAAGGACGTGCTGGCCCGCCAGCTGGTTGAAGAAATTGCGCAGCGCCTGACTGCACCACTAGGAGTTTGAATATGATTCCCGCCAGCTATGAAGGCCCGAGCAATGGTGACTACGTGGCTTATGTGGACAAGCTGCTGCGCACCAATCCCGAGTTTGTGCGCACCCAGCGTGCCATAGCGAGCGCGATCAACGATGCAGTGGAGACGCCGGGCGATCAGGCGGCTTCTCCTGCGGCCCTGCTGCGCGAGAAGCTGCAGAAAATTCGGGAAGCGGCCGAGCAGGCGCAGCGTACTGGGGCCGCTAGACCCGCCGCCAGAAAGGGTTCTGCCCAGACTGTGGTGGGCACACAGGCGGCTCAGACGGCCCAGGGCCGCTCCAAGGCCGAAGCCAAGCGCCGCTATCAGGAAATCGAGCGCGAGATCGACGCCAAGAAGGCGGAGGCGACGCCCAAGAGCCGGCCCTGGATTCAGCCCTTCAGCATTTTTCTGGGCGTTGTGGGCATTGTGGTGAGCCAGTTTTCGCCCAGTTTCGGCACCCTGCTGTCGCTGATGGCTTTTCTGTCCCTGATCAGCAATGCGCTGGCCAAGATCAAGGGCAAGTGAAAGCTGGCGCCAGGCCTGCCACAATGGCGCCCTTCCATTTGCGACAGCCTCTGGCGCTGTTGCGTGATTCAAGAACAAAGAACGAGCTGCTGATGGCAGCTCTTTCCAAAGGTAAGCATGAAAGTTGATGTCAAGATCTTAGATGCGCGTCTGCGTGACAATCTGCCCGCTTATGCCACGCCCGGCAGCGCCGGCCTGGATTTGCGTGCCTGCATTGATGCGCCCGTGGTACTGGAGCCCGGCCAGTGGCAGCTGATCCCCACCGGTATGGCCATGCATCTCAAGGACCCCAATTACGCCGCCATGATCCTGCCGCGCTCGGGCATGGGCCACAAGCACGGAATCGTGCTGGGCAATCTGGTGGGCCTGATCGATTCGGATTACCAGGGCCAGCTCATGGTCAGCGCCTGGAACCGCTCGCAGACCACGTTCACGCTGCAGCCCATGGACCGTCTGGCCCAACTGATCATCGTGCCCGTGGTACAGGCCCAGTTCAATCTGGTCGAAGACTTTGCCGCCGCCAGCGAGCGCGGCGAAGGCGGCTACGGCTCCACCGGCAAACAATAAGCTGACGACAAAAGCAGGCACAGCTGGAACATTGGCGGTGCGCTATGGACCGGCTTTGGCCTGCGGCCATCAGCTGTTGAGCCAAGTCAGGCCTTGCGTCTGGCACCCGGCAGCGTCAACACCATGCGCAGCCCACCCAAGGGCGAGCTCAAGGCTTCGATGCTGCCGCCATAAGTCTGAACCAGGTCGCGCACGATATCGAGGCCAAGGCCTGCGCCCGGGCGCTGTTCATCCAGCCGCTCGCCGCGCATGAAGATGCGCTCGCGTTGCTCGGCAGCGATGCCTGGGCCGTCATCGTCAATGCTCAGCGTGATGTAGCGGCTGCTATCGGCTGCTGGCTGAATCTGCAGCAGCACCAGAGACTGTGCCCATTTGCCTGCGTTGTCCAGCAGATTGCCCAGCATTTCCATCAGGTCCTGTGTGTCGCCCTTGAAGTCCCAGCCCGAGGCATCGCCTTGCAGCTCGAAATGTATGTCTCGCGCCGCATGCAGCTTGCTCATGGTACGTGCCAGCGACTGCAGCGGCTGCTCCAGCGGTGTGCGCAGGCCGTGGCCTTGTTGTGCTGCTGCAGCGGCGGCCCGTGCGCGGGCCAGGTGATGCTCGACCTGGCGGCTGGCGCTGGCAACCTGCTCACGCACCAGAGTCGCCAGGGCATCATCTTGCTGCGCCGCCGCATTGCCCATGATGCTCAGCGGAGTGTTGACCGCATGGGCCAGATTGCCGGCCTGGGTGCGGGCGCGCTCCACCATCTCGGCATTCATGCGCAGCACATGGTTGAATTCCTGAACCAGAGGCATGATTTCCGTTGGGTGCTCGCCCTGAATTTCCGGGGCCTCGCCCTGGCTGACGGCTGCAAGCTGGCGCCGCAGTGCCGTCAGTGGTGCCAGCGCCAGCTGAAGTTGCACGACCACGGCGACGACCAGCCCTGCGGCCAGCACGCACAGGGCGGCAATCAGCATCTTGGTAAAGCGCTGCAGCGGAACGGCCAGCATGGCGGTATCGGCCGCGACCATCAGCCGCAAGGCAGGGGCGTCAGTCTCTGGCAGCTGTACGGTGCGCGTCACCACCACCAGCCCATTGCCGTTGTCGTCGGACATATGGCCGTAGGTGGCCGGCGCATGCAAAGGGAGTGTGGGCTCCCAGGTTTTGTCCGCTTTGAACAGAGGCCAGTCCAGTGTCTGGTCCCAGAGCGAGCGCGAGCGCTGAATACCGGCATGCACCGTGGCCTGTCCTGCAGTGTCCAGCTGATCAACCTGCCAGTACATGCCAGACAGCGGTTGTTGCAGCAGCGGGTCACCGGAAAACGGGGCGACCGTGATCTGCACGGGCTGGTCCATCTGAAAGCTTACGGCACCGCTCAGGCGGTCGAGTTTGGCGACGAGCTGAGAGCGCAGCTGCTGCGCCAGATGCTCGGCAAACAGCGCACGCAAGCCCCAGCCGGTAAGCAAGAGAGCGCCCAGAACCCAGATCAGGGTGCCGGTGAGCAGGCGCAGGCGCAGTGAATTTTTCCAGGAGCCGGTATCGCGCTCATGGTGAGCTTGGCGGGCCTTGGTGGCGTGAATGGTGTGATCAGACATGCTTGTTCTGGATTTATTCGGGAGCAGCCAGGCGATAGCCCAGGCCGCGAACGGTTTCTATCGAGCCAGCGGGCAGTTTTTTTCTCAGCCGCCCCACAAAGACTTCAATGGTGTTGGAGTCGCGGTCGCTGTCCTGGGGGTAGATGTGCTCCGACAGTTCGGTGCGTGACACCACGTTGTTCATGCGTTGCATCAGCAGGGCCAGCACCTTGAATTCGTGGCTGGTCAGTGTCAGTGCCTGACCATCGACGGTGACTCTGGCCTGACGCGAATCGAGGCTGATCGCTCCACATTGCCAGAGTGCGCTGGCATGGGGGCTTAGGCGCCGCAGCAGGGCTCGCAGGCGGGCCAGCAGCTCTTCCATGTGAAAAGGTTTGGCCAGATAGTCGTCGGCCCCCGCATCCATGCCTGCCACTTTTTCATGCCAGGCGCCGCGTGCCGTGAGTATCAGCACAGGCATGGTGCGGCCCTGAGTGCGCCAGGCACGCAGAACGCTCAGGCCATCGCGCAGGGGAAGGCCCAGGTCCAGCACCGCGGCGTCATAGTTTTCCACTTCTCCCAGATACTGGGCCGTCTCGCCATCGGCGGCCGTCTCCACCGTATGGCCGGCTTGCTGCAGCGCCAGCAGCAACTGCTCGCGAAGCGTGGATTCATCCTCGATCAGCAGGATTCGCATGCCTTGTCTCTTTCCTTGAATGATGACTTTTCCTGCCGCATCATTTTTTGCGCTTCATGCTGATCAGGCTGCCGTCGCCGGCATCGATCTCGAGTTTGACCACCTTGCCGTCGCTTTGCAGCAGCCGGATTTCATAGACGAACCTGCCGTCATCGCGCTCGAACTCCACCTTGATCACCTGTCCCTGATATTGCTGTTCCACGCGGTCCAGCACCGTGCGTAGCGGCAGCACCTGGCCCTGGCGCAGGGCCTGGCGTGCCATTTCATGATCGTTGTCGCCGGCATCGGAGGCGGTAGGCCATATGGCCAGCGTGGCAGAGCCCGTCAGTGCCAGCAGCAGCGCAAGCAGTGCATGGCGTTTGCCGCTCTTGCGCGACGCGGTGCTTGGTGTGCGGCGGTGGTGGCGGTCAGGCAGGGTAGGCATGGCTTGCTGGTAAAAGTGTTTAGCGAGGAAAGCGGGCTGGATGGCGGGTTGCTGCTGAGGTTATAGGCCGGGCTGCATGAACGGAAGCTGAACGCCGGCTTCAGAACCGGTTCAGCCAGGCCTGCGAACAATGGCTTCAACCCGTCGGAACCAAGCGTCTTGGTTGCTGGCGAGGTCAAACCACCCATAAGGAGCTTTCCATGCACAGCCTACAAGCCGGCGCTGCCGTCCATACCTTGACCTCCGAGCCTTTGCGCAGGGCCAGCGCCGCGTCCGCCTCGGGCGGATCTTCCATGCGTCTGTGTTGCATTGCCCTGGCGGGAGCGGCGGCGCTCATGTCCGCTGGCGTTTGCCTGGCAGCACCGCAGGACTCCATGGCGGACAGGGCGACGGCATCGCTGGCCGCCGTGCGCGGCATGGCCTTGGGGCCGGCGCTGAGCATTCGCGAGGTATGCGACAGGCTGGAGAAGATGGGCTATCGCGAGTTTCGGGAAGTCGAATGGGATGACGGCCGCTACAAGGTCAAGGCCACTGCCAACGATGGCCGCTTTGTGAAGCTGGATGTGGATGGCCGCAACGGCGAGGTATTGCGGGTCCGCAGTCAAGACTAGATGTCTATCGCTCTTTAATTTAATTAATAGCTGAAGGTGCTCTCTGAGAAAAGAGACTGAAGAGAACTATTAAGAAAAATAAACTGAAGCAAGCGCGGTCAGCTCTGATTTTCAGAGCGATGAAACAGCTTCCATACGTTGAGTATTGTGAGCAAGTGTGAAAGCTGTCGTCGCAACTGCCGGGTGAAACGTTGGAGTGGAAGTTAGAGCCCATTGGGCTTGCATACCCACTCACAACAGAAATTGCGGCGACAGCCAGTGGCCTTCGCCAGTCAGGAGATTCTCATGAACGTCATTCAACGCTGGGGCCGGGTGGCCATGGTGGCTGGCACTGCGGCAGCTCTCTCAGCCTGTGTGGCCTATCCTCAGGGCAGCTATCAGAGCGGCTACCCCGCACAGGGTAGTTATTCGCAGGGTGCTTACTCCGGCTCCGGTTTCCCCGCCACAACCCAGTCCTATCCGGTGGGCAATGCTCCTGCTCAGACCTATCCGGCCCATAACTGCGGCTACAACAATCCCAACTGCTATTCGCAACAGCCGCAGCCGCAATATGTGCAGCAAGGCCGCGTACTCAATATCGAAACCGTGCGTGTGCAGGACGGCAGCGGCATTGGCGCTGGCGGTGCGATTGCCGGCGGCGTGATCGGCGGGGTGCTGGGTAACCAGGTCGGTGGCGGCTCGGGCCGCACATTGGCCACGATTGCCGGTGTGGTCGGCGGTGCGCTGGCCGGCAGCGCCGTGCAAAACAGCGTCGGTGGCGGCAGCGTGCGCGATATTTACCGCGTGACCGTACAGTTGCAGGATGGCAACGTGCGCGCCTTTGACTACCAGCATGCCCCCCAGTTCAATATCGGCGAGCGCGTGCGCGTGGATGGCAATCAGCTCTACCGCTAAAGCGGTTGGCGCATGAAAAAAGGGACTCGGTTGGAGTCCCTTTTTGCTGTTCGCTTTGACTTGATTCAGTGCAGGGTTTCGTTGCCTGGAGCCATGGGCTCGATGCGGAAAAAGCCCGTGCCGGCCGTGCCGCGGCCGACTTCTTCTTCGGTGGCCTGGCGCACGCCCTCGATCTTGATATGCAGGCGCAGCGCAATGCCGGCCAGCGGGTGGTTGCCGTCCAGCACCACATGCTCGGGGTAGATCTCGGTCACGGTGTAGAGCAGGCCGGGCAGCACGGCGCTGGTGCCCTTGGGCATGGCGCTGGATTCGAAGCTCATGCCTTCTTCGATCTCGGCGGGAAAGAGTTCGCGTTTTTCCAGCAGGATCAGATTCTCGTCATAGTCGCCAAAAGCTTCTTCGGGTTCCAGATGCAGGTCGATCTTGGAGCCCACGCCGTGGCCTTGCAGCGCTTCTTCGATGCGCTTGAACAAGTCGTCACCACCGATCAGAAACTCCACCGGCTCTTCGAGCACGTCCAGCTCTTCTCCCAGAGTGTCCTTCATGACCCAGGTCAGGGCGACCACGCATTGTTCGGTAACTTCCATGGTGTGTTCTGTAGTTTGAAAGCGCAGACAAGGCGCTTGAATAACGGCCAGGGGCCGGCGCGGCCCGTGGTGTGAATGAATTGGCTGGAATTGTCCCACGCTCGCAATGGCAGTGCAGCTGCGGCGTCTTGTTACACCATGCTACGAGGTCTTGAACACTGTTCACATTGCCGCTCTTGCGCACTCTCATACTCGCCCCTATCTGCGGGGCAGAAATCGCCAAGAGGCAAAGGAATACCGTATGACATCCCAAGAGCAACAACTGCTGCGCGAACTCTTTGAGCGTTTGGCGCAGACTCGAGGCGCGCCCAAGGATGCGCAGGCCGAGGCTGAAATTCGCCAGGGCCTGGCTGCCGTGCCCGATGCGGTCTACTGGCTGGCTCAGCGCAGCTTGCTGCTCGAAAACGCCTTGCAGCAGGCCCAGCAGCAGATCAGCCAGTTGCAGCAAGAAGTCGATCAGGGCCGCCAAGCCGCAGCCCGAAGCAGCGGCACAGGCAGTTTTCTGTCCGGTGGGCTGGACACGCATTTCGGTCGGGGGCCGCTGCCTGCCTATGAGGCGCCGCAAGCAGCGCCGGCCGCGCAGCCCGCATCCAGCTGGCGTGATCGTTTCTTTGGCGGTTCGGCTCCGGCAGCCCCGGCTGCGCCGTCCGCAGCGGGCGGCTTTCTGGGGACTGCTGCCGCATCGGCCGCCGGCGTGGCTGGCGGTATGTTGCTGTTCAACGGCCTGGGCAATCTGCTGGGCCAGCATGAGACGCAAAGCCATTCAGGCAAGTCGCTGGATGAAGCGCAAGGCAGCCATCAAAGTCTGCAAGGCGAAAAATCGGCCCCCGATCAAATGGCCCGCGATGCCGGTGTGGACAGCATAGACAACGCCGCCAGTGGCAACTGGGATGACGGAGGCAGCTGGGACGATGACAGCTTTGCCTGATGGAGGTGATTTTCAAAGGTTTTACGCTTGAAGCCTTTTCCTGATAAGCGCAAGAAGCTATCAAAACAAAAGCAAAAAGCCGCCCGGCAGTAACTGCGGACGGCTTTTTCATGGGTGCTTCAAAAACGTTTTAGAACGGGTAGTGGCGCTCGCTCGTCTGCATGGTCACCCAGCGGGTTTCGGTAAAGGCATCAATACCTTGCCGCCCGCCAAAGTGGCCGTAGCCCGAAGCCTTGACGCCGCCAAAAGGCATTTGTGCTTCGTCATGCACCGTGGGGCCGTTGATGTGGCAGATACCGGCCTCGATGCGCGCCGCCACGCGCCAGCCGCGGGCAGTGTCCTTGGTGAACACGGCAGAGGACAGACCGAACTCGTTGTCGTTGGCGGTGGCGATCGCTTCTTCCTCGCCATTGACGCGCACGATGCCCTTGACTGGGCCGAAAGTCTCTTCGTGAAAGATGCGCATCGCTGGCGTCACATGATCGATCAGCGTGGCCGGCATCAGCGTGTTTTCGGCCTTGCCGCCGCAGACGATTTTGGCGCCCTTGGCCAGAGCATCGTCAATCATGGCGTTGCAGCGCTCCACCGTGGCCTGATCGACCACCGAGCCCAGCACCACCGGGCCTTTGCGCGGATCGCCCAGCGGCAGGTTCTTGGCCTTGGCGGCGAACTTGGCAATGAATTCGTCGGCGACCTGGTTGTCCACCACAAAGCGCTCGGTGGACATGCAGATCTGGCCCGAGTTGGCAAAAGCGCCAAAGGTGGCCGCATTCACGGCGGCGTCAATATCAGCATCGTCCAGCACCAGGAAGGGAGCCTTGCCGCCCAGCTCCAGCAGTGCGGGCTTGAGGTGCTTGGCGCAGGTCTGGCCGATGATGCGGCCCACCTTGGTGGACCCGGTAAAGCTCACGCGGCGCACGGCGGGGTGGGCCACGATGGCCTCGACCACGCTGCCAGCATCTGCTGGCGCATTGGTCACAAAGTTGACCACGCCGGCGGGCAGACCGGCATCCTGCAGCGCTTCGATGATCAGGCCGTGGGTGGCGGGGCAGAGTTCCGAGCCCTTGAGAATCACGGTGTTGCCGCAGGCCAGTGCCGTGGAGATGCTGCGCACGGCCAGGATGACCGGCGCATTCCAGGGCGCAATGCCCAGCACCACGCCTGCAGGCTGGCGCACGGCCATGGCCACGCTGCCGGGTACGTCCGAGGGAATGATCTCACCGTTGATCTGCGTGGTCAGCGAGGCGGCCTCCAGCAGCATGCTGGCGGCCAGATGCACATTGAAGCCGGCCCAGATGCCGGAGGCTCCTGTTTCGGCTGCCATGGCGGCGGCAATCGCGTCGCCCTTGGCTTCCAGGGCCTGCGAGGCCTTCATCAGCATGGTGCGACGGGCATTGGGGCCTAGTTGCGACCAGGCGGGGAAGGCTGCTGCTGCGGCATCGCAGGCGCGAATCGCGTCTTCGCTCGTCGCTGCCGGGGCGCGTGTGGCCACCGAGCCATCCAGAGGGTTCTTGCGCTCGAAAGTCGCGCCATTGCTGGCGATGCATTCCTGGCCGCCAATCAGCATTTTCTGTTCAATCATGAGAGTCTCTCCTTGTCATTGCTCAATGTTCACCGCCCAGGTACGCGCGTCGTACCGCCGGGCTGTTTGAAAGTTCCTTGGCCGAGCCCTGACCCACAATGCGGCCGGTCTCCAGCAGATAGCCCCGGTCGGCGATGGCCAGGCTTTGGCGGGCGTTTTGCTCCACCAGCAGCACGCCCATGCCCAGGATTTTGATGCGGGCCAGCGCCGCGAACAGCTCCTTGCACATCAGCGGCGACAGGCCTAGCGAGGGCTCGTCCAGCAACAAGATATCGGGCTGGCTCATCAGCGCGCGGCCCACGGCCACCATCTGCTGCTCGCCGCCGCTCATGGTGCGCACCGCCTGCGGCAGGCGGTCGCGCAGCTTGGGAAACAGGGTGAACACGCGCTCCAGGTTCTGCGTCTCGTTGGTGCGGGCCCGTTGGGGCTGAGCGCCCAGCAGCAGGTTTTCCTTCACGCTGAGATCGCCAAACACGCCGCGTCCTTCGGGTACCAGGGCCAGGCCCGATTGCACGATGGCATGGGCGGGCAGCTGCATCAGCTCCTTGCCTGCCAGTTGGGCGCTGGCACCAGCCTCGGGTCTGATCATGCCGCCCAGCGCCTTGAGCAGACTGGATTTACCCGCGCCGTTGGCGCCCAGCATGACAACCAGTTCACCGGGCTGCACCTGCAGATTCACGCCATGCAAGGCCTCATGCTTGCCGTAGCGCACGGCGATATTGCGCACATCAAGCATGGGCAGCCTCCGCAGTTTCTTCCTCATCACCGCCCAGATAGGCGCGTACCACCTCGGGCTGCTTGAGCACCTGGGCCGTGAGGCCGTCGGCTATTTTTGAGCCCGCATTCATCACCACGCAGCGGCTGCACAGGGCGTGCACGGCATCCATCACATGTTCAACCATCAAGATGGTCAGGCCGCTGGCCTGCAACTGCTGTATCAGCGCAATGCCCTGCTGCAGTTCCGTGGGATTGAGGCCGGCCAGCCATTCATCGAGCAGCAAAATTTGCGGCTCCAGCGCCAGGGCGCGGGCCAGCTCCAGACGTTTCTGGTTGATATAGGTGAGATCGCCTGCAGCGGTCTGGGCCCAATCGGCTAGACCCACGCGTTGCAGCAGCTCCTGCGCACGTTGCGCAGCGGCTTTGCCAAACAGCGGCCTGGGCTTGAAAGCCATGCCGGCGATGACGTTGTCGGTGCAGCTCATGGAGCCCAGCACCTTGACCAGCTGAAAGGTGCGGGCAATGCCCAGCCGTGCAATCTGATGGCTTTTCAGCCTGTGCAATGCCTGGCCCTTGAACAGGATTTCGCCGCCATTGAGGGGCAGGGCGCCCGAGATCAGATTCATGGCCGTGGTCTTGCCCGAGCCGTTGGGTCCGAGCAGACCTACGACTTCGCCGGGGTAGACATCAAAGCTCAGGTTGTTGACGGCCACCAGACCGCCAAAACGCTTGGTCGCGGAACGCAGGGAAAGCAGGGTGGCGGTCTTCATGGCTGGCCTCGCTTTCTGCTGAACAGCCTGGAGAGAACGCCCGACAGGCCTTGGGGCACGAAGTAAACGATCACGATAAACACCAGGCCCAGCAAGATGGCGAAATGGTTGGGGAAGTTGGCGCTCAGGTACTCGAACAGCAGCACCAGAGGCACGGCACCCAGCAAGGGGCCGAACAGCGCTCCCGCACCGCCGAGCAAGGCCATGATCAGCGTCTGAAACGAGATGGCCGGGGCAAAGGCAATGCTGGGGTCGATATAGGTCCAGCGCGGGGCCATGATGGCGCCCGTCACGGTGATGAAGACGGCGCTGACGGTGAACAGCAGCACCTTGGCGGTGGTGGTGTTGATGCCCACGTGGGTGGCCACGGTTTCGTCTTCGCCGATCACCCGCAAAGCCAGGCCCAGGCGCGAGCGGTTGATGAGGGCGCGCAGCAGCAAGACCAGGGCCAGCAAGGCCAGCAGCTGCCAGTAGATATCGAGCTGGGTGATCTCCACAAACACATAGCGGCCCAGGTCTTTGGTGATATTGACTTCCCACCAGGTCACCAGCTGCTTGACCAGCTCGGCCAGGCCAAAGCTGAAAATCACAAAGTACACGCCGGACAGGCGCAGCGTGGACAGGCCCACCAGCAGCGCCATGACCAGGCCCACGCCGGCCGCTATGGCCAGCACGGCCGCCCAAGGCAGTTGCTCGCCAAACACGGCCGTCACATAGGCACCCATGCCGAAGAAGGCGACAGTGGCCAGCGAGATATAGCGCGTGGGCCCCGAGAACAATGCCCAGGCCGTGGCCAGCACGCAGTACATGAGGATGCTGATCAGCAGGGACAGGTAGTACTCGTCTCTCAGCCAGTGCGGCAGCAGGGCCAGACCCAGCAGGGCAATGGCGCTGAGGACCCAGATCAGAATTTCCTTGTGGCTTGTCGAGGTCATCGCGCACTCCTCCCGAACAGGCCTGTGGGCTTGAACAACAGCACCAGCAAGAACACGGCGTAGTTGACGGCCAGCGTCAGGCCGGGATCGACAAAAGACGCCACCAGGGTCTCAGCAAAACCCAGCAACATGCCGGCCACCAGGCAGCCCATCAGGTTGCCCACGCCGCCCATGATGACCACGATCAGCGCCTTCATCGCAAACATGGTGCCCATGCCGGCCGAGAAGGGCAGAAACATGCTGACCAGCACGCCGCAGACGGCGACCAGTGCACCACCCAGGCCGTAGGCCAGAGCCGCCGTGCTGCGCACATTGATGCCGACCAGGTGCGCGAATTGCGGCGCCACCGAGACGGCACGCACCACGGCGCCGGCCCGGGTGCGGGTCAGCAGCAGATACAGTCCGCCGCCCAGCACGATGGCAAAGCCCAGCACCAGCAGGCGGTTGGTCGCCACCTTGCTGCCGAAAATCTCCAGCGGCTCGGACAGATAGGTATAGCTGTGATAGTCGCCGCCAAACAGCACCATCATCACGCCCTGCACCACAAACAGCATGCCGAAGGTGGCGAGTATGGAATCCACTTCCAGCGACGGCCCGCCCTTGGCGCGGCGCACCAAGGGCGTGAGCAGCAACTGGTAAATGCCCCACTGCACGGCAAAACCCAACGGCACCACCAGCGCCAGCAGGAGCAGTGGCGAAATGCCCCAGCTGCTGACGGCAAAAAAAGCCAGGAAAGCCGGTGCAATCAGAAACTCCCCATACGAGAGGTTCATGATGCGTGCCACGCCGTACTGCAGCGTCAGCCCCATGGCAATCAAGCCGTAGAGTCCGCCCAGCATGGCGCCAGCCAGAAGAATGTCTATTAAATTCATAGCGTATACCGCTGGTGATTCATTGTTCTTGTTATGAAATCAGGCAAAAGTGCATAAAAGGCATGCGCCACCCGCTCTTTTTTTGATAGTTCTTGCAGAGCTGGGCGAAATGTTTGAGAGGCATGCCTCAGTTGGGAACACCGAGCAAGAGCCTAGGAGGCCCCGTCGCGAAGGTGCTGTCCCTGAGGCGCAAAGCCCCTCAGGAATAGCACTTCAATGTTTTCAGGGAGTGACGCGTGGAATCACTGCCGGCTTCGCACCAGCGCGAGTGGTTGGAGCAACCGCATTGAATTCGCCGTTTTGCCACTGACCCACATGCCAGAGCTTGGTCAACATCTGGTTTTCCAGCTTTACCGTGCCCAGCACGGTCTCGAAACTGCCGCTCTTGAGCTCCTGTGTCACGGCAGCACGATCGATCTTGCCTACGCGCTCTATGGCCTGCTGCAGCATCTGCAGCGAGGTGTAGACGATGGGGCTGGCAAAGCGGTCGGATTCCTGACCCGTGACCTCCTTGAAGCGCTTCAGATAAGCCTGCATCTGCGGATTGCTGGCATCGATGCCGCCCGGGGCCATCATGCCTTCGGCCGCCGCGCCAAACTTTCCCTTGAACATGGGGAACTGCGTGCCCACGCCGGTGAACATCACCTTGGGTGCCAGGCCCTGAGTCCTGGCCTGCTCGGTGATCAGCATGGTGTCGGGCGGGTAGGAGTAGGCGACAAAGGTGTCTGCACCCTTGCCCTTGGCTTCGTTGATCACCGGCGTCATATCCTGCGTGCCGATCGGATAGCTTTTGTCATAGACCAGCTCGAAGCCATGCTGCTTGGCGGCCTTGCGGGTGGCATTGGCCAGTTCCACGCCAAAGCCGTCGGCAATATTGATCATGGCGATCTTGTTGTTGATCTTGCCGTCCTTTTTGGCTTTTTCCAGCATGGCAACCAGGCCCTCTGCGTATTCGCCGCCCGTGCCCAGGAAGAAGAAGGCATGCTTCCAGCGTTTGGCCAGATCGGGCGCCTTGTCGGTCACCGAGGTGGCGGCCAGCAGCGGGTATTTGTGCTTTTCATAGGTGGGACCTACGGCCAGGTTGGAGCCCGTGCCCCAGGGCGGCAGCACAAAGTCCACCTTGTCCTGGGTGATCAGACGCTCGGTGGCGCGCACCGCTTCCTCGGTGCTGGAGCGGTCGTCGTACTCGATGACTTCCAGCGGCACGCGCTTGTTGTAGGCCTTGAGCAGGATGCCGCCGGCATCGTTGATCTCCTTGACCCAGAGCTTGTAATTGGGCGCCGTGGTCACCGAAGTGCCGCCGGCGTTGACGCCAGTCTTGGCAATGGCCCAGCCTATGCGAATCGACTTGGGAGCCTCTTGCGCCATGGCTTGTGCGGCCACAGAGCCCAGACCTGCGATGGCCGCAGCTACTGCGATACGTTTCAGAACAAAGCGCTTGCTGGCGAATGTCATGCTTGTCTCCTCTTGGGTGAATGGTTCCGGTTAGGCTCCGGTTTTTTTGTCCATCGTAGGAAAAGACGCCCGCAGGGGTTTGTCTGGACGTGCACAACGTCTTGTCTCGCGGTGCAGCTCTATGTGGGTAAACACGGATTTCCCTGCATGGCAAACGACAGGCCAGATGCACGCATCGGCTGCTATGGATAATGAAGCATCCTGCTGTGCCCTCTTGTCGAAAACCTGCTCTCAGGAGTCTCCATGTCCCACGCCGCCCCCGCTTATCAGATGACCGAGATGCAAGGCGCTCAGGCCGTGGGCGCTTGGCAGCAGTGGATGTCCTCGCTTTACGGGCTGGAAAGCGATATCTATGGCGACACGCACTTTGCTGCGCGACTGGGCACCTTCGAGCTGGGGCGGGTGGGCATGACCAAGATCGAGGCGGGCCGCCACCGCGTGCGCCGTACCTCGGACTCCATGGCCAGCCGCAGCACGGACTTTCTCAAGATTGTTGCTCCCTGGCAGGGTTGCGCCACCGTGCGTCAGAAAGGGCGCGAGGCCCGCGCCCGCAGCGGCCAGTGGCTGATTTATGACAGCACGCAGGAGTACGAGGTGCTCAACCCCGAGTGGAGCGAGCACCTGATCGTCACCCTGCCCAAGAGCCGGTTTGAAGACCACGGCCACGCCATCGATGCGCTCATGGGCTCTTATGTGGGCGGCGCTCAGGGTGTATCGCGCATTGCCTTGGATGTGATGCGCGGCACGTTTGCCGAATGCCAGGCCATGGGCGAGGGCCTGACCCAGCATGTGACGGATGCGCTGGTACAGCTGATCGAGCTCTCGCTGCTCGACGCCTGCGGTCGAACGGCGATTCTGACGCCGGCCGAGCTGCTCAAAAGCCGCATCAAGACCTATGTGCGCCAGCATCTGCGCGATCCGGGTCTGACGGTGGAGGCCATGGCTGGCGCGCTCAACTGCAGCAAGCGCCATCTCTACAACGCGTTTGCCGATGAGGCGTTGAGCATCAGCCAGTTCGTCTGGGCCGAGCGCGTGGCTTTGTTCCAGCGCGAGTTGGCCCAGCCAGGACAGCAGCACTGCACCTTGACCGAGCTGGCGCTGGCCTGCGGCTTTGCCAGCGGAGCGCACCTGAGTCGCACCTTCAAACAGCACACCGGACTGACGCCGGCCCAGTTCCGCGCCAGCCAAGGCGCGGCAAGCGGAACACTGCTCAACTGAGTATCCAACAGTCGCCTCCCGCACGACTGGTATACGCATACATGCTATGAATTTTGAGAGCGCAACTGCTACCTCCGATTGACGGCATTGCCCGGGATTCCATGGCTTTGAATGATCTGAGCGCCGCCTGGGTTACGTCGGCGAGCGATATGGGCGGGATTGCCGGTGATTTTGCTGGCTATAGGACAATGCAGGCCATTGCCCTCTCTTAGCGGACTGCTTTCTCATGGATATCAATACACCGCTCACCCTGCTGGGTGGGCTCACGGCTTCCCAGTTCATGCGCAAGCACTGGCATAAAAAGCCTCTGCTGGTGCGCCAGGCCATTCCCGGTTTCAAGCCTCTGATTCCTCGCGCCAAGCTGCTGGCTATGGCCGGCGAAGACGGTGTGGAATCCCGTCTGATTCAGCACAACGAAGACGGCAGCTGGAAGCTCAGCCACGGCCCGCTGTCGCGCCGCAGCCTGCCTGCACTCACCAAGCCCGGCTGGACGGCTCTGGTGCAGGGCGTGGACCTGCATGACAGCAAAGTGCATCAGCTGTTGCAGCAGTTTCGTTTTGTGCCCGAAGCGCGCCTGGATGATCTGATGATCAGCTTTGCGACCGATCAAGGCGGCGTGGGCGCGCATTTCGACAGCTACGACGTGTTTTTGCTCCAAGCCCATGGCAAACGTCGCTGGCGCATCGGCCGGCAAAAGGACTTCTCGCTGCAGCCTGATGTGCCGCTCAAGATACTGGCCAACTTCGAGCCCGAAGAAGAGTTTGTGCTGGAGCCCGGCGACATGCTGTATCTGCCGCCCAAGTGGGCGCATGACGGTGTGGCCGAAGGCGAGTGCATGACCTACTCCATCGGTTTCCGCTCGCCCGACCGCGGCGAGCTGGCCCGCGAGCTGCTGCTGCGCATGTCGGACGAGCCCGATGAGCCCGAGGCGCCCGTGGTCTATCGCGATCCCAAGCAGGAAGCCGTGACCAATCCCGGTGAGATTCCTGCCGGTCTTTATGACTTTGCGCGCGAAGCGCTGCAAAAGGCCATGGCCGAGCCGCTGGCGCTGGAGCGCGCTCTGGGAGAACACCTGACCGACCCCAAGGCCAATGTCTGGTTCGAGCATGGCGAGGAAAACGGCATGTTCGAAAGCGTGGTGCTCGATCGTCGCACCCGCATGATGTATGACGCCAAGCACATTTTCATCAATGGCGAGAGCTATCTGGCGGGTGGCCGTGATGCCACGCTGATGCGCAAGCTGGCCGATACCCGCGCCCTGTCGCGCAAGGATCTGGCCAGCGCCAGCGATGACGCGCTGGAGCTGCTGTCGTCCTGGTTTGATGCCGGCTGGGTGAGGCCTGGCGACAACGTGTGATGGACTGATCCGCGGGCACGTGCTACCTTCGGGTATTACCTGCTTGCGGATTGGCAGCCAAGCCCGGTTGTCGGACGCTCGTTCTGCTTGTGATTTCATCAAGAACTTCCAAGCAGCTGTCAGTAAATTGACAGAAACAAAATTCTGGGTCACAGTATGCGACAAGACAAGCAAGCGCTTGTCCCGGTCGGTTCGAACTCGGTGATTTGTGCAGAATTGTTTAGTTGCTGTCAGTATTAGTCAGCAATGGGCAAAACTACCTATAATGCAAATCGAGTCGAATTTACTGTTTGACCTGACTGCCAGAGCGATCAATAGCTGCAAAGGCTGACCGTAATGGCAATGCAAATACTGTCTGCTGAACCTACTTTCTAGGAATCGTTATGAAGAACTCTCTCATTCTGGCTACCGTGATCGCTGCTGCTGCTCTGGCCGCTTGTGGCAAGAAGGAAGAAGCTGCTCCTGCTGCTGCTCCTGCTGTGGAAGCTCCTGCTGCTCCCGCACCTGCTGCTGAAGCTCCTGCCGCTCCTGCTGCTGACGCTGCAGCTCCCGCCGCTGATGCAGCTCCTGCTGCCCCTGCTGCTGACGCCGCTCCTGCAGCCCCTGCTGCTGACGCCGCTCCTGCAGCTCCTACTGAAGCCGCCAAGTAATTTGCTGCTTACGCAGGCAGAGGCTTTGGCTTCTGCGCAAAAAACCGCACCTTGGTGCGGTTTTTTTATGCCCGGAGAGTTATGGCCGGCTTAACGCTCTGCATGCGTCCATGAAAAAAGCCACCGGGCCCGAAGGCTGGTGGCTTTTGTGCGCAATGCACTTTGGGCTTATTTCAGATCGTCGGTAATGATGCGAACAATGCGCTGGGCATTGGCCGAAGTTTCGGGCTGGCCTTGCTCGTTGAGCACGCTGACCTGGGACTTGTTGCCGTCGCCCTTGACCAGAATCTGGTACTTGACGGGCGCTGCGGCTTCCGGGCCACGGCTGAAGATCTTGCTGAAGAAGCCCTTGGAATCGCCCTTGGCGTTGGGGTCCACGTAGCGTACAAAGTAGATGCCGCGGCTGCGGTCGCGGTCTTCCACGGTGAAGCCGGTGCGGTCCAGGGCCACGCCCACACGGCGCCATGCACGGTCAAAACCTTCTTCGATCTGCAGCACGGGTTGACCGTTGACGGTGTCCATGCGTGCGACAGCGGCGCTGCTGGTGACGGCGGCAGACTTGTCGGCCTTGGCGACGGCAGCGGCCTGCTCTTCGCTCACGCCCAGCTTGACCATCATGCGGCGCAGGAATTCGGTTTCCAGCTCCGGATCACGGGCGCGTGGCTGCCAGATGGTGTTGTCCTTGTTGGTGTTGGTGTAGACCTCTTCCATGCCGCGGTGGGTGACATAGATGTTGGTCGCACCATCGGCCTCGCGCTCAAAGCGCACGCGGAACTTGTCGCGTTCGCTGGTGGAGTACAAGGAGTCGAGCATCTTGCCCAGCGTCTTGCGGATGATGTCCTGAGGGAGCTTGGCGCGGTTTTCTGCCCAGTCTGTTTCCAGAATGCCCAGCTGGCGGTCTTCGATGGTGAAGATGAAGCCGTTTTCCAGCCAGAAGTCGCGCACGGGCTCCCACAGCTTGTCCGCAGGGCGCTTGACGACCAGCCAGTGCTGGCTGCCTTCACGCTGGATACGGACGTCGCCAATGGCGTTGACCGCCGTTTGGCGGTCAGCGGGTTGTGCGGTCTTGGCATTGGCCTGCATGGCCGCAGCGGAGACAACGCCGCCGGGCACGTTGTAGCGCGAATCTTGCGACAGCTGCGTCAGATCCGGGGGGACCTCAAGAGACGGGGCTTGGCTTTTACCGGCGCTCTTGTAGTCGATCTTGGCGTCTTGGAACGTGGTCGTGCAGGCCGACAAGCCCAGCGCAATGCTGAGCAGGCCCAAACGTGCAGTGTGTTGTTTCACGCGGATTGTCCTTGGTGCGTTCATGCAGTATGCAGTGAGCGAAAAAACCGCTAGCTTATCTCAACTCGCTCAGAGCAAGCCGACTTGGGTCAGCGCACCCTCTACTGTAGCTTCCAAATTCTGGCTCAAAGGCGTCATGGGCAGGCGCATCGCGGGGCTGCACAAACCCATGCGGGCTGCTGCCCATTTCACCGGAATGGGATTGGCTTCCACAAACAGGCTCTTGTGCAAAGGCATGAGCTTGAACTGGATCTCCATCGCACGCTTGACGTCGCCGGCCAGTGCCGCCTTGCACAGCTCGCTCATCAGGCGGGGGGCCACGTTGGCCGTCACGCTGATGTTGCCATGGCCACCGCACAGCATCAGAGCCACTGCGGTCGGATCATCACCAGAGTAGACGCCAAAGCCCTGGGGCACATCGCGAATCAGCCATTGGGCGCGCTCGATATTGCCCGTGGCCTCCTTGATGCCGACGATGCTGTCGATCTGGGCCAGGCGCAGCACGGTTTCGTGCTGCATATCGGCGACCGAACGGCCGGGCACGTTGTAGAGCACCAGTGGCAGATCACCTGTGGCTTCGGCAATGGCCTTGAAGTGCTGGTACTGGCCTTCTTGCGTGGGCTTGTTGTAGTAAGGCACCACTTGCAGCTGGCTGTCTGCACCGACCTTCTTGGCAAAGCGGGCCAGTTCGATGGCCTCGTGCGTGCTGTTGGCACCGCAGCCAGCCATGATGGAGACGCGGCCTGCCGCCTGCTCCACCGAGACGCGGATGATTTCGCAGTGTTCTTCCACATTGACTGTGGGCGATTCACCGGTAGTGCCGACCACACCGATGCAATCCGTGCCTTCAGCCACATGCCAGTCTATGAGTTTGCGCAGCGCCGGGTAGTCGACGCTACCGTCTTGGTGCATGGGCGTGATGAGGGCAACAATGCTGCCAGTGAGAGCAACGGAAGGTGATGTCATGTCCGCAATATGAAACGGGAAAAGGTCATTCTACAAACAGGGCCGCAGGTAAATATGTGGTTTAACTGCGCAAGCTGCGGGCAAATCGGGTTTTTTGTCAGATTGTTTTAATTATCTGACGATTTGACGAAAATTTAATTGTATCGATGTCGGATTGCTGTGTGTCTGTCAGGCTTTTTCCTGCCCGCTTCGCCATTGCCTGGGTGCATCCAGGCAGCTCGAACGGTTTGGAAAGCCTTGGACATTCAAGGTGATCAGGCCTGCAGCGGGGCCGGGTCAGTGGCGGACTCTGCAGGCCGGATGGCGGCAATGCGCTGTACCACGCGGTCTGGCTGATGCAGCACGCCGTGCTCGTAGGCGGCCACCGTCCAGCCCTGACAAACTTGCAGCAGTTCGCCGGGAGCCAGCAAAAAATCCGGGCGGCTGGGTTTGCCATAGGCTTCATTGCCCTGGGCAAAGGTCTCATACAGCAGAACGCCGCCGGGTTTGACGCTGGCCAGAATCAGCGGCCACAAAGGGCGCCAAAGATAGTTGGTGACAACCACCGCATCAAAGCTGCGTCCAGCCAGCGGCCAGGGACCGGCTTCAATGTCGGTTTCAATGGCGTTTGCAATGTTTGCTACTGATTGAATAGCTTCATGCGATTGATCCACGCTGGTCACTGCATGATTTGATGCATGAAACAGCCGGGTGTGGCGGCCCAGGCCGCAGGCCAGGTCCAGCACGGTGCCTCCGGGTTGCACCAGATGGGCAAAGCGGGTGATCCATTCGGAATGTGCCTGGGCACCATGGGCGGGAGTGGCTGCAACAGCTGGATTGGGGCAAATCATCTTGCCGAAAACTATAGCAGCGCCGCTTGGCTTCTGGTCATCGCTCAATGGGGTTTCACTTCGTCCTTGAGGGCTGCAAGCGCCATGTTCTCCACCAGTCCCGGCGCAATCAGCTTGAGCCAGCGGCCCAGCTTGCCCTTGCGGCTCATCAGCACTTCGCGCTGGCGGCGGTTCATGCCGCGAATGATGAGCTGCGCGCATTCGGCCACCGGCATGGCAGCGTCTTCCTTCAGACCGCTGACCCCTGCCGCCTCGCCCTTGGCGTTGTAGCCGTGATAGCGGATGCGGGTATCGACCACGCCCGGGTAGGCCAGGGTCACGCTGACGTCATTGGGTTTGAGTTCGGTGCGCAGTGCCTCAAAAAAGCCGCCCATGGCAAATTTGCTGGCGCTGTAGGCTGTGCGGCCCGGCACGCCAATCAGCCCGGCCAGCGACGAGACGGCCACGATGCAGCCCCTGGAGGCCTTCAGATGCGGCAGCGCTGCGTGGGTGCACCACACGCTGCCCCAGAAGTTGATGCGCATCAGCTGTTCATACCATGACAGGTGCGCGGCATCGACTTCGCTCAACAGCGCATGGGCCGAGACGCCTGCGTTGTTGAGCAGGGCATCGAGGCCGCCAAAGCGCTGCACGGCCTGATCGATCAGGCTGCGACACTGCGCTTGATCGGAGACATCGGTGGGTACGACCAACACCTGCGCTCCCGCAGCCTGGCATTGCCGGGCCACGGCCTGCAGATGCTCTTGATTGCGTGCCGCCAGCGTGATCTGCAGCTGCTCTTGGTGGGAGGCGGCCAGTTGGCGGGCCATTTCGGCACCTATGCCGTCCGAGGCGCCGGTGATGATGATGCGGGGCATGAACACTCCCGGCCATGCCGCCTGGGCCGGATGACCAACAGCTTAAAAGCAGGCCCAAACTTGGTCCGCCAGTGTGACCATGAAATCCGCCCGGGTGTACAGGGCAAACACGGCCAGCAGCACGGCAACAACGGCAACCCAGATCAGCGCGCGCTGCCACCAAGCCAGTGAGCGTGGTTTGCCTTGCATGGCTCAGACTCCCTGTGGGCGCGTGCCGCGTGCCACGGCTGTTTCGCGCACCGGCAGATTGACCAGGGCGGCAAAAATGCCCAGGGCAATGGACAGATACCAGACCATGTTGTAGTTGCCGTTGAGGTCATACAGATAGCCGCCCAGCCACACGCCCATGAAACTGCCCACCTGATGGCTGCAGAACACAAAGCCGCTGAGCATGGACAAATGCTGCACGCCAAAGATCTGGGCCACGGTGGCATTGGTCAGCGGCACGGTGGACAGCCACAGAAAGCCCATGGCCGCTGAAAACGCATAGACCGACCATGGCGACAGCGGCGCCAGCAAGAACAGCACGGTGACCACCGAGCGCAGGGCGTAAATGCCGGAGAGCAGATAGCGCTTGGGCATTTTCTGGCCCAGATTGCCGGCCAGATAGGTGCCAAAGATATTGAACAGACCGACCAGGGCCAGCGAGTAGCTGGCCACATGGGGGGCGATGCCGAAGTCCTTGAGGTAGCTGGGCATGTGCACGCCAATGAACATGACCTGAAAGCCGCAGACAAAGTAGCCGGCCGTAAGTAGCACAAAGCTGGGGTGGCTCCAGGCTTCCTTGAGGGCTTGCCCCACGGTCTGCTCGCGTACCGGCGGCTTGCCGCTGCTAAAGCCCGGCTCGCGCAGACCAAAGGCCAGAGCGGCGATCAACAGCGCAAAGGCGGCCAGAATCAGCAAGGCATTGGACCAGTTGAAGGCGGAAATCAGCGCCCCTTCGACCGGTACCATGAAAAACTGTCCGAAGGAGCCCGCCGCTGCCGTAACCCCCATGGCCCAGCTGCGCCGCGTGGCCGGAATCTGGCGGCCCAGCACGCCAAAGATCACGGTATAGGTGGTGGCCGCTTGCGCCGCGCCAATCAGCACACCGGCCGTCAGCGTAAAAGCCAGGGTGGAGGGCGACAGCGCCATGCCGACCAGGCCCAGGGCATAAAGCATGGAGCCGCCGATCAGCACTTTGAAAGCGCCCATTCGATCGGCCAGCATGCCTACGAAAATACCCAGAATGCCCCAGGAAATATTCTGTACGGCAATGGCCAGGGAAAAGTTCTCGCGCGTCCAGCCCATCTCCTGCGTGATGGGCTGCAGCCACAGACCAAAGCCATGGCGTATGCCCATGGACAGGGTGACGATGGCGCCACCGCACAGAAGAATCTGTGCCATGGACAGCGGCTGTTGGTTGGTCTGGGTAGTCATGGCGTTGCGCAAAACGTTCGGATCGGTATCAGACTTTAACGAAACCAGCGCTTGTGCGGTGGCTGGCGTCGTCGCGTGCGCGGCACGCTCTGCTGCCCGAAAACGTGATCCAACCCTGGCCAAGACAGCCGATACGGCTTTGTGCGAGAGTATTGGGAAGTAAACAACTGTGAATTTATCCAGCGTCAATCTGGAGAGGCCACTACAATTCGCCCCCATGGCAGCTAAACCTTCCTCTTCTACCGCTAGCGAATATTCCGAAGGCTCGATCCGCGTTCTCAAGGGTCTGGAGCCAGTCAAGCAGCGTCCCGGCATGTATACGCGTACCGACAACCCCCTGCACGTGCTGCAGGAGGTGATAGATAACGCGGCCGATGAAGCGCTTGCCGGTTATGGCAAGAAAATCAAATTCACCATCCACGCCGACGGCTCCTTCAGCGTGGAAGACGATGGCCGCGGCATTCCCTTTGGCTTGCACCCCGAAGAAAAAGCACCGGTGGTGGAGCTGGTCTTCACCCGTCTGCATGCCGGCGGCAAGTTCGACAAAGGCAATGGCGGCGCGTACAGCTTCTCGGGTGGCTTGCACGGCGTGGGCGTGTCCGTGACCAATGCGCTGGCCACCCGGCTGGAGGTGCAGGTGCACCGTGATGGTCAGCAGGCCACGCTGGCCTTCTCGGGCGGCGATGTGGTCGAGCCCTTGAAGGTGCGTCCGCTGGAGTCCGGTGAGCGCAAGCACGGCACGACGGTGCGTGTCTGGCCCGATGCCAAGTACTTTGAATCGGCAGCCCTGCCCGCCGGCGAATTGATGCACTTGCTGCGCAGCAAGGCCGTGCTCATGCCGGGCGTCTCGGTCTCGCTCAGCAACGAGAAAACCCGGGACAACCAGGTCTGGCTTTTCAAGGGCGGGCTGCGCGACTATCTGCAGCAAAGCCTGCATGGCGAGCCTGTGATTCCCCTGTTCGAGGGCGAGGGATTTGCCGACCGCAATCACGACAGCTTTGCCGAAGGCGAAGGTGCGGCCTGGTGCGTGGCGTTTACCGAAGACGGTGCGCCGCTGCGCGAAAGCTATGTGAACCTGATCCCCACCACGGCGGGCGGCACGCATGACAGTGGCCTGCGCGATGGCTTGTTCCAGGCGGTCAAGGCCTTCATCGACATGCACTCGCTGCTGCCCAAGGGCGTCAAGCTCATGCCGGACGATGTGTTTGCCCGTGCCAGCTATGTGCTCAATGCCAAGGTGCTGGATCCGCAGTTTCAGGGCCAGATCAAGGAGCGTCTGAATTCGCGCGATGCCGTGCGTCTGGTCTCGGGCTTTGTGCGCCCGGTGCTGGAACTGTGGCTCAACGAGCATGTGGACTGGGGCAAGAAGCTGGCGGAGCTGGCCATCAAGGCCGCGCAAACCCGCCAAAAAGCGGGCCAGAAGGTAGAAAAGCGCAAGGGTAGCGGCGTGGCCGTGCTCCCCGGCAAGCTGACCGACTGCGAAAGCCGCGACCTCTCGGTCAACGAAGTGTTTCTGGTCGAGGGTGATTCGGCCGGCGGCAGCGCCAAGATGGGGCGCAACAAGGAAACCCAGGCGGTGCTGCCCTTGCGCGGCAAGGTGCTCAATACCTGGGAGGTGGACCGCGACCGGCTGTTTGCCAACAATGAAATCCACGATATCTCGGTCGCCATGGGCGTGGACCCGCACGGCCCCAATGACGAGCCGGATTTATCCGGTCTGCGCTATGGCAAGGTCTGTATCCTGTCGGACGCGGACGTGGACGGCTCCCACATCCAGGTGCTGCTGCTGACCCTGTTCTTCAAGCACTTCCCCAAACTCATCGAGGCGGGCCATATCCACGTGGCCTTGCCGCCGCTGTTCCGTGTGGATGTACCTGCGCGCGGCAAGAAGCCGGCCATCAAGGTCTATGCACTGGATGCGGGCGAGCTCGATGCCATCATGGAGAAATGCGCCAAGGATGGTGTGCCGCGCGAGAAATGCCAGGTCAGCCGTTTCAAGGGCCTGGGCGAGATGAATGCCGAGCAGCTGTGGGAAACCACGCTCAACCCCGATACGCGCCGCCTGTTGCCGGTGCAGTTCATGAATCTGGACTTCGCACAGTGCGAACAGGTCGTGACCAAGCTCATGGGCAAAGGCGAAGCCGCTGCCCGTCGTGAGCTCATGGAGTTGCATGGCGATGCCGTGGAGCTTGATATCTGATAGCGGGATACCCGGGGTTGGCGACAGTTGCCAGCCCGGGCCTCAGGTTTACAGGAGTTCAATCATGCAGACCCTGTTGAAAATATGGCCAGCCGGCTACTCCGGCCTTCGCGGGTGGGTGCGTGGCGCTGCGTTCAAGCTGACGCTGGCTGCCACGGCCTTGGGTGGTGCATCGCTGGCCCATGCCGATCTATGGGCTTATGTGGACGAGTTCGGTATCACCCACTTCGCTTCAGCGGCGCTGGATGAGCGCTACCAGCCTTATTTCAAGGGCTGGGTCTATGACAGCAGCGGGCAAACCATGAAACCCGGGGTTGATCTCGGGGCAGCCGACCCGCAGGAGAGCACGCGAACGCCAAGTTTTTTTGACGGCTTGCCGCGCTACAAGAGCGTGCGGCCTCATCTGCAAAAAGCCGCCGAGAAAACCGGGGTGGATTACGACTTGATTAAAGCCGTGATCGCCGTGGAGTCGGGATTCAACACCGGCGCTGTTTCGCCCAAGGGGGCTGTGGGTTTGATGCAGCTGATGCCGGCCACGGCCGAACGCTTTGGCGTCAGCTCCAGCGCCAAGCTGAGCGTGCAGCAAAAGCTGGTCGATCCTGCCGTCAATGTGCCCGCCGGGGCCCGTTATCTCAGCTACCTGATGAGCTTGTTTCCGGGGCGGCTGGATCTGGTGCTGGCGGCCTATAACGCGGGCGAAGGAGCGGTCAAAAAGGCTGGTCAGGCCATTCCTCCCTATCCCGAGACCCGCAATTACGTCAAGGCCGTCACCGGAATTTACGAGCAGTTGCAATCGGGTCAGTCTCGGTCCACGTTTCGCGTCAAAAACGATGCCGAGTTCGAGGGCTTTGTCTACGGTCGTGTGAGCATGACCTTGCCCGGCAAGGTCGACTGAGGCGGACGCTTCATCATGGGGTGCATGGCTGGGATGGGCCATGCCGGTGCGCGGGGTTGAGCCAACGGGGTGTTGAGCTTGCCCTGCATAACAAGAATTTGAATTCAGCAGTTTTTTCATGAGCGATCAGAGCACTTTGGATTTGGCCGAGCAGGCCGCGGGCGACGCATTGGATTTGGGACAATATGCCCAGCGCGCCTATCTTGAATATGCGCTGTCGGTGGTCAAGGGCCGCGCCCTTCCCGATGTCAGCGATGGCTTGAAGCCCGTGCAGCGCCGTATTTTGTACGCCATGGATCGCATGGGTCTGTCCTATGGCGGCCCTACCGGCAACACGGCGGCCAGACCCGTCAAGAGTGCCCGCGTGGTGGGTGATGTGCTGGGTCGCTTTCACCCGCATGGCGACCAGTCGGCCTATGACGCTCTGGTGCGCATGGCGCAGGACTTCAATCAGCGCTATCCGCTGGTCGACGGCCAGGGCAACTTCGGCAGCCGTGACGGCGATGGCGCAGCCGCCATGCGTTACACCGAAGCGCGTCTATCCAAGATCACCGGCCTGCTGCTCGATGAAATCGATATGGGCACGGTGGACTTTGTGCCCAATTACGACGGCAGCACCGAAGAGCCCAAGCAGCTGCCGGCCCGCCTGCCGTTTGCTTTGCTCAATGGCGCCAGTGGCATTGCCGTGGGCATGGCCACCGAAATCCCCAGCCATAACCTGCGCGAAGTGGCTGGCGCCTGCGTGGCCTTGATCAAGAAGCCGGGCATGGCGGATGCGGAACTCAATGAAATGATTCCCGGTCCCGACTATCCGGGCGGGGGCCAGATCATCAGCAGCAGCCACGATATTGCCGAGGCCTATCGCACCGGTCGCGGCAGTCTCAAGGTGCGCGCGCGCTGGAAGATCGAGGAGCTGGCACGTGGCCAGTGGCAGATGGTGGTGACGGAGCTGCCGCCCGGCGTTTCGGCCCAGAAGGTGCTCGAAGAGATCGAGGACATCACCAACCCCAAGGTCAAGACCGGCAAGAAAACGCTCACCCAGGATCAGACCCAGCTCAAGGCCAGCATGCTGGCGGTACTGGACGGCGTGCGCGACGAATCGAGCAAGGATTCACCGGTGCGCATCGTGTTCGAGCCCAAGACTGGCAAGATTCCGCAATCGGAGCTGATCACGGCGCTGCTGGCCCACACCAGCCTGGAGTCGTCCAGCTCCATCAATCTGACCAGCATCGGCCTCGATGGCCGGCCGGTGCAAAAGTCGCTGCGCCAGATGCTGGAAGAGTGGATTGCCTTCCGCTTTCAGACGGTGACCCGTCGCAGCCAGCACCGCCTGAACAAGGTGCTGGACCGGATTCATATTCTGGAAGGCCGTCAGGCGGTTCTGCTCAATATCGACAAGGTCATTGCCATCATTCGCGCGAGCGATGAGCCCAAGCAGGCCTTGATTGAGGAGTTTCATCTCTCCGACCGCCAAGCCGAGGACATTCTTGAAATTCGCCTGCGCCAGCTGGCACGGCTGGAGGCCATCAAGATCGAGCAGGAGCTCAAGGAGCTGCGCACCGAGCAAGGCAAGCTGGAAGACATTCTGGGTAGCGAAACCACTTTGCGCCGCCTGATCTGCAAGGAAATCGAGGCCGATACCAAGACTTTTGGCGACGAGCGTCGCACCCTGATCCAGGAAGAGAAAAAGGTGGTGGCCGAAGTCAAGGTGGTGGATGAGCCGACCACCGTCATCATCTCCGACAAGGGCTGGATACGCACGCGCAACGGCCACGGTGTGGAGGCGGAGACGCTGAGCTTCAAGGCCGGCGACAGCCTGCACGGCACGTTCGAATGCCGCACGGTGGATCAGCTCATTGCCTTTGGCAGCAACGGCCGGGTCTACTCTGTGCCGGTCTCGGCCCTGCCCGGCGGGCGTGGCGACGGTCAGCCGGTGACCACGCTGATCGAGCTGGAGGCGGGCACGCAGCTGCTGTATTACTTTGCCGGGGCGGAAAGCACGCAGCTGCTGCTGTCCGGCTCGGGCGGTTACGGCTTTACGGCCACGGTGGGTGACATGATTTCGCGCCAGAAGGCGGGCAAGGCTTTTGTCTCGCTGGGCGAGGGTGAGACGCTGTGCGCGCCATCGGTGGTGCATGGCGTGCCCATGAATGCGCGTGCCGAGCATGTGCCTGGCGGCGAGCAGGGCGCGGGTCTGCTGGCACCTGCCAGCCATGTGATCTGTGCTTCGGTGGGCGGCCGCATCTTGACTTTCGAGATCAGCGAGCTCAAAGCCATGCCCAAGGGCGGACGTGGCCTGATGCTGCTGGGTCTGGAAGACAAGGACACGCTGGCCGGTGCTGCAGCCTACACCCGCAGCATCCGCCTTGACGGCATTGGCCGTGGCGGCAAGGCGCGCAGTGAGTCGTTGGAGATCCGCAGCCTCAACAACGCCCGTGGCACGCGCGGCCGCAAGGGCAAGGCAGCGGACCTGGGCTTCAAGCCCCAGACGGTAACCCGCGTGGAATAAGCCGGCGCTGCTGCAAAAGCCCAAAAACCAAAGCCGTACTTTGATGAAGTACGGCTTTTTTATAGCAGATTGCGCTTTCTAATCAATGGCTAGCGACAGTTTTGGTGCATGAAAAATGCAGAAAAAATCATAGCGAAACCGACCGTGCGCTAAAGATCTGCGTGGGTTGCCGGATCTGGGCCTGGCAGGCGACCAGCGGCAGATCGCGCTGGCCCGACTCGGTGTTGGCTACCAGGGCATACAGGGTGCTGACGGCCTTGGCGACAGCCTCAGGTGCGGCATCACCCTGGATCAGATGGCCTAGCAACACGGCAGAAAACACATCGCCCATGCCATTGGGCAGTGGCTGCAGATCTACAAACGGGGTCTCGACCAGCCAGGCCTCGCAGGCGGTCACGGCCAGCGTGGCCAGACGCTCGGAGGGCAGATCTTCGGTGCGCAGACTGGTGATGGCTATCAAGGCCGACGGATGCTGGTGCATATGGGGCAGCATGCCGCGTGCGGCTTCGATGGCTGCCGCCACGCTGGTCAGCGGCTTGCCACCGCACAGCAGCTCGAACTCATAGTGGTTGGGCGTAATCACGCTGGCCTGGGACAGCGCCCGCTTGCGCAGGAACTCCGGAATGCCGGGGCGCACGAAGAGGCCGCGCCCCACGTCACCCATTACCGGGTCGCACAGATAGTGCGCTGCCGGCTGGGTTGCGCGCACTTCCTGCACGGCGGCCAGGATGGCTTCACCCACCCCGGCATCGCCCAGATAGCCCGAGAGCACGGCCACGCAGCGCGACAGCACGCCACGCGCGCGCAGGCCGTCCAGCACGTCGCCGATATGCGCAGGCGTGAACACCTGGCCTTTGAACTCGCCATAGCCCGTGTGGTTGGAGAACTGCACGGTATGCACGGCCACCGGCTCTATGCCCAGCAGCTGCAGCGGCAGCATGGCCGCGTCGTTACCCACATGGCCGTAAGCTACATGCGATTGAATGGAGAGAACTAAAGGCGTGGACATGATGGCAATGAGGTTCGCAATGCGGTGGTGCAGCCCCAGCCAGGCACAGACATGCAATAGGCCGGGGCTGGCAGAGAAAGTCCTGGGTTTTTAATCCGCCAGCTCGGTCACCAGATCAATTTCCACGCAGCAACCCATGGGGATCTGCGCCACACCAAAGGCACTGCGGGCATGCTTGCCGGCTTCGCCCAGCACCTGGGCGAACAGCTCGCTGCAGCCATTGGTGACCAGATGCTGCTCGGTGAAACTGGTGGAGGAGTTCACCAGGCTCATGACCTTGACGATGCGCTTGATGCGGTTCAGATCACCGCCGGTGGCATGGTGCAGCGTACCCAGCAGGTCAATCGCCACGGCGCGCGCCGCCTGCTTGCCTTCTTCGGTGCTCATGTTCTCGCCCAGTTTGCCCACCCAGGGCTGGCCGTTCTTCTTGGCCACATGGCCGCTGAGAAACAGCTGATTGCCGCTTTGCATATACGGCAGATAGGCGGCTGCGGGCACGGCGACTTCGGGCAGGGTGATGTTGAGTTCTTTGAGTTTGTCGTAAACGCTCATGAAAGCTCCAGGGGTTGGCAAAACGAGGCAATGAGTTTGACACAGGCTGCAGCCTGCCGGATCGCTGCCGACAGCGAACATGGATGCGTAGAGATACGAATTTGATAGCGCAAAGCGCACAGAAAATCTGCGCTTAGCGGTGTTTTTTTTGCATGATCTGCAGGGGCAGGGATTGCCGCAATCGGCAGGGCAGGTGCTGCGCTCTAGCATGGCGGATGCCGTCTGCAAGCGTGGTCACTGCCGGAGCATTGCGCTCGCGTCCGTCGTGGGTGGCGGCGCTGTGCGGCTGCGTGCTGGGGGCCGCGTGGCAGGTGACGCAAGCCCGGCTCTGGGCCTTCTGGGCCTATCCGGTGCTGCTGCTCTTTGGCGTGCTGCTGTTGCTTGCCGTGTGGCGCTTCAGAGCACACTCCACAGCGGCCTGGGTGCGAATGGCTTGGCTGCAACTGGGGCCGCTGCTGGCGGCAGCCTGTCTGGTGGCAGGTCTCAGCGGCTGGCGTGCCCATGCTTATCTGGCCCATACCTTGCCTCCATCGCTGGAGGCCGTCGATATAGAAGTGGAGGGCACGATTGCCTCCATGCTGCAGGACACGGGCAACGGCCAGCGCTGGCGTTTTGCCGTGGACAAACCCCAAGCACAGACGCAAACGCCGGGTGTGCCCGCGCTCATAGCGCTCTCCTGGTATGAGGCGTTTGACCGGGAGGAGGAGGCAGCAAAGCCCAGGGTGGCGCCCTGGGCGCAGGGCAGGGCTCTTGTGCCGGGCCAGCGCTGGCGCATGACGGTGCGCCTCAAGCGCCCTCATGGCTCGCGCAATCCACATGGCTTTGATTATGAGTTGCAGCAATGGGAGCAGGGCGTGCAGGCCACGGGCTATGTGCGTGAAAAGCCGGAGCCGGTGCTGCTGGAGCTGGGCTCCGACTACCGGCTGCAGCGATGGCGTCAATGGCTGCGAAATCGCATTCGTGCGCAAGCCGAGCTGCTCCCGCAGACCGATGCGTCAACCCGGCGCAAAGCGATAGGCGTAGTTGCGGCGCTGGCGGTGGGCGATCAGCAAGCCATAGAGCTGGTGACAGACAAATAAAACCTGCGCTGTTAAGCGTCTGATTTGTATGAAATTTCTTTAATCTTGAGAAGCTAAACTAACAAAAGAAATTTGCGCCAGATATTTTTGCGCTGACAAATGAAATCTGCGCTGAGACACAGGGAGACAATTCATCCTGTTTAGGCCGGTGTCGATTTAGTCCAAGAGCCACTTGAACAGGCGCGCAATGATCCCTGGCCGCTGCTGTGGAGGCTGATAGGTGTAGCGCCCTGTGGAACTTGGTGGCTGAGAGGGCGTGGAGCTACGTCCGGCAGAATTCGACCGGTGATAAGTGCTACGTCCCGCCGAGCTTGGAGAAGGTGATGATGCTGGTAGCGAGGACGCGGAGGCGGCTCGGATCTTTTGCAGAACCTGAGTGTTCGAGGAGGTTGCCGGAGCTGAGGTTGAGGCGCTCGAAGATGAGATAGCCGACACTGAGCCCGAAATGCCTTTGATTCTATCCAGTGTCTGCTGATTGCTCGAGGTGGCTGCGGTGAAGTTCCCTGCGGCCTTTCCTGCTCCCGCGAGGCGCCATCTTGCCTCTTGCTCAGTAATGGGGGTCATTGTCCCCGCAGTTCCGACAGAGACAGAAAGGTGCGAGTAGCCAAACTTCTGGCTGCTGAACGGCGGCTCCATAAGTCCCACGACGCTGACCCATTTACCGACCCAGGATTCATCAGGTTTCGACTTAACGTGCGCCATGCCGTCCGGCCAGATTGATACCTTGAAGATGTTGCCTTTCCATGGCCCGAAGTTGATGAAGATGTAGGGCTTGCCTCCCCGCCGCGTCTTGTCATGCTTGACTTCGACGATGCGCCCAATAACTTCCACCTTGTCACCGACTGCCTTGAAGCATGCTGCATAGTCGGTAGCAGAGAGCACGGCATATGCGCCGATATAGCCTGGTCGGGCTGATGTTGTGGCCAGATTCGAACCGACCTGAGCAGGTTGGATGACGACGCTGACAGCGGGAATATTTCTACCTGCCAAGAAGTCTGCCAATCCGGGAGCTCGCGCCATCGGCGACTTACACACAGCGGCAAAATTCTTGACGTGGGAGGCGAGGTTCGGGTTTTTGGCGACGAGCGCGAATGCACTGGAATTGGCAGGGTCCAGAAAGTCGTTGGCACGAAAGATGATCGCGTCTGCCTCTGAGTTTGTTTTATCCCAGAGCGATGAGTCTGCTTGCAATGCCCTAATCGCCAGCGTTAGGGCAATGAGAGAAAAGCGATCTAGCGTTGCGTCGAATGGATTGACAGACTTGCGTTGTGGATGCTGAAAGTTGACATGTCCGAGCTCCGCACTGCCCAAGTCCTTGATTTCGTCGACGAACATGCCGTCATAGTCGATCAACTGCACAGTCGAGCCGTCACGGCTCACCATCAAGTTGCCGCTTTGAAGGTCTCCGTGAGCGATGCCTTCTCTTTCCAGATAGGTGGCGAGCTGTGCTAAAGCGTCAGCGAGTCGTCCTAGTGCCAATGAATTCCTGAGGTTGTCCTCGAGAAACTCGCCAAGCGTTATTCCACTCGCCCATGCCATTTTCACTATGGGGTAGGCGGATCCATCGACTCGAATACCTTGCGGCAGGAACTGGAAGTCTAGGAAATAAGGTGATCGCAGACTCGCGAGCTTTTTTGAAATTGCGGCATAGCGACGCTCGAGGCCCTTTGACTCCCTGTGAAAGCAGCGAACTGCAAATTTGCGCCCATGTGTGCTTATCGTATAGGTTAGGGCAAAGCCACCGCTGATCGCCAACGGTAGTCCAAGACCGCTGATGGCGAGATCACCTGAGCGAAGCTCCGTGTCCGCTAATAGCGTGCGGTGCGCGGAGAATGCGTTGTTGTATTGCTCAAGAGTGGGGTACGCCACTGGCGTCGTCCTCATTGTCGAATTTCAGAATTGCTAGAGTCGAGTCATCCACGCGCATGCGCTTTGCCTCACGTTCATTGAGGACTAGTTTCGCGAGTTGTTCTTCGCTGCGAACCGCTAAGAGATCCGCCAGGCGTTCTGGTTCGTCGCTGGCCATTCTTAGCGTCCATTCACCAAGTGCATCTGTCATGCAGAGAAGAGTTGGTTCTGGAAATGCAGCTAGTTCCAGCTCAATGCGTGCTCGTGAGTTGAAATCGGGTGCGTTGGTGAATTCGTTGTGTGCTCGTAGTGTGGAAAGAAGAGTCGGTCGCTCCTTGAACCTGTCTGGATGGTCCAATGGCCACGCGCGAACAATTTCCAGGCCCACGAGGAGCACGGCGACTGAGTCACCTACACCAAAGACTGCAAGGTGGTTATTGAGCGCATCGTGCTCAACGGAGATTAGGGTTGCGAAGCAACCTTTTTCATAAGCGAGTTGTTGCGACCAACTCATCGTGGCGAAGTCATGCTCACCTTGGTAGGCCGATATTGCGCTTGTGATCCATGCTTGATTGAAGTAGGGATCGTGTGCGAGTTTACGTACCAACATGTTGGCCCAGAGCTGCGAGTCATAGGACTCGCTGGCTCCATCGCTCAACACGAAGCGTTGTCGGTCAGCAGAGAAGGCATAAGCGTCCTCGTTTGCTTCTGGCTTATCGGGCTCCTTCGCGCAGGTCCCAACGAAAAGAGCTCGCATAACGGCTGGTTAGCGGAGCTGGGATGCTCGCGTACCGATGTCGAAGAAGTCGACGATTTCACCGGCCTCAGCGTTGAACATGTAGCCGCGTGACTCTGAGGTGACGTTGTAGCCCTTCTCTTTCGCGAAAGCAGCAAGATGCGGAGGTAGCGAGCTTGACATGCGAAAGAGCATCTTTGCGTAGTTGTCGGGTAGGCCCGACTCTGAACCGGGGAACTTAATAGTATCGGCACCCAGTGCACTGACGTGGATGTTCATTACGACAACAGGACCATCATTGGTGCTTAGTTGTCCGAGGTTTGCTGCAATCTCTTCGGGATCTCCATCGCCAGATTCACCATCGGTGACGTGCAAGATCGTGGGGGGATAGCTCTCGGGATGGGCATCGCACCAAGCTGCAATTTCCTCGGCTGCTTTTGCTAGCGCTGAGCGCATCGGTGTCCCTCCATCGGCGCGTGGTTCAAACCAGACGGGAAACTTCACAGAAGTCTCCACGATGCCACCTGCGCCATCATCCATCTTCTTCTTGCGGTCTTCTACACGAGTTGGATTCTGCTCAATCGCCGACACAGGATTGAGTACGCGCGAGCCGAGAGAGCCAGAGAAGCCGTTATCGACTCCTTGCCCGCCATAACCAATCACACCCACCTCAAAATAGTCGCGCACGCCTTCTGATTTCGTGCAACGACCAATTAGGTTCATGAGTGTCCGGTTCAGTGCATCGGAGACGAATTCCGCCTTACTTTTTCCAATGGACATGCGATCCGACATCGAGCCCGATTGATCAACGACAAAGAGAAATGCGGTGGGATTGTTCCGGCTGATCTGGGCCTCGTGCGACATAAGTCTCTGCTCCTGGATTGGAAAGTTAACTATTGGCTAATTTGTACCAAATTGTGTCATGATATAGGAAGCTTTAGATAGTGACACTGTTGGGGGATGTTGCAATAGATTTGCTTGATCCGTTAGAGCATTTCTTTGCGTGCAGTGACTTAGATGCTGTCTAACCAGAACTGTTCAAATGCCAAGGTCGGCCTTGATTTGCTCCCACTCTGCGGACAGTTGGTCGTTCATTTTTTGAAACAGTGACGATGACAGGGTGATGGCTGCGGTAGCTTTCGCAGTCTCGTACGAGCCCAGAGACTCTAATGTCATTGCTTTGAAGCTTTGACTTGCTGGTTTGGACCGGAACATTCGGTGAACCTCGTCATAAGTTCTTTCGAATCGGATGCGTAGCCATTCCAGTCTTAGCCACTTCGACACGATTTGTTCACTAAATACAGCTTGAGATGCAGCTATCAACAAGCCCAAGTCTGCATTTCTGTTGAACACGCAAGCGAGCCAGATGCACCCATAAACGATCACTCTTATGCGTTCAGTGCGAACCATGCGTAAAGCAATTGCCTTACTGAAATGGCTGTTCTCGAGTATCTGAGCTGCCATGCGTCGAATCGGTTCAGTAAAGTCATTGTTGTAGTAGCCATCAGTTTTTTGGTGACTCAAGCTAACGCCACAAGCGCTGGCGAAGAAGTCCTGTCGACGCTTGTCTTCGGCGCGCGGTGTCCAGTACAACCGGCTAACAAGGCCAATGATGAACAGCGCAACGACAGATAGTGCGAAACAAGTTAAGACAATGTCATAAGCAAGAGAGTGTGTTGACTTGTCGACGAATAGCGAAACGATCGACAAGGTGGCCGAAACATAAAACAGTACATCCGACACTTTGTCGGCACGTTCAACGGCGTTGTAATAGTTCGTGCGTATTGGATCTGATTTGGACATGCGGCTTAGCGTCAACGGTAGTAGGTTGGAAAAGCATCGTTGTAGAGAAGGCGCCACCAAGAGAACGCATCCGATGTGCTGCCCTCCCTGGATGCTGTGCGAGCCTTCTGGGCTCGTATGACTGCTGTGCTGAGTTTTGATAGCGCGTCGTTTTGCTGAGCTTCGGTCTTGCAGGCTCGGACGTAACCGGAGAAACCGGTGGGATCTTGAAGTTGTGCCAGTTGGTGGCTCCACAGACTCTTGAGAACCGCAGAGACGTCAATGTCATAGAGAATCGACGATTCGTCCTCAGCGTATTTCGCCACACGCATCTCTATGTAGAAGGAGGAGATTGGAACTTGGCGATGAAACTTCCAAGCCTTTATAAAGCGGATTAGTGGTTTGACGCGGCCACCCAATCGTTGATCAATACGAGTAACGTAGGTGTTGTGTGCGTCGGGGCTGACTCTCATCCAGCCGCCGTTGCCGTCGGCAATCTCGTAAACCTTGTGCCCGTTAGCTTCTCCGACATAGTGACCTGGAACGATTTCAGTTGATTCAGATTTATAGGTTCCGAATGGAACTGCGATCGCAGGTGAGTTCACATGGACGCCAGTTCGCGGGAACCGCAGTTCAAGTGCGTCTCTGATCTTGGTGAGAGAAGCGACAGATGACTGCTTAAATTGGTTTGTTGGAATTGAAGCAAGATAGTCAATGTCGCTATATCCGGATACGCTGGTTCCATTGCCAAACGAGCCAATGCGCACGAACCGTTTGAGCCCGAAGTTGTTAACAAGGCAGGCTTCGATAGAGGCTCGATGGCTTTTAGCGGCTTCTGTCTCAGGCGCTTTGGCTTTCAATCGACTCAGGAAATCGTTAAATCCTTCTTCGATGGTGCGTGGCAAGTGACTCTCCTATTGTCCAGCGTGGGCGGGGACTGGTGGCATCAGCCGGTTGTGCTTACGCTGAGGGGGAGGGTGTTCGCCGCCACCTGCCCAGGTGCGGGTTTTTAACCAGTCTTCGAAGTACCAGAGCCATTCTTCGGTCCATGGTATGAATGTTTCTGTCAGTCTCAACTGTGGAACCCACTCGCGACGCTTTGGCCACCATAAGCACAGCAGGACGCCAGGACCGTCATGTCGATAGATATGCGGAATGGGATCGTTGCCAGCGAGGCTATAAAGATCAGGTTCCATCACCAGCATTTCTGGTGCACGCGAGTCTGGCTTCAGCCGTAAAAGGCAATCGTAGTTCCGCCCAAATTGGCCTGGGGTCACAGAGAAACGAAAGAGAAGCTCCCTGCCGCTCACCAGGTGCACAGTGGACCCAGGTAGCCCAAGTCGGCGAAGCTCTAAGGCTCGTTGGGATAGCGTGGGTACGGCGACTGGGATGTTTTTACGCATTAGTCGCCGAAGAATGTATGGGAGCGGGCCGTCGTTGCGACGGATACTCCTGCCGAAGCCAGTGCTACCTTTCCGATGCTGATATTGCTTTGGCGCTGTTTAGCTTCGTCGTCGCGAACTGCTAGTGCGGCTCGTTTGCCAAATGCTGCCTCCAGTTTTTCCAGCAATACGTCCATACCGAGGTGCTTTTCAATCGCATCGACAATCTCCTTAAGCTGACTTTTGATGCGCTGGTGCCATGCGTTGAATGCGGCCTGCCGTGCTGGGGTGTTCATACCAGACGCAAGGTTTTCACCTGGTGCGGAAGGGTTGGCAAGGGTCCAATATTCGTGGCCATTGGGTTGCAGAGTTCGCTCGAAGTAGTCTGGCAGGGTTTCTACGATTTCGAGGAGAAGCTCTAAAGGGCTGTCGTGTGGTTTCGGGGCTAGAACGGCATAGGCTGCTGCGGCCAAGGTCGTGATGAAGATGGACGATGGCGCCAAATCACTCATTCCATTGGAAGCTTGGCCGAATGACACATTGCGATGTAGCTTGAGTAACTGCACAAGACGACTGAGCAGGCGATCGAACACCTCTTGGGAGTCGGGAAGCGGCACAACATCCGCGCGGCTATTGATGGCAGTATCTTCGGCAAACTTGACCGTTGATGTGAAAACGGGCGAGATTGCTGCAACTTTGTCGAATCCTCTGGCATAGCCGCGAGGATTGGTCAGGTCATAGCGGTGTTTCTCACGATCAGGAATCCGGCCAAGAGTGTCGCCATAAAGACTGAATTGCGAAGGCGCATCAATTAGGGGCGCAATGTCGGCAAACATACCGCCTGCATATTCAAGAGTTACACATCGTTCCCAACGCTGGATACGTAGACCGTGGGCCTTAGCGTATCGATCTAAAGTTGCGTGAAGGTCATTCAGTAGACGTGTGGGCCCTTCAGGGTCGCCATATCTTTGCATAGCGCCTTGATGGAAGCGGGCAATCAGATCAATGTCAAACCCTTCACGGGACTCGTCCAAGGGGCGGACAAGCGTGCCGATCTGCCGTGAGCCATGGGCGTGGATCTCATGAAGCAGCCCCTTGAATTCCAGGCACTCCGCGAGAAATTCTCCAGTACTGCGATATGACGACTCAAGCGCTTCCAACTGTGTGTTAGTCGGCTCATGTAAGCGTCCAATTGCATCGACTAGGTAGAAGAATCGAGCCGATGAGCGGTTGGCGATGGTCTGACCTGGGAGGGAGGGGGAAGGGTTCTGGTAACTGAGGGCCGCCATTTGAAATTTCCTTCTAATAGCGGCACCTATAAAAAACAGCACTCAGCCGCCCCAAATGCTAGGAGACACTATATCTGGGTATTCTTGGGGCATCAAACACTACCTGTAGCGCCGTATATAAACACAGTATGTTTATATGTACAGTAAAATATAGAGTTTTACGGAATTTATGACTGCCCAGATTGGGTTGGGTTGTCTCTCTCATGAGTCCTGCTTGAGCTTCTCAGTTCTTGTGGTCGCGGCTAGGGGGCCTATCCCAATGCAGCCAGCTTGAACGAACAAGGTGCCGCCATGGTCCCGGCGGCTTTTTCCTCTCCGACTTAGAGCTAGTTAGCCAAGATTTGGCTTGGCTCGCAAAGCCCTGCGGAATGTTGAGCGAGGCGAAGCTAATGCTCGGCATGGTGAGCTGATCAACATTCGCGTCCGGTGTCGCAAGTGCGTATTCCAGATGAATTGACTACCTGTGCCAGTTGCGGCTGACCAGGCTGCGGTTCGTCGCCAGCTCAGTTCGGCCAGAAGCAGTTGGCCAGTTCCGCTTCTTGGATGGCCGTTTCAGGTTGCTGTTGACCTTGGGTTATTTAACTGCTCGCTTCATACCGGCCAAGAGCCCCCGCATCAAGTGAATATCTGCTTCTGGTAGCTTCCTACTTGCAGTTTCGACAAAAGCTCGTGTGTTCAAGGATGCTTGGAGGTTTTTCGCAAACGTTTTTGCGGAATTAGACTCCAGTTACAGCGTCTTGATGAGCGGCTTCAGCCCATTCAAGCAGCTTGATCACTCGACTCCAATACTCGGCACCGAGGTCGCCATCAGCTTGGGCGAGCCTTTGAAGTTCCCGGTATGCGAGTGCTAAGTCGGGTATCTCTGTTAGCCGTGGCGGTAGAGCTGTCTCTACTTTTTGAGGATATAAGCGCTCAAGCTTTGTCAGCTCGTCATATAAGCGTCCCATCTCGATCTCTCCTATCCACCCACGCTCGCGCGTTTCTTTGGTGGCTGAACGTTGTAACCACACACACTGCTCGCAGACATACGCTGTTGAGCACGACGAATCGCAGCCATTTCTTCTGGTTTCAATGGCTTCCCAGCAATAGCAGATGCCATGGCTTTCCCTCCCGCTATTTCAATCTCACGTGAACCAGCTGCGTGATTTGCATAGCACTCTGTTTGCTCCTTCCTCTTCTCTTCGTACTTGGACAGCGCCGCTTCGTCCTCTGCATTAAGGTAGCTTTGCATCACTGTCTGGGCTTGATACTCTGGAATCGAGTTCACAGCTCGGACGACAGCATCGGAGTTGTAATTTGCGTATCCCAGCCAGTCCTTCTGTGCCAATGCGCTCGAGCACACGGAATACCCGGCACTAGGCTTCGAACAGTCTTGGAATCGAGGAGTGGTTGTTTCCCAGCGCTTCAGGTCGTCAGAGACAAGAAGCACTTCTTGCCCCGTACTGACAGCCGGAAACTTCGCACTGGCGCTGATCAATTCCCAAGTACCGCTTGAGGGGGCCTTGCCAATAAGAGCAAAAGCTCTTCCTTCACGTGAAGCACTGAGCAACGAATCCTGCGTGTGCAGCTTGACTTGCCTTGGCAGCTGTTCCTGTATTCCGGGCTGAACTTTCGGTTGGGTTGCTCCACATCCGGCCACAACCAATCCAGCAGCGACCACAGCGGTCGTGTGCCAAAACCTAACACTGCTCATTTTCATCATCCATTTCAATTCAGCTATCCCGCAGGGGCGCAGGAGAGGGTTCGTCGACATTGCATTGCTTGTCTTAGCAGGGACTTCTTCCGATTCGTAAGCCAGACCACTTATCGCAGCACTTGGCTTGTTGCACGTCAATATTTAGCTGTCTATAGACACGTGTCTAAAGTATACATAAATGACAAATTCGCCGGATGCGGCAGAGCACCAATTACGAACTTATGACCGCGCTGGCGCTTGAGATGAAGGTGCGGCGCAAAGAGTTGGGGCTTTCTCAAGAGGACTTGGCTGGCCGCTGCGACCTTGATCGTCCATATATCAGCCTTATTGAAGTAGCTCGCAAGCAGCCGACTCTGAGTGTTCTTTATCGCTTGTCGGAAGCTCTAGAGTTACCGCTCGGGAGCTTCATGGAACGGGTCCAAGAGCGCTACCTTCAAGGTGTAGCTAGAAATTTCTAGGCTGACTTGTTCCTGCTTAGGGAGATCTAGTTAAGACGGATAGATTCGGGTGAGTGCAGCTTGCCTGCACAGGAGTCATCCGCTCTGCCTTGAAGCCCTATGCTGGGCTATGCCAGCAGAAATCAAGGCCTAGAGCTCCATACCTGAGTTTCTCAACCCTGTCTGAATGTTGGTGGGCATAGCCTAGCCTCCTAGGAAGACTAGGCTAGACCTTCAAGAGTGGCTGAACGTATGGAGCCGCACTACCCGCAAGCCTTTCACGTCACGGTGCTTGCTTCGCCGCCGTTGCAGGTATCTCAACGCTTTCCCCCAGCACCTGCTTATCCCCGTAGTCCTGGCGCATAGGCGTCGACTGCGGCGGTACTTGGCAGTTCGCTGGCCACAATTGTGACCAGTTTGCCCAAAGCCCGGATTGTCGTTCGGCGCAAGGAGCAAGTTGTCCATCTGCTGCTTCAAGCGAGTCTTGCAATGTCAAGGTCGCTCAGCATTCCGGCGGCAAGATGCGCGGCGGGGCTGTTTTCAGCTCGTACAAATTAATATAGGAAAAAACGTTCAAAAGTCGCAGTACCTATCACTGCGAAGACTGATTAAAGCTTCACTTACTTGGTGGGCGATGTAATCGCAAAGTTTACGTAACAACGGAGTCAGTTGACGTCGGCTCGGAACAATCATGAACAGAGGTGTTGTCTCAGTTGTCCAATCTGGGCATAGAACTAGAAGTCGCCTCTCATTTAAGTCGTTGAGAACATCCAGCTGTGATTTGTAGGCGATACCTTTACCAAGAAGTGCCCAACGACGTACTGCGTCGCCATCGTTAGAAACATTGGCGCTTTTTACTTTAACGGAGATCTCAGAAGTGCCGTTATGTGAAAAGCGCCATCGATCATGAATCTCTTCGTCAAGCATAAAGCACAAGCAATCACGCTGGGGTAATTCATACGGTGTTGATGGTGCTCCATGCTGGGCGATATATGAGGGAGAAGCGCATAACACCCTGCGATTGGAGGTTGCTAAAGGTAATGCAACCAAGCTGGAATCCGGTGGCTTGCCGTATCTGAAGGCGACGTCTACAGGATCGCTATAGATGTTGGCCATGCGGTCTGATAGGTGCAATCTGATTTCTACTTTGGGATGAAGCTTCTGAAACTCGGTGAGCCAAGTGAACAGCAGATTGCGCCCCAGGTCCGATGGCGCAGACATCTTGAGCACACCTTGCAAGGCCTTCTCACCAGCGGCCAGTTCTTGACTCGCCTGTTGCAGCGAGGCCACCGCTGGTCGGCAATGTTCCAGGAAAAGCTCTCCTTGAGAGGTTAGGCGAAGGTTACGGGTGGACCGCAAAAACAGCTGCACGCCCAACTCTTCCTCTAGCCTTTTAAGTGCGGCGCTGGTCGCCGCTGGCGTCAGATCCAGCGAACGCGCTGTCGCTGAGAGGCTGCCAGTGTCTGCCGTGCGCACAAAGATATCCAAATCTCTTAATGCCTTCATGAGTCAAAGGAGAAAGTTTGAATTTGAAGCGCCCTTATTTTCAAATAATTTTTGAATGTTGCTTCATGTTTTTGCTTCTTTATCAAAAAGAAAGGTGGGTTCATGATTGATCCATCTTGAGAACGATTGCAGTCGTGAACACCCCCGACTTGCATCAGCCAGTTTCGTGACTGAGGTTGACTCAAGTATGTCGACTACCTCACCTACTCTGCTAAACGGTACCCTCCGACACAATTTCAAAAGGAACGACAATGAAAGCCATTGGATACAGGATCCCCCAGGCCATTAACCATGGCGATTCGCTACTTGACATCGACTTGCCAGACCCAGTCGCTACTGGGCGTGATCTGCTAATCGAGGTGAAGGCTGTCTCGGTGAACCCCGTGGACACCAAGGTGCGTCGTAGCGCCACACCAGCAGAGGGGCAGGATTACAAAGTTCTGGGTTGGGATGCCAGTGGCATCGTCAAAGCAGTGGGGCCCGAGGTCACACTGTTCAGGCCAGGTGATCGGGTTTGGTATGCCGGCTCAATCGCACGGCCCGGCACGAATGCGCAGTTGCACCTAGTGGACGAGCGCATCGTAGGTAACGCCCCAAGGTCACTGGACTTTGCGCAAGCTGCTGCCTTACCGCTCACTGCAATCACTGCCTGGGAAATGCTGTTTGATCGTCTGGGTATTGCTCCTGGTAAGCAGCCCAGCAACAAGACACTTTTGATAATTGGTGCTTCTGGTGGCGTCGGCTCTATCCTGACGCAACTGGCTGCACGCTTGACCAGTCTTACCGTGATCGGGACAGCCTCTCGTCCAGAAACCCAGGCCTGGGTTAAGGAGTTGGGGGCGCATCATGTCATTGACCACAGCCAGCCTGTTACTGCTGAGCTCAAACGACTTGGGTTTTCCACGGTCGATTACATCATTAGCCTGACCAACACCGATGACCACATTGCGCATATCGTCGAAGCTATCGCACCTCAAGGCAAGTTCGGACTAATTGATGATCCTACTTCTCTGGATGCGACATTGTTCAAGCGCAAGGCTGTTTCGATTCACTGGGAATTGATGTTCACTCGCTCCCTGTTTGGAACAGACGACATGATCGGCCAGCACAGACTATTGAACGAAGTAGCCGACCTGGTAGATGCTGGGCTGCTTCGAACCACGTTGGCAGAGCATTTCGGCGAAATTAATGCCAGCAATCTGAAACGCGCTCATGCGCTGATCGAATCGGGTAAGGCCCGCGGTAAGGTTGTGTTGGAAGGGTGGGCTTGAGTCATGCAATCCGCCGTCATATTCAACTTGGCTGTACTTGAAGCAAAGACTGGGCAGCACGATCATTTACGCGATGCTCTGCTCGCTCTGGTGCCTGCTACACGGCAAGAACCTGGATGTTTGGATTACACGCTTTTTGAACTCTGCGAAGCCCCCGGCACGTTTTGTATGCGCGAATCTTTCAGAGACCAAGAGGCGCTGGAGAAGCATTTCTCCATGCCCTACTTCAAGGACTTTGAAAAGCGATTTGAAGAACTACTGGCACGGCCTCTACAACTAATTGGCTTACGTGAAGTTGCTTAGACTGGCTAACACCACCTATCCACGAAGCGTGCGCAGATGATCGCTGCCGCCAACTTCAACAGCGCTTCGTGGATATCCCGCTGTCGTTCAAAGCGGATTCGCAGCTTGCCAAAGCTAGCAAACCAGCTGTGCGTCCTCTCCACCACCCAACGGTGCTTGCCCAGCCGCTGGCTGCTCTCAACGAATCGTCTGGCAATCCGGCCGATGATGCCCCGCTGCCTCAGGTGGGTTCGGCATCGCTTGAAGTCGTAGCCTTTGTCGGCGTGCAGCTTGGCTGGTCTTTTACGGGGACGCCCTGACAAGCCTGCAACCGCAGGAATCGTGTCTACGCACCTCTCGAACATCTTGGACTCGTGCCGGTTCGGGCCGCTGACCAAGATCACCAGCGGGATGCCCCTGGCATCTACGACGATGTGTCGTTTGGAGCCGAGCTTGCCTCTGTCAGTGGGGTTGGGGCCCTTTTCCTGGCCCCCCGGGGGCTTGGTACCGAGGAGCCATCAATGAAGGCCCGGCTCCAATCGATCTGGTCGTGTTCACGCAAGCGGATCAGCATGGCCTGGTGCAACTGCTCCCAGACACCAGCGACATTCCAGTCGCGCAGGCGCCGCCAGCAAGTCATGCCGCTGCCATATCCAAGGGACTGGGGAAGGTCTTCCCATGGGATGCCTGTTTGCGGCACGAACAGGATGCCGTTGAGGGCGGCTTCGTCGCTGACCACGAGCTTGCACGCACCGCCTTTGGCAGAAGGCACGAAGGCGGTGCGCGCAAGCTAACCGTGAGCGATGAGGAAGCACTCAATGGCAGTGGAACTGGTGCACATTGTTAGAGGCGAGGCCATAGCTAGGTATCCCTGTTTAGCTGGTGACTTGTGCTGTGTTTGTTGGCCTGTCTACTGATTGCGAATGGTCGTGTGCGGCACCTGCGGAGTCGAAAAGGACCTTAATTAGTGGTCGCTCACGGCGCACGGACAGACAGCAAAGAGAGTAGTTAATGGACAGTTGCTCGTCGTCGATCAAAACTGCAACAAGGCCGGGTAGTGGAATAAATTCTGCCTGCGTCACGAAGCTAATGCCCATACCGTTTGATACTGCGTGAAGGATGGCTTCCCGGCTATTGATTTCCATGGCACAAGATAGAACCACATTTTTCTGACTGCATGCTCGCTCAACTCTATGACGCGTTTTGGATCCAGGCTCACGCAAGATGACCATTTCGTCTGCTATGTCCGAGGTAGTGATCAGGGTGCGCGTTGTCCACGCATGTCCTTCCGGAACGACTGCAACGATTCGTTCTCTTCGGTAGTGAGCAATATGCAAGCCTTCGGTTGGAGGTGGTTCAACCAGAATTGCAACATCGATATCGAAGTCCTGCAAGCTACGCAGTGTTGAGCTCTCCGATCCAATGGAAATCGTTAGATCAAGCGACGGATTGGTTTTCCGAAAATTGCGAACTAATTCCAAGGCAAGAGGTGGTGAAACGCTCCCCAAGCGTATCAGTCCTGACTTCAGTTTATGGGCCCTCTGCAAGAACTGCATTGCTTCCTGCTCCTGCCCAAATAGTCCCTGTGTGATGGCATAAAGCTGCTCGCCTGCGTCGGTGAGTAGCACACCACGCCCCTTACGCATAAATAGTTCAACGTTAAAGCGTGTCTCAAGGGCCTTCACTTGGTCGGTCACCGTCGGCTGGCCAATATGCAAATACTGCGCGGCAGCTGTAAAGCCGCCGGTTCTTGCAACCGCGTGAAAGCAGCGAATGCTCTTGTAGTACTGGTGGAACATGGGTGTATGAACGTATTAGATGTTGTGTGATGTGCAAGGCATCTGATACGCGTTCGACGCAAGCCTGGGAACCCGTGTTTGCACCGAGGAGGGGGCGAAATTTACCGGATGGTTGATCCATCGGTTTTGGCTCATACACCCGCTGGAAATGCGATTGGACGCTGACTAGGGCCCCGAGGAAACTGAGCTCCAGGTTGAACGCTCAACTGCGGAATACCTAGAACACTAACGACAGGAGACAAGCCCTATGCCTCACGCATATCACAATCCCGTTTCAATTCATTGCGGCCGAGGTAGCCTTGAGCGCCTGCCAAAAATCCTTGCCGGCCGTCGCGTCGTCGTGGTGACTTTTCCAGAAGCTCGCAGCCTGGGTTTAGTCACACGGCTGAAAGGACTACTGAAAGACACATTAGTCGCGGTCATTGAGGACGTGCGCCCGAACCCCGATGTCGAGCAGTTGGCAGGGCTTTACAACCGCTTTTGGCAAAACGGCAATGCATGTGATGCCATCGTTGCCGTAGGTGGTGGTAGCGCTATTGATACAGCAAAGGCGCTGATGGTTGGAACCAGCAGTGGCAAGTTCGACGAGCTCATCAGCTTGTTGGCCACAGGACAGTCATTCACTCCTTCTTGCGTTAAGCCACTCATAGCGGTCCCCACGACAGCGGGGACCGGAAGCGAGGTCACACCGTGGGCCACTATTTGGGATGCGGCCAGTCAAAAGAAGTATTCCTTGCATCTCAATGAAACCTGGCCGGAGGCCGCGGTGATCGACCCTGAGCTAATGCTCTCCGTTCCGGCTAGTACAACCGTCTCCACCGGACTGGATGCGCTCTCGCATGCATTGGAGTCAATCTGGAACGTTAACTCGAATCCTGTCTCGGACACCTTCGCGATTTCCGCGGTGCAGGACATATTCAGCTGTTTGCCTGCGCTGATGAAGGACTTGGGAAACATCGAGCTGCGCGAACGTATGGCTTTAGCTGCACTCAAGGCTGGTATGGCTTTCTCTAATACGAAAACGGCCTTAGCTCATTCGATCTCTTACGAGATGACGCTTCGTCATGGCCTCGTTCACGGGATTGCCTGTTCATTCACGTTGCCCATAGTTCTCGAAAGAGCATGGGCCAAATCTGCCGATCGAGACTTCGCTTTGCAGCGGGTGTTTGGGCCAGATTTGGCACAAGGGGCAAAGCTCCTGCGCGAATTTTTGAATGGGCTGGGAGTCAAGACAGAGTTTTCCGACTATGGCGTTCCTGATGAGGAGGCCGCAGCAATGATTGCTAGAGCGATGGATGGTGCTCGTGGAAAAAACTTCATCGGCGCAGTAGCTGCGTAGTCGTGTACCGCGCAGGAGCGTCTGAAGCGTGCTTCGAGCTCCTGCATGCATGAATACATACCAGTAAGTAGTTCGACCTGTCGGGCTTCTTGCCCGCAAAAAAGGAGACAACATGCAATCGGTAAATCAGACCCTGGGGGCAGGGTCTTCTTATGCAGCCTCGCTAGATAGTCCGTTTCGTAGAGCTCAGTGGCGGATGCTGCTTGCAGCTATGTTTTGCTACTTTTTCTTTTACACAGGACGCCAGACTTTTGGCTTTGCGATACCTGGTATCCAGAAAGAGTTCGGGCTCTCCAAGGAAGTGCTCGGATGGGCATCTACATCACTACTGTGGTGCTATGCCATCGGTCAAGCAATTAACGGCAACCTGGGGGATAAGTATGGCGGACGCCGGGTAATGACCGCCGGCGCCATCCTTTCCTGTGCTGCAAACTGGGTGGTGAGCTTCGCCGTCGGATTCAAAAGTTTGGCGATTCCATGGGGCATCAATGGCTACTTTCAAGCATTGGGCTGGGCCCCTGGCAGTCGGCTGCTTTCAAATTGGTGGGGAGCCGGCGAGCGCGGTAAGGTGTATGGCTTCTACGTTTTTGCAGCAGGGTGCGCGTCGGTTCTGTCATTCATCACCTCCATCATTGTGGTGAACGTTTTGCATCTCGATTGGCGCTGGATATTCCGGATTCCAGTTCTTCTGATGCTGGTGGGTGGAATTACCTTCTACCTGATCGTGCGGGAACGCCCGGAAGACCTGGGCTTCAAGTCACCCGACACCGGTGTGGCGAATGCTGATGATGCCAAGGACAGCCTTGCCGCAAATGAGCCCGAGGAAAGCTCCTGGTCTCGTTACAAGGCCGTTCTGAGTAACCCGCGCCTGATCATTGCTGCACTCTCCATCGGCTTTCAGAATGCTGCTCGCTACGGATTGATCGTTTGGGTACCGGTGCACTTCTTGGGCAAGGACTGGGCTAAGGCTGCGGACGGCATGTTCAACCCTGCTTGGATTTCTGTGGCGCTGCCTGTAGGGATGGCTTTTGGGGCTCTGACCAATGGCTGGATCTCTGACAAGGTATTTGGATCCAAGCGTTACAAGGCCATCGTTCTCTACATGCTGCTTGGTGCGGTTGCCTCGATCAGCATGTACCAGTTGCCGACCAGCATCTGGGGGCTGCTGCTGCTTTTCCTCGCTGGGTTCTTTGTCTACGGACCGGCTTCCTCGTTCTGGGCACTTTGCCCCGATCTGGTCGGTGCGAAACGCGCAGGTACCGCCACAGGAGTCATGAACTTCTTCTCCTACTTGCTCGCGGGCCTTGGTGAGCCACTGATTGGTCGAATGCTGGATCAATCAGGAAACACCTCGCTCGTATTCCCCATCGTGGCCGCGAGCTGTCTCATCAGCGCTTTTATCGCCGCCTTCATTCGTCGCTGAGTCACAGGGCCAGCAAACCAAGCCGAATTCAATATCAACTCATAGGAGACACAACTCATGAATACAACCACTACTCTCGAAGTAAACGGCAGAACCTATCGCTGGATGAAGGAGCCCGTCGTCATCGTGTGTGTGGATGGCTGCGAACCGGCATATCTTGACGCAGCGGTCGAGGCTGGCGTGGCACCGTACCTGGCGCGCATGCGGGCGCAAGGTGCAGATTTGCTAGCCGATTGCGTGGTGCCCTCTTTCACCAATCCGAACAATCTGTCCATCGTTACCGGTGCGCCGCCTGCTGTACATGGCATTTGCGGCAACTACTTTTTCGACCGTGAGTTGGGCGAGGAAGTAATGATGAACGACCCAAAGTACCTGCGAGCAGGCACAGTGCTGGCAGCTTTCGCCGATGCTGGTGCCCGGGTTGCTGTGGTCACTGCTAAAGACAAGCTGAGAAAGCTTCTCGGTAACAAAATGCGGGGCATCTGCTTCTCTTCAGAAAAGGCAGATCAGGTGACACAGGAGGAGCACGGTATCACCGGCGTCGTTGATTTAGTGGGGATGCCTGTGCCTTCGGTATACAGCGCGGAGCTGTCTGAATTCGTGTTCGCGGCTGGTGTGAAGTTGATGGAGACCCTCCGTCCGGACCTTATGTACCTTTCCACCACGGACTATGTGCAGCACAAGGCTGCTCCAGGCTGTGAGGCGGCCAACTCCTTCTACGCAATGATGGATAAGTACCTGGCTCAGCTCGATGCCCTCGGGACCACCATCGTACTCACAGCCGACCACGGCATGAACGATAAGCACGGCGCTGATGGCAACCCCAAGGTGATCTACCTGCAAGACCAGCTCGACGCATGGTATGGCCCCGAACGTGCGCGCGTCATACTTCCCATTACAGATCCTTATGTGGTTCACCATGGCGCGCTGGGCTCGTACGCAACCATCTATGCACCCGACGAGACAACGGCCGCTGAATGGATTGCCCGCATTCGCGAGCTGCCCGGTGTGGAACTGGCTCTAACCCGTGCTGAAGCCGCAAAGAAGTTCGAACTGCCTGAAGACCGCATCGGCGATATCGTCGTGGTCAGCGAGCAACGTACGGTGCTCGGTACTAGCGCTAGTCGCCACGACCTGTCAGGTCTAGATGCTCCGCTGCGCTCGCATGGCGGCATCTCCGAGCAACGGGTACCGCTCATTTGCAATCGCCCCGTAACCGGCATTGCTGGCAATAGGCGCCTGCGCAACTTCGATGCACTTGACATCGCTCTCAATCACGCTGCCTAACCCTTCCGGAGACACGAATCATGAGCCTGACTCAAGTCAAACCCATCGATATCCGCCGCGAGGCATTGCGCATCGCTGGCGAGCGCGTGCACCGCGACGAGGTGATCGAGGTTACTTACCCCTACACTGGCGAAGTCATCGGTACTGTGCCCAAGGCCACGCTCGACGATATTCGACGAGCTTACCGGATCGCCCGAGACTACAAGCCTACGCTCACGCGCTATGAGCGTTACCAGATCCTGATGCGCGCAGGCGAGATCATCGCCTCCCGCCTGGATGAGATCTCGCGAGTCATTACTCTGGAGTCGGGCCTGTGCCGCAAGGATTCCCTGTACGAGGTGGGGCGAGCATCTGATGTGCTGCTATTCGCCGCCAACCAGGCCCTAGTGGACGATGGTGCCGTCTTTTCGTGCGATCTCACGCACCACGGTAAGAGCCGCAAGGTCTACACAACCAAGGAGCCGCTGCTTGGTGTGATCACCGCAATCACCCCTTTCAACCACCCACTTAATCAAGTGATCCACAAGGTGGCTCCCGCAATCGCAACCAACAATCGCGTTGTGCTCAAACCCAGCGAGAAGACGCCGCTTACTGCGTTCGTTTTGGCCGATATTTTGTATGAAGCTGGCTTACCGCCTCAGATGCTCTCGGTGGTTACTGGTGACCCACGCGAGATTGCCGATGAGATGCTGACTCATCCCGACGTAGACCTGGTCACTTTCACTGGCGGTGTCGCTATCGGCAAGTACATCGCGGCCAAAGCAGTCTACAAACGTCAAATCCTTGAGTTGGGAGGTAACGATCCCATCATCGTCATGGAAGACGCCGACGTGGAGGAAGCAGCTACGCTGGCAGCCAGTGGCTCATACAAGAACTCGGGCCAGCGTTGCACTGCTGTCAAACGCATGCTGGTACACGAAAAGGTGGCCGACCAGTTCGTCGAACTATTGGTTCGAAAGACCAAGGCACTGAATTACGGCGATCCAATGGACCCGCACACAGATATGGGTACGGTGATCGACGAGGAAGCTGCCATTCATTTCGAGAGAGTGGTGAACGAAGCCATTGCAGACGGTGCCAAACTGCTGGCAGGTCATGTCCGCAGCGGCGCCCTCTATGCACCCACCGTGCTGGATCACGTTAAACCTGAAATGACTGTGGCTCTTCAGGAGACCTTTGGACCTGTATCACCCGTAATCCGTTTCAAGGATATTGACGAGGCCATCCGCATATCGAACGGCACGGCCTACGGTCTTTCTTCCTCGGTGTGCACCAACCGGCTTGACTACATCACTCGCTTCGTGCGCGAGCTCAACGTAGGGAGCGTGAACGTACGCGAGGTGCCAGGCTACCGTCTGGAACTCACACCCTTTGGCGGCATCAAGGACTCAGGCCTGGGCTACAAAGAGGGTGTTCTTGAAGCAATGAAGAGCTTCTGCAACACCAAGACATATTCGCTGCCCTGGTAAAGCGAACTTTTCAATCTGCGGATGATCTCCTTCGCATCGATTGAGCTTTTGCAGCGGACGGACCTATTGGCCGCTCCGCTGCATCACGATAACTAGTAGAGACTTTTCGACTGTCACTAGCCAGATAGAAAACAGCTTGTACATCTTTGCATCCGGAAAGCCCATGCCTTTCTTCATGAGCCCATGGCCACAAAAGACAGCGTCAGCAGTTTTAAGGCGTTCGATTTTATTAAGCAACGAGCCTTGACCTAGAAGCTTCGTGTTCTTAGATGAGCGAAGGCGTGCCACCCAGACTGCTAAAGAACCTTTTCTCTAGTGCAAAATCATTTGTCTAAAAGGACGTATTGGGGTATTTTTGCATAACATTTATGCAAGCAATGAGCCCTGAAAACTCCTCGAATTCCCGACCTACCCGCGCTGAAGAGCCCCTTCGACCGAGAGCGGCGCTCCGTGCTATTCAGTCTCAGGCCCGATACTTATTTGCTCCAGAGGAGTTCGGCCGGCTCGTTGGGCGTGACGGGGACAGCATGATGGTGAAGAAGGCGCTCCACCGTCTGACCTTGCAAGGCCTTATCACTCTGGCTTCGCGTCGACCCACAAGTTACTTAATTGTCCCGGCGGAGCAAATGCATTACGGTGCTCCTCCAATTACTTGGTGGATTGACGACTGTCTCAAGCGAATTGAGCCACACTATTACATCGCCTTGTTATCTGCGGCGCGGTACTGGGGATCGGCACATTACGCTATCCAAGAAGCCCAAGTTATGGTCAGCCGACCACGTACGACGGCTACACCGGGCAAGCTGAAAGTTACCTTCTTTACCAAGAGGAAGATCTCCGGTACACCGGTCGTTGTCGTGGGATCCGGTGTTGCTCCTTGGCGGGTCAGTACGCGGGCAGCAACGCTGCTGGATCTCATCCGGCACCAGGATGACGTCGGCGGAATTGAGGCAATCGCCCGTGTTGCGAAGGATTTTTCCTCGCAGCTGGATAGGAGGTGCGGATAAAAACTTGGACTGGTTTTATGCGGCTAGGCCAAGCTTGTGCCGGTATTCCACAGGACTTAAACGTCCCAGAGATACTTTGATACGTTTTTCGTTGTACCAACGAATAT
>NZ_CBCSIW010000019.1:0-83018 GCF_965139575.1 Comamonas aquatilis | reverse complement strand
ACGACGTGCTGCATGTGGAGTCGGAAATTGTGGAGATCATCCCCTCCCAATCCAAGCCCAACCGCGCCATGGTGCGCGTGCTCTGCCAGACCAAGAACCAGCGCGGCGAGGTGCTGCAGCGCTTCAGGCCCAAGATGGTGTGCTTCAAGCGGCCTGCGGCTTGAGCAGGCCGCACCCCGCCTTTTTCCTGGCGACCTCGACAAAAGCCTGAGCGGCGGGCGATAGCTTGCCGAAGTTCAGCGCCGCCAAGGCGATTTCCCTGGGCCGTGGCGGATGCAGGCGGCGGTAGACCACACCGGCCGACGGCTCTGGCAATGCCAGGCGGGCAGCGACCGTGATGGCCTGGCCCTGGGCCACAAAACCCATCATGGAGCCAAGCTGCTCGAAGCGGAAAAGCGTTCTGGGCACCGCGCCGTCTGCGGCCAGAAACTGGTCGATATACGGCCCCGAGCCGGCAGCCGTGCGGATAAAGGGCTGATCGTGCAGATCGCTGGCGCTAATCGCTGACTTGACCGCCAGCGCGTGAGACGCCGGCAGCACGGCCACCAGCTCGTCCATGGCCAGCTTCAGGGTTTCAAAGCGCTCATCGGGCAGGACTACAAAGCCCAGCTCCACCCGCCGCTCCAGCAGCCACTGGACGACAACAGCGTCCACGGCCTCATCGATCTGCACCTCCACCAGCGGATGGACCTGCTGGTATTCCAGCATCAAAGCCGGCAGCAGCTGCAACGAGGTGCTGGCCCCGAAAGAGGCAATGCGCAGCGTGCCACGGGCAATACCGCGCTCATAACTGGCTTCCTGATGCAGCGCCTGCTTTTGCTGCAGGATGTCGTTGGCCCGGGTCAGCAGCTTGCTGCCCACCGGGGTCAATACGGTCCCTGCGCCTTCGCGGCTCAGCAGACTCACCCCCAGCTCGGTTTCCAGCTGTTTGATGGCGTGGCTGACCGCGCTTTGCGTAATGCCCAGCGCCGAGCCCGCGCGCGAGAAGCTGCCCACCTGGGCCAGGACGGAAAAGATTTCCAGCTGCGTGAAAGTCATGAGCTTTTACTCATTCGACGATGAATCAAGATAAGCAGATAGTACGACACCATGATCTGTTCTCGCTATTCCACGCATCTGGGTTTGGTCGGCATGGCCGCTTTCTGGGGAGCCTCCTGGCCATGGGGCCGCGTCGTCGCTCAGGCCATGCCGCCGCTGGCGGCAGCCAGCTTGCGCTTTGTGCTGGCCAGCCTGGTGCTGTTTTTGTGGCTGTACCGCAGCGGACGCCTGAGTACTCTGCGCACGCTCAACTCCCGGCAATGGGCCGGGCTGGCCTGCGCAGCAGCAGTCGGCGTGCTGGGCTACTCGATCTTCTTTTTGCTGGCGCTGCAAACCGTTGCGGCCAGCAAGGCGGCCATGGTGGTGGCGCTCAACCCCGTGCTGACGCTGATGTTCGCGGCCCTGCTGTTTCGTGAAGCGCTGAACTGGCTGATGGGCCTGGGGGTGGCGCTGGCCGTATCGGGGGCGCTGTATGTACTCAGCGGCGGCTCGCTAAGCGCTTTGCAGCCGGGCCAATCCGGTACCGGAGAATGGCTGCTGCTGGGCTGCGCCGCCTGCTGGGTTGCTTACACCCTGGTGGGACGCATGGTGCTGGTGGCAGTCGACTCGCTGACCGCCACCACGCTTACGGCGGCCATGGGTGCAATTTTGCTGCTGATTGCCAGCCTGACGCTGGAAGGACCAGCGGCCTGGCGCGACCTGGCTGACGCGGTACCAGCCGCCTGGTACAGCCTGCTGGCTCTGGCGCTGGGCGCCACAGCCCTGGCCTATGCCTGGTATCTGAATGGCGTCAAGGTTCTGGGCGCCGGTGCGGCCGCTGCCTATATGGCCCTGGTGCCGCTGTTTGGCTCGGTGTTTTCCAGTCTGTGGCTTGGTGAGCCCATCACCCCCTCTCTGGTGACGGGCGGCGCCATGGCCATTGCAGGCATGTTGACCATGAACTACGGAAGATTGGCCATGCTGAAAACCGCAAGCACGGCTTAGTGCCAAGAGCCTGCGGCGCTCAGTTAATCTATTGGCTGACGCGAACCGAGGACCCAAACATGAACGAATACATCTTGCTGATGCATCAGGATGCTGTGCACACCGAAGCGGCCTGCGACCCGCAGCAATGGGAGCAGTACCTGGGCCAGTTGCGCAGCAGCGGGCAATTCGATGGCGGCAGCTCCATGGCTCCCGGGCTGCGCCTGCGAAAGAATCAGGTGGACCAGCCCAGCGCCAGCGATCTGGGCGGCTTCATTCGCGTACGTGCCGTCAGCCTCGAAAGCGCCAAGCAGTTTCTGGTTGGCAATCCGGTCTACGAAGCCGGCGGCACGGTGGAGATCCGGGAATTGCCCCGCAGCTGACATGAATGGCAAGACAGGGGGCTGAGGCAGCGCCGGGTGACGGCGCTACCGGTAGTTTCAGGGAGACGCCAATCCAGGCCTGGCGGGCGTCAGCTCATAGGTCACCCAGGCGGTGGGCTGGGCAAGCCGGTCATAGAGCTGGCGCGCAGCAGCATTATCCTGTGCGGTAATCCAACGCAGCAAAGGCCAGCCCCTGCGTTCGGCGATGGACCCAACTGCGGTGATCAGACTGCGCCCTACACCGCCTCCCCTATGGCCTGGCAGAACAAAGAGATCGTCGAGAAAGCCGACCTCCTGCCCCAAAAGCGGTTCGGGAAAGCCACGGTAGTGAGCCAGGCCTAGAAGCTCTCCTGTCGCCGAGACTGCCACCATGGCTTCCTGAGGATGCTGAGGCGACATCAGCCATGACCAGGTTCTCTGCAGAATCTCCTCATTCATGGGTGATTGATAGAAATCCGCGTACTGCCGGTATAGCGACTCCCATTGGGTTCGATCGCTGGGCCTGATCTCTCTGAGCACCAGCGTGGCGCTGTCTGGATGGTTTTTGGTATTCATCTGGCTTATCTCTTAAAGGGTTCACGCCGCGCCAGCGGTGCAGCTCCGGGGTTGGCCATGCTTGCGGCTCCTACCATGAGACGGCGGCAGGGGCCGGGCCTGGGTGAGAGGGAAAATGCGGCAACACCTCCTCGGCAATCTCCTGCAGCACCTGCGCCACAGGCCGCTGCGAGAACTGCACGCCAAGGGCGGCGTGATTGACCCCGGCCTCCTGCCATTGCTCCAGCAAATCGATCAGGCCCTTGCGCCCGGTGCGCAGCACATAGCCGCCATGCATGGGCGTACGTGGAAAGTCGGCATCTTCCACAAGATCCAGCCACTCGTTGCTCATATGCGGGCGAAAGCCGCCATCAGGAATCATGGCGCGCCAAGCCTGGATTTTCTCTGCAAGGCGCTGAGGGCCCTGGCGCGTATGGGTGGGCCCGGGATAAGTCAGCCAGCCGTCGGCATGCTCTGCGATCCAGGGCAGCGATTGGCCGGAGGAGCCGGTGACTATCAGCGGAAGCACGCCGTTTGTAGGCTTGGGCAGAAATTCTGCGCCATCGATGTGGCCCAGGGGGGGAATCAATAACCGGTCTGCCCTGCTGCAACAACTGTCTAAAGTAGGTCACAGACTGCGCAAAGCGTTCCCCGCGCTTGCCATGCTCGAGCCCATAGGCAGGAAACTCGACGGGCCGGTCACCAGAGGCAATTCCCAGCACCAGCCGCCCGCCGGAGAGCTGATCTATGGTGGCCGAAGCCTTGGCCAGCTCGATAGGGTGGCGCAGCGAGAAGATCGCGCTGCCAGTGGCCAGCGCAATCGTCTTGGTCTTGGCGGCCAGAAATGCCAGATAGGTGAAAGGATCGAAGACCTGTCCCGCATCGCCAAACGAGGGATCGAACAAGGGCACGTCTCTGACCCACACGGCAGCGAATCCATAGTGGTCAATGGCACTGACCAGCTCGGACTGGCCGTCCAGCACCTGCATATCACCTTGATAAAACCGCAGCGGCAGAAAAACGCCCAGAGTCAGAGCATCCGGCGCGAACATGCGGCGGTAGCCAGGGTGCGCCGCAAAAACGGGGGCAGAAGCGCCGCCAAAGGAAAGACTATCGTTCATTGCTGTTCCTGTTCGCATTTCATGCGCCCGTTGCGGGGGCGGGCAAGCTAACGCCTTTGCGTACCGCTGGTCTGCTGGCCACGCGTTCATGCCAGGCGGACAGATGAGTGAATGCGCTGAAGTCGAAATCAATGATTCGTGCGATATGGCTCCAGCCGAAATGGGCGATATCTGCGATCGAATACTCCTCGCCGGCCAGATACGCATGACTGGCAAGACGCTGATCCAGCACTGCGAAAGCAGCATTACTTAGTTGGCGGTATCGCTCGATGGCAGCAGGATTTTTCTCGCCGCTTTCCAGTTCGAAGTGAACGCGCTGGCCTATCAGCGGCCCGACGCTGGAGGCATGAAACAGCAGCCACTGCATGGCCTGCCAACGCGTCTGCGGCAAAGTCGGCAACAGGCGGCCGGTTTTCTCTGCGAGGTAGAGCAGGATGGCGGCAGACTCGAACAGTGTGATCCCCGTCTCGTGGTCCACCAGCACCGGAATGCGACCATGCGGATTCAGGCGCAAAAAATCAGCTTGGCGGTTCTCGCCTTGCTCAATGCGCACATGCCTGAGCGTGTATGGCAAGCCCAGCTCCTCCAGAGCGATGGTGATCTTGAAACCGTTGGGAGAGCTGTCGGTATAGAGCTCGATCATGGCCTGCTCTCCTGGCGGCTCGCTTGAGCAGGAACTGAGCCTGGGAGCGTGGCCAGGCGCTGCGGCCATGAAATCCCGGGGTGCAAAAAATCAAGCCAGGAGACGCATTGCGTCGTGCGCAAGCGGACAGGGTTAAGCCGCCAGTGCGGATGAGTCATTTCAAGATCCAATCAATATAGTTTTACTAAATCTGTTAAACACCACAAACTGGATCAATCATCTATTTCAATGCTCAAATAGTGAAACGATTGTTTCTTGTTTTATATTTAGAAAAACTATATTCAATGCCTACTCATCTGCCTCTGCAAGCGCTGCGCACCTTTGTCGAAGTCGGGCAGCGCGGCAGCATCAAGGCTGCAGCCGAAGCCCTGCACGTGACTTCAGGTGCCGTAAGTCAGCAGATACGGCTGCTGGAGGAGCGGCTGGAGACGGTGCTGTTCACCCGGGAAAGACTGGGTTTGCGCCTTACCGAAGCCGGAGCCAGCCTCTACCCCTCGCTACTGCAGGCCTTCGCGCAGATAGAAAGCGCCGTGGCAGCCCTGGAGGCAAGCAAGAAACGCCCGACTCTGACGGTCAGCACGGTGGCCAGCTTTGCCGCGTCCTGGCTGGTGCCGCGCCTGGGCCGTTTCAATCAGCGCCACCCCGAGATCGAAGTGCGGGTCGAGGCCACGTCGGACTTGGCAGACATGCGTCGCGATCGTGTGGATGTGGCCTTGCGCCACGGCCTGGGCAACTACCCCGGTCTTGAGGTCAAGCGTCTCATGGCGCCGGTGCTGGTGCCCGTGGCCAGCCCCGGCTTGCTGGCCGGCGATCAAGAACTGAATCGGCCGCAGGACTGCCTGAACTACCCGCTGCTGCATGACAGCGACCGTGCCGACTGGCCGCTGTGGCTGGCTGCGCACGAGGCCGCCCCTGATCCGCGCGCAGAACGCGGCACCGCGTTCGAGGACGACTTTCTGCTGATTCGCGCCGCTGAAGCCGGCCAGGGCCTGGCACTCGTTCCCGAGGTCTATGCCCGCGAGGAAATCGCCGCCGGCCGCCTGGTGCAGGTTCTGGACAAGCCCTGGCCGGCCAGATTTGCCTACTATGCGGTCACCCGCCCCGACGCCATGCAACGCCCCGAAATCAAGGCATTCATCCATTGGGTCAGCGAGGAAGCGGCGGCCAGTCTCTAAGCTTGCTTGGCTCGCCAGGGTGAGTCTCACAGGACAAACCGGCCTCGCCACCCAAGCTTTCGCCGCCAGCCACGGCACAGCGCCCAAGCAAAGCCGCCCCAGCCTGCGTACCATCTCGCATCTGAGCCCCGGCAAATGTTTCCCTGGGGCCGACTTGCTTTCATGATCCAGCTTTCTCTACTCCAGCGCCTGCGCGCCGAATGGGCCCCCAGCATTCCCCGCGAACTGCTGGCAGGCTCCGTTGCCACTTTTGCCCTGATCCCCGAAGTCATTGCCTTTTCCTTTGTCGCGGGAGTAGACCCATCGGTAGGGCTTTTCGCTTCCTTTGTCATCAGCATCGTGATTGCCGTGTTTGGCGCCCGGCCGGCCATGGTGTCGGCGGCAGCGGGCTCGGTCGCCCTGGTGGCTGCGCCGCTGATGGCCTCGCACGGCTTGCAATACCTGTTGGCGGCCGGCTTGCTGGCCGGGGTCATGCAAATCGTATTTGGCCTGTGCAAGATGGGCATGCTGATCCGCTTTGTCTCCAGCTCGGTGCGCACCGGCTTTGTCAATGCGCTGGCGGTGCTGATTTTTTCAGCCCAACTGCCGCATCTGCATGGCGCCAATACCGCCACCTGGGCCATGCTGGCGCTGGGCCTGGCCATCATCTACGGCCTGCCCTGGCTGGGGCAGCGGCTGCAGCTCAAGGCGCTCACAGCCATCCCTTCGCCGCTGATCTGCGTGGTGGTGCTGACACTGCTGGCCGGCGCCATGGGCCTGCCCCTGCACACCGTGGCCGACCTTGGCAAGCTGCCGGACAGCTTGCCCAGCTTTGGCCTGCCCGAGGTGCCTGCCAGCCTGGAGACGCTGCGCATCATCGCCCTGCCCGCCCTGGCCATCGCCATGGTGGGCATGCTGGAATCGGTGCTGACGGCCGCCGTGGTCGATGATCTGACCGGCACGCCCAGCAACAAGAACCGCGAATGCACCGGCCTGGGCCTGGCGAATATGGCGGCCAGCGTGTTTGGCGGCATTGCCGGCTGCGGCATGATAGGTCAGGCCGTTGGCAATGTGAAATACGGCGGCCGCGGCCGCTTGTCCACGCTGTTTGCCGGCGTTTTCCTGCTGATTTTGATGGTGGCGCTCAAGCCCTGGGTCTCCAGAGTGCCGGTGATCGCCCTGGTCGCCATCATGGTGATGGTGTCGGTCTCCACCTTCGACTGGAAGTCCCTGGGCAATCTGCTGCGCCATCCGCGCCTGTCCAGCGGCGTGATGCTGAGCACGGTGCTCATCACCATTGCCACCCACAATCTGGCCACTGGCGTGATCGCGGGCGTGCTGCTCTCCGGCCTGTTTTTCAGTGTCAAGGTATCGAGCATGCTCAGCGTGAGCCGCATGGATGACGCCCCAAACGGCGCGTACGGTTGGCAGGTCAGCGGTCAGGTGTTTTTCGCTTCGGCCGATGCGCTGATAGAAGCTTTTGACGTACGCGCTGCGGCAGGCCGGCCCGTATGCATCGACGTCAGCCGCGCCCAGTTCTGGGACATCACGGCCGTGGGCGCTCTGGACAAGGTGGTGCAGCGCCTGCAACAGCATGGCTGTACCGTGGAAGTCATAGGCATGGATTCCGCCAGCCAGCGCCTGCTGCAACGCATCAGGGCCTGAGCCCAGTCTTTACAGCCTGCAGGACGGAATGACCGCCCCAGCCCGACCCTGTGGCTCAGGCACCGAGCGCAAAGCGGTGGCTCTCCTGCACCAGCGCCTCCAGCAGCCACTGCACGGCGGCATCCGAAGGCCGGTGCAGCGGCAGCAGCGCATGCACCTGAAACGGCACGGAGAATGCCAGCGGCCGCACCACCAGCTGCGGCCCGGCGCAGGCGCGCGCCGTCAAGGGGTTGACGATGGCCACCCCCAGCCCATGCTGCACCATGGCACATACGGCCACGGCGCTATGGGTTTCCAGCTTCAGCAGGCGGGCCACGGCAGCGCGGGCAAACACCGCATCAATCTGCAGGCGATAAGGGTCGTCACGCGCCAGACTGATGAATGGCTGGCCGGCAAAATCCTCGGCCCTCAGCAGCGGCTTGGCCGCCAGCGGGTGGTTGACAGGCAGCACAGCCACCTCATCCATGGCCGGCAGCGGCAGGCTGCGTGTGCCCGGCGGTGCATCGGCCTGCTCGGTCAGGCCCAGATCAAAGCGCTGGGCGGCCATCCATTCCTGCAGCATCGGCCCCTCTTGCGTGGCCACGCTGACAGCGACCGCGCCATGCTGGCGGTATAGCTGGGCCAGGGCCCCCGGCAGCAGGGCATGGCTGAGGGCCGGCAGGCTCAGCACGCTGATGTGCGCGGCCTGGGGCCGACCCAGCTCCTGCGCACGCTCCACCACGCGCTCCAGCCCCTGCCAGCTGCGCTGCACCTCGTCCCAGAGCAAAAGCGCGCGGGCATTGGCGCGCAAGCGGCCTTGCACGCGCTCGAACAAGGCATAACCCAGCAACTGCTCCATGCGCGCCAGCTCCCGGCTCACCGTGGGCTGGGAGGTATAGAGCAGCTGCGCAGCCCCCGTGACGCTGCCCGCCGTCATCACGGCGCGAAACACCTCGATATGGCGATGGGTGATGCGCGCGGTCGAATCGGGGGATGCAGAACTCAGAGACATGTGGCAAAGCATATCCAGATTGAATAAACCTCAAATAAAAAGCGATTGGACTGAATGATTAAAAGCACCCATCATCGGCACAATCCTTAGATTCCAGTAAGAACAAGCCATGTCCAACCCTTTCTCCCCTGCCCAGCTGTGGGCCCTGGCCGACGAATTCGGCACGCCGCTGTGGGTGTATGACGCGGCCACCATCCGCGAGCGCATTGCCCAGCTGCAGGCTTTCGACACCGTGCGCTTTGCGCAAAAGGCCTGCTCCAACATCCACATCCTCCAGCTGATGCGCGAACAAGGCGTAAAGGTGGATGCGGTCTCGCGCGGTGAAATCCTGCGCGCCCTGGCCGCCGGCTTCACGCCCGGCTTTGGCGAACCCAGTGACATCGTCTACACCGCCGATGTGATGGACGAGGCCACGCTGGCCACCGTGGTCGAGCACCAGGTTCCCGTGAACGCCGGCTCCATCGACATGCTGCACCAGCTGGCTGCCGTGTCCAAAGGCCACCATGTCTGGCTGCGCATCAACCCCGGCTTCGGCCACGGTCACAGCAACAAGACCAATACCGGCGGCGAGCACAGCAAGCACGGCATCTGGCACAGCGAGCTGGAACAGGCCTTGGCCGCCATCAAGTCCGGCGGCCTGGTGCTGGCCGGTCTGCATATGCACATCGGCTCGGGTGTGGACTACGGCCATCTGCAGGAAGTCTGTGGCGCCATGGTCAAGCTGGTGGAACGCACCAAGGCGGCTGGCATTGATCTGCACGCCATCTCGGCCGGCGGCGGTCTGTCCATCCCTTATCGTGATGGCGATGCCACCATCGACACCACCCACTACCACGGCCTCTGGGATGCGGCACGTAAGCAAGCCGAAGCCATCGTAGGCCACAGCCTGGATCTGGAACTGGAACCCGGCCGCTTCCTGGTCGCCGAATCCGGCGTGCTGCTGGGCACGGTGCGCGCCACCAAGAATGCGGGCAGCAACCACTTTGTGCTGGTCGATACCGGCTTCAACGAGCTGATGCGCCCCAGCATGTACGGCAGCTACCACGGCATGGAAGTGCTGCGCCGCGACGGCCAGCAACTGCCCGCGCAAGACAGCGTGGTGGCCGGCCCGCTGTGCGAGTCGGGCGACGTATTCACCCAGGGCGACGGCGGCGTGGTGCTGCCGCGCTCGCTGGCCGGCGCCACGGTGGGTGATCTGCTGGTGATTCACGACACGGGCGCTTATGGCTGCTCCATGTCCAGCAACTACAACACCCGCCCTCTGGCTGCCGAGGTGCTGGTGGATGCAGGCCAGGCCCGGCTGATTCGCCGCCGCCAGACCGTGGACGAGCTGCTGGCGCTGGAAACAGGTCTGTAATTCGCCCTGTCCATGCAAAAAGCCCGAAGCACAGTTGCGCTTCGGGCTTTTTTATTCCTGATTTGATAGCTTGTAGCGCTTATCGCATAAGCGCTACAACCCAAAAAACCTCAAAACTTACTCACCGCGCGCATCGCGCGCCATCAGGTACTGCACAGCTTCCGAGACCGGCAGCTTGCCGTCCAGCAAGGCCACCACGGTTTCGGTGATGGGCATTTCCACGCCCAGATGCAGCGCACGCGCCAGCACGGTGCGCGCGCTGTACACGCCTTCGGCCACATGGCCCAGCGAGGCCACGGCCTGCTCCAGCGTCTTGCCCTCGGCCAGCAACAAGCCGACTTTACGGTTGCGCGACAGATCGCCGGTCGCAGTCAGCACCAGATCGCCCAAACCCGATAAGCCCATAAAGGTTTCGGTACGCGCGCCCAGCGCCACGCCCAGACGCGTCATCTCGGCCAGGCCGCGGGTGACCAGAGCCGCACGGGCATTCAGCCCCAGTTGCAGCCCGTCGCACAGGCCGGTAGCAATGGCCAGCACGTTTTTCACGGCGCCACCTACTTCCACACCCACGATGTCGGTATTGGCATAGACACGCATGGCATCGCCGTGGAAGGCGGTCACCAGCATCTCGCTGACATCGGCATGGGCGCTGGCCGCGACCAGGGCCGTGGGCTGGTTGCGTGCCACTTCGGCCGCAAAGCTGGGGCCGCTGAGCACGCCGCAGCGCAGCTGGGGCGCCACCTGCTGGCAGACTTCATGGGCCATTAGGCCCATGCTGCCGGCTTCTGCATCGGCGGCCACGGCTTCAAAGCCTTTGCACAACCAAACCACGGGCACGCTGCAACTTTTTAGCTTGCCCAGCCATTCGCGCAGCGCTGCCATGGGCGTGCCCAGCACCACCAGATCCGCGCCGCGCACCTGCTCCATCACGTCGCCATGCACCACGGCCAGCGCTGGCGGGAACTGAACGCCCTTGAGATAGCGCGTGTTGGCACGCTCGGTCTGCATGGCCTGCGCCTGAGCGGCATCACGCGCCCAAAGGGTGACCGTGCGCTTGTCCGGGCGGGCTGCGGCACTCATGGCCAGGGCCGAACCCCAGGCTCCGGCGCCTATGACAAGAATTTTCATATACGAATATTGATAGCAGTTAGCGCAATCCACATAAGCAAAAGAGGCCGCTCGGGCCTCTTTTTTATGCCTGAGCCCTGATTTTTGCACACTGCAAAAACCAGGCCCGCAGACGCTGCTTACTGAGGCAGCTGACCTTCGGTCTGTGCGGCCGCAGCGGCTTGCTGCTGCTCGTACATGGCCTGGAAGTTGATTTCAGCCAGGTGCACGGGCGGGAAGCCGGCGCGAGTCACGATGTCGGCCACGTTGCCACGCAGGTAGGGATAGATGATCTGGGGGCAGGCAATGCCGATCACGCCACCCATCTGGTCTTCGGGCACGTTGCGGATTTCGAAGATACCGGCTTGCTTGGCTTCGACCAGGAACACGGTCTTGTCCTGAATCTTGGTCTGCACGGTAGCGGTCACAGCCACTTCAAACACGCCTTCGGCCACGGGAGTGGCTTCCACGCCCAGTTGGATATCTACGCTGGGCTGTTCCTGCTCCAGCAAGATGGCGGGAGAGTTGGGTTGCTCCAGGGACAGGTCCTTGAGGTAAACGCGCTGGATCTGGAAAACGGGAGCGTTGTCTTGTTCGGCCATGATGAGATGCTTCTTTCGGGAAAACAAAGTCTGGGAAATGCAAATGCCCGTTGCGCGCTAAGTCACAACGGGCATTTCCAGGAAATAGCAACTGGCATTATGCAGTGCAGCACAAGCCCCGGAAGCCAAGTCCCGGGGCTGCTCACCGGGGATTGCCCCATGGGCAAAGCCTGGCGGATGCTGCAATGCGATAAGCACAGGCGTCTGGCAATCAGCTCTGTAGCAAAGGCAGCAGGCCGCCCTTGGCGTCCAAGGCCATCAAATCATCACAGCCGCCCACATGGGTCTCGCCGATGAAAATCTGCGGCACGGTGCGGCGACCGGTGGTCTGCATCATGTGATCGCGGGCAGCGGCATCGACGTCAATGCGCACTTCCTCGATCTGTTCCACACCCTTGGCCTTGAGAATCTGCTTGGCACGAATGCAAAAAGGGCAGACGGCGGTGGTGTACATCTTGACGGCTTGCATGAGCAACTCTTCCTGTGGGTCGGTTCGCCGGGGCTGCGGCACTTGCGCCAGCCCGGCTGTTCAGGCCCGCATGCGTCCGGCGAGGGCGCGTTACGGGCTGCTATCTAAATCATCTGAGAGCAGATGGGGATGGATCAGGCTTTTTCAACGGGCAGGCCCGCAGCGCGCCAGGCCTTCAGGCCACCAGCCAGGGCCTGGGCCTTTTCATAGCCCAGCTTCTTGGCAATGCCTTCGGCGCGCGATGCGCGGGCACCCTTGGCGCAGACCAACACCAGGGGCAGGTTCTTGTTCTTGACCATGGTGGGCAGCTTTTGTTCCAGCTCGCCCAGGGGCAGATTCTTGGCTCCGTTGACGTGACCCGCAGCAAACTCGTCGGGCTCGCTCACATCCAGCACCACGGCTTTTTCGCGGTTGATCAGGTGCACGGCTGCAGCAGCCGACAGCGAGCCTGCACCGGCACCACGCACGATGGGCAACAGCAGCATCACGCCCGATGCCACGGCAATCAGGATCAAATACCAGTTATCGATGATGAATTTCACGTCATTCCTTGGGATGGCAAACCTGCCGATTTTAGAGGGTAGGCCCGGCTGTTCGCCCGGCGGGCCGTCTGAGGCAGTGCGAAATCAAGGGCAAGTGCCTGATCCCCAAGGGTCGGCGCCCTGCCCGCACACCCGGCGCTAACGAAGAAATCCCCCAAACTCCATGCAACAAAGCGTGTTGCCACTATCCCGACGGCTGAATGGAAAAATGCAAACCCCTAAAATAGCGGGCTTTGACTTTGCGTCATAACTGCTTTGCTACTTTGAGAGAGTCCATGTACAAGCTCGTTCTGATCCGCCACGGTGAATCCACCTGGAACCTTGAAAACCGTTTTACCGGCTGGACCGATGTGGATCTGACTTCCACCGGTATTGAGCAAGCCAAGACTGCCGGCCAGTTGCTCAAGGCCGAAGGCTATGAATTCGATGTGGCCTATACCAGTGTGCTCAAGCGCGCCATCCGTACCCTGTGGCACGTGCTGGACGAGATGGACCGCACCTGGGTGCCCGTGGTGCACCACTGGCGCCTCAACGAGCGCCACTATGGCGGCCTGCAAGGTCTGAACAAGGCCGACATGGCCAAGCAATATGGCGAAGCCCAGGTGCTGCAATGGCGCCGCAGCTATGACGTGCCGCCACCCGCACTGGAAGCTTCGGACCCACGCAGCGAGCGCTCCGACGTGCGCTACGCCAAGCTGCAGCCCGAGCAAATCCCGCTGACCGAGTGCCTCAAGGACACCGTGGAACGCGTGATTCCGTTCTGGAACGAGTCCATGGCACCCGCCATCAAGTCCGGCAAGCGCATTGTGGTCACGGCCCACGGCAACTCCATCCGCGCCCTGGTTAAATACCTGGACAACATCGCCGACGACGAAATCGTCGGCGTGAACATCCCCAACGGCATCCCTCTGGTCTATGAACTGGACGAGAACCTGAAGCCGATTCGCCATTACTACCTGGGCGATGCGCAAGCAGCAGCCAAGGCGGCCTCGGCTGTGGCATCTCAGGGCAAAGCCTGATACCCATGCCCCGGACGGCTGGCCCAGCCTTGCAGTCCGGGGCAAGAGCAACGCAAGAGCTATGGAACCTCATAAGCCTTGCGCCATCCAAGGTGTATATTGCGAATGGTTAAAGGGGTGCTATGGGTCAAAAAATCAAAATTGCTGGCTGGATTTCTGTAGGCGTGGTGGCCGGTGCGTTGACCACGGTATCCCTGCAAACCCTGGCCCGTGGAGGCGTCACGCCTTTGCCGCTTGAGGAAATCCAGCAACTGTCCGCGGTTTTCGGTCTGATCAAGACCGATTATGTAGAACAGGTCAGCGATAAAAAGCTGATTACCGATGCCATCTCCGGCATGGTTTCCAGCCTGGACCCGCATTCTCAGTATTTCGACAAGAAATCCTACAAAGAGTTTCGTGAAGGCACGAGCGGCAAATTCGTCGGCGTGGGCATCGAGATCACCATGGAAGATGGACTGATCAAGATTGTCTCCCCCATTGAAGGCTCGCCCGCCTTCCGCGCCGGCCTCAAGACCGGCGATCTGATCACCAAGATTGACGAAACTGCGGTCAAGGGACTGTCGCTCAACGACGCGGTCAAACGCATGCGTGGCGAGCCCAATACCAAGGTGCGCCTGAACATCCTGCGCAAGGATGAAAGCCGCAGCTTCCCCGTCACCATCACGCGCGAAGAGATCAAGACCCAGTCCGTCAAGGGCAAGCTTGTGGAGCCGGGCTATGGCTGGATTCGCCTGAGCCAGTTCCAGGAGCGCACGGTGGACGACTTTGTGCGCAAGGTCGAGGAAATCTACAAGCAAGATCCGAACATCAAGGGCCTGGTGCTGGACCTGCGCAACGATCCCGGCGGCCTGCTGGATGCGGCCATCGCCATCTCTGCAGCCTTTTTGCCTCAGGATGCCAAGGTGGTCTCTACCAACGGCCAACTGGAAGAAAGCAAGGCCACCTATACCGCGTCGCCCGAGTTCTATGCTCAGCGCGGCCTGGGTGATCCGCTACAGCGCCTGCCTGCCGCACTCAAAAAGCTGCCCATGGTCGTACTGGTCAACGAAGGCTCCGCCTCGGCCAGCGAAATCGTGGCTGGTGCCCTGCAGGATCACAAGCGGGCCACCATCATGGGCAGCCAGACCTTTGGCAAGGGCTCGGTGCAGACCGTGCGTCCCCTGGGACCTGAGACTGCCTTGAAGCTCACTACGGCCCGCTACTACACGCCTAGCGGCAAGTCGATTCAGGCCAAGGGCATTGTCCCGGACGTGATGGTCGACGAAACCGCAGAAGGCGATATTTTTGCCGCACTGAGCATGCGGGAAGCCGATCTGGAGAAACATCTGTCCAGCGGACAGGGTACCGAGGAAGTCAAGAACGAAGCCTTGGAAAAATCCCGTGAAGAGGCACGCAAGCGCCTGGAAGAGGAATCCAAGAAGCCCCTGTCGGAACGACGTTTACCCGAGTTCGGCTCGGACAAGGACTTCCAGCTGCAGCAAGCTCTGAACAAGCTCAAAGGTTTGCCCGTCAAGGTCAGCAAGACATTGACTGAACGCCCGCCTGAACCCAAAGCAGGTGACAGCACAGACAAAAAAGAGACCGACAAGAAGAGCAGCGACAAAAAGGCAACGGACAAGCCATCCGATCAAAAGCCAAGCCCAGAGAAAAAAGGCCACTAAGCCCTCGCTACTGCCTTCCCCATCGAGCCGGGCCCTTGCCCGGCTTTTTCATGCTGACTACAGTTACGACATGAATCAAAGGAAACCCACCTGATGAATGATGATCAGCTGCTGCGCTATTCGCGCCATATCCTGCTCGATGAAATCGGCATCGAAGGACAGGAGCGTATTTTGGCCTCCCATGTGCTGGTGATCGGTGCTGGAGGGCTAGGCTGCCCGGCCGCTCTCTACCTGGGCTCTGCCGGGGTGGGGAAAATCACCTTGGTCGACCACGACACCGTGGACATGACCAATCTGCAGCGCCAGATTGCCCACACCCTGGAGCGTGTGGGCACTCCGAAAGTGGACTCCGTGCGTACCGCCGTGCACGCCATCAATCCTGATGTGCAGTTTCACGGTCTGCAGCAGCGCGCCACCAAGGAGTTGCTTGATGAACTGGTTCCTCAGGCCAGTGTGGTGCTCGACTGCACGGACAACTACCAGACTAGACACCTCATCAATGCGGCTTGCGTGCGGCACAAAACGCCCTTGATCGAAGGTGCAGCCATCCGGCTGGACGGCCAACTGATGGTTATCGATCCCCGCGAACCGGATGCCCCCTGCTATGCTTGCATCTTTCCTCCGGACGCGCAGTTTCAGGAAGTTCAATGCTCCACCATGGGTGTGTTTGCACCCATCGTCGGCCTCATTGGAACCATGCAGGCCGCCGAAGCCTTGAAGCTGATAGCAGGCTTTGGCAAGCCATCCTCCGGACAACTTCAGATGCTGGACGCACGAACTATGGAGTGGAGCCGTATCCGTGCGACCCACAACCCGGACTGCCCAGTTTGTCTAAACAATTTGTAGGCCTGGCTCTGACGAGCGTGCCGCTTACCTGCTGTCATGCCGGCTTGAGGCCATACGCCACAATCGGTTGCATAGACAGGTTCATGGGCAACACCGTCCGTGAAATGACCTAGTTGGAACTACTGTGAAGCTGCGCACCTTTTTCGTTGAAGACAATCCAACAATTCGTGAAAATCTGATAGCTACCTTGGCAGAACTGGCCGAGGTGCAGTCGGTAGGCATTGCCGAAACAGAGACCGAGGCCACAGACTGGTTGGCCCAGCATACCGATGCCTGGGACCTGGTGATCGTGGATTTATTCCTGCGCCAAGGCAGCGGTCTGGGCGTGGTTACCGCATTTCAGCAACGCCTCCCCCATCAAAAAATGATTGTTCTGAGTAACTATGCCACGGCCGATGTGCGCCGCCGCTGCCAGGATTTGAATGTCGATGCGACGTTTGACAAGTCCAATGAAATTGATTCTCTGATCGATTTCTGCATGGACCTGAGCAATCAGAAAAATCTGGGAATTATGAATTCCAAAAAATAAAAAAGGCTTGATTTTCAAGCCTTTTTATTTTAATCAATCGATTAATCTATTTTTCAATGCGTAATAAGTCAGATCACTATTGGAAGAAAGACTCATTTTTTCCATTAACCGTGTTCTGTAGGTGCTGACCGTTTTAACGCTGAGAGACAATGACTTGGCAATATCGCCAGCTGTTTCGCCTCTTGCCAGCTTGAGAAATACCTGGAACTCCCGTTCGGACAGTTGCTCGTGCGCGGGAGCATCATCCTTGCGATTGAGCTGCTGAGCCAACAGATCGGCCACGGCGGGCGTGAGATAGCGGCGCCCCAGTGCCACGGTGCGAATGGCCTCTGCAATTTCCTGGGGCTCGCACTCCTTGTTGAGGTAGCCGCTGGCGCCCTGACGGATCAGATTGATGGCGTAATGCTCCTCAGGGTAACCACTGAGTATCAAGATACCCATATCGGGGGCTTTTGCCCTCAGCATCGCCAAGGCATCAATACCGCTTTGCCCGGGCATGGACAAATCCATCAGCAGGACATCCACCTCATGCTCACGAACCAGATCAATCGCCTCCCGACCATTGGCGGCCTCTCCAACCACCCGCAAGTCCACATGTTCGGAGAGAAACTGGCGCAAACCCGAACGGACGATTGCATGGTCATCCACAATGCCAACTTTAATCATGAATACCTCTTTTTCATGAAGCTACGCTAGATCTCGCAGCGCTTCACCGGGGTTGACCGACATGCACACGTCAGTCATTGACGATAAGATTATGCAGAATATCAGGAAATTAGCTTGTAGGTGAGAGGATGTAGATGCGCTGGATACATTTGCGCAAAATTGCAATCAGCTTGGTGATTGCAATCATTGCCGCGGTACTGATGGCCAGTATTAATGAAGCGGGTTACGTGCGTTCCATGACGGCTCTGGACACGCTGACACAGACTCAAAATACCCGCGCAAAAATCAATCAGTTAATGCAACAGATTCTGGATGCCGAAACCGGTCTGCGCGGCTACCTGCTGACAGGAGAGGATCGCTACCTCGACCCTTACACCGATGCCACGCTGGCCATCAACGGCACCATGGATGAGCTGCGCAAGATCTTCATTCTCAACCCCAGCGATCTGGCCACCTTCTCTCCCCTGGCGCGTCATGTGGAGCGCAAGATCAGCGAAATGGAACTGAGCCTTCGCCTGTACCGCCAGGGCAATAACGATGCTTGGCGCTTTGTGATGTTCACCGATGTCGGCATGGAGAACATGGATGCCATACGCGGGTACAGCAAGATGCTTCTGGCCGGCATCGAAAAGCAGAGCGAGCGCGATGTCATCGATATCGAGCACACGCTGGCCCTCTCCCGAATCGGTATCGCCACGGTCACCGTGCTGGGGATTCTGGGATTTTTCATGTATCTGCGCCAGGCCCATCTGCTGCAACTGGCCAATCAGCGCGAGCAAGAAATTCAGCGCGATGAACGCAATCGACTGGAAGAAATCGTGCGCGAACGCACGGCCACGCTGACGGAACTGGCCACCCACTTGCAACAGGTACGCGAAGATGAGCGCGGTCACCTCGCACGTGAGCTGCATGATGAACTGGGCTCCCTGCTGACTGCCGCCAAGCTGGATGTTGCACGCCTCAAGTCCAAAATCGACGTCAGCGCACCAGAGGTTGGGGAGCGCATCACCCACTTGATAGCGACACTCAATAGCGGCATTGCCCTCAAGCGTCGCATCATTGAAGACCTTCGCCCCTCCTCGCTGTCCAACTTGGGCCTGACCACGGCACTTGAAATCCTGACACGCGAATTCGCCGAACGCAGCGGCCTCGACGTGGAGTCGATTCTGGAGCAGGTGGATCTGCCGGAATCCACCCAGTTGACGGTTTATCGCGTGGTGCAGGAATCACTGACCAATATCGGCAAATACGCCAGAGCCCAGCATGTCATGGTGACGGTACACAATTACCCGACCTATGTGGCGGTGCAGATCCAGGACGATGGAGATGGATTTGAAACCGCCAGCATGCGCCCCAACTCCCACGGGCTTGCGGGCATGCGTCACAGGGTAGAAGCCGCAGGCGGTCGCCTGACGGTTTCATCGCAAATCGGCAAAGGCACCACTATTTCTGCCGTCATTCCACTGTCAACCCTGCCGGTTTGACAAGAGTGTCGCAGCGCGTTCCTGCAGCAATCAGCATCTGCGCAATCGGTAATTCTCCTACAAGCAGGCCTGCGATAGCCCTGACGTCCAGCCAGGGCCGACACCGTCAGAACAGCCTGGCTACAGTACCTACAGTCGATTCATCCCCCACTTTTCAGCGCTATCCGGCGCTATGGAAATCACGGATTGAGGAGACTGTCATGTTGCACTACGCCATTGTCTTTTTTGTCATTGCCTTGATAGCTGCCGTATTTGGCTTCGGCGGCATCGCCGCCGGAGCCGTCGGCATCGCCAAAATTCTGTTCATTGTTTTCATCGTCATGGCCGTGATCAGCTTTGCCGTAAGCCTGATCAAGAAATAAACACCACCGGTAACACCAAATACCCTGCAATACCGACCGGTGCATTGCACAAACAGGCGGTATTCGCCATCATCAATCCCGCCGCTGCTTACAGCGGGAGCCATATAAGCAATGACCATGCCTGTCGCAGGCTTGCGACAGTGCGTTTTTTGGGAGATCAAGCTGATGAGTCAAGCCGATAACAACGCCAGGTCCGTAGTGGAAGAGATCAAGGCCTCGGCCAAGGACGTGGCAAGCAATGCCAAGGGCGCCGCCGAAGAGGTACTAGACTCCGCCAAGAACACGGCCCACAAGGCTGCCAGCGCAGCCCAGGATGTGGCCACAGACGTCAAGGATGCCGCCCAAGACGCGTATCGCAGCACGCGACGCACCGCCTCCGAAGCCATTGATGAAGCGGGCCGCAATCTGCGCGATGCCGAAAGCGAATACAACCGCCAGTTGATTGACGATCTGGCCACTCGCGCCCAGGATCTGGCCGAGCGCAGCATCAATTTCTGGGCCGACAACTCGCACAAGGCGCGTCGCCAGTTCCAGACGGCGGCCGACGCCACCACACGTTATGTGTCCGAGCAGCCAGGCCGCTCCATGCTGATTGCAGCGGCCACCGGCGCAGCCATTGCCACGGCCTTCATGCTGGGCCGCAGCCGCAGAAAGTGAATCTGATGCCGTTGCCGCAGGCACGCCTGTGACTCTGCGGCACTGGCTTCATCGATAGTTTTTCAACCGCAAAGGAGCTTCATGAAACCAATGATCCGAACTCTCGCTTTCGCTGCCGTCACTGGTATTGCTGTGTTGGGAACCACCGCTTGCTCGGTGGCCCGCAACCAGCAAAGCGTAGGCTCTTATGTGGATGATGCGGGCATTACCACGGCAGTCAAAGCCAAGATGGCCGAGGACAAGAGCGTCTCCGCAACCTCCATCAGTGTGGAAACACTCAACGGCACGGTGCAATTGTCCGGCTTTGCCAAATCTGATGCGGAAAAGGCCCGCGCAGGCGAGATTGCCCGTACTACCAAGAATGTGCGCGAAGTGCGCAACAGCATTGTGGTGCGCCCATAAAGATCGGCCCGATAGCGCCCTCGTCGGGGCGCATGCCCGGGCCTCTTGAAAAAAGCCGGCATACATGCCGGCTTTTTTTTGGCAAAGCCCTGACTTTGCCGCAGCCGATCCACCAGACCTTAAAGTAAAGCCCATGCAAGTATTCAACTGCGATGCCTGCGGCCATCTGGTTTTCTTTGACAGCCTGCAGTGCTTGCACTGCGGGGCGCAGCTTGCCTTCCTGCCAGACCAGTTGCGCGTTGCCGCCGTCCAGCCCTTGCATTACCGCTTGTGCGCCCACCGCCATAATCTCAATCTGTGCAATTTCGCCATAGAGACCCATGACGCACATACGCTGTGCGTATCCTGCCGCCAGACCGAGTGGCTACCGGATTCCAGCAACCCGGCCAATGAATTGCGCTGGGCCAAGATCGAGATGGCCAAGCGCAGGCTCTACTACACGCTGGCCAAGCTGGGCCTGATGGATGATGACTGGCAGCCGCGCTTTTCCTTGCTGGCCGATATGCCGGGCGCACCGCCGGTGATGACCGGCCACTACAGCGGCATGATCACCCTCAACGTCGTCGAAGCCGACGATGACGAACGTGCCAAACGCCGCCTGGCCCTGCATGAGCCCTACCGCACGCTGATCGGTCATCTGCGTCACGAATGCGGACATTTTTACTGGGAAAAACTGATAGCAAACAGCCCTTGGCTGGAGCTGTACAGAGCGTTATTCGGCGATGAGCGCCAAGACTATGGCCATGCCTTGCTAAGCCATTACAACAAAAACCCCTTCGATATCGGCTGGCAAACCGCCCATGTCAGCGCCTACGCTACCTCCCACCCCTGGGAAGACTGGGCCGAGACCTGGGCGCACTATCTGCACATGATGGATCTTCTGGAAACTGCGGCCAGCTACCGAATGCAGATGACGGTGCCTGAGATTCCGCCCAGCCCCACATGGCAGATGCGCGACCCCCTGGCGCTGCCCACGCCCAGCTTTGACGTTGTGCAAGCCCAGTGGGTGCCTTTGACGCTGATCCACAACAGCCTCAATCACAGCCTGGGCCATGGCGATGCCTACCCGTTTGCCACGTCTGCGGGTGCCTGGGCCAAGCTACGCTTTGTGCACGAAGTGCTGACCCAGCGCAGAGCGCAGGCGCCGGCCTGAAACCATTAGCTCGTACGACCCACCTTGGCCATCAGGCGGTCATGCACCCCCTTGGAGACGAATTTATCCACCTCGCCGTTGAGCGTCGCAATCTCGCGCACAAAGGTGGAACTGATGAACTGGTAGCGGTCGCTGGGGGTGAGAAACACGGTTTCCACCTCAGGCATCAAGGTGCGGTTCATGCCGGCGAGCTGGAACTCATAGTCGAAGTCCGTCACGGCTCGCAGGCCGCGCACCATGGCCTTGGCGCCGCGCGAGACCACAAAGTCGCGCAGCAGGCCGTCAAAGCTCTGTACCTGCACCTGGGGATAGATCGCCACCGCCTCGCTCACCATGGCCATGCGCTCTTCCAGGTTGAACAGGGTTTTCTTGTGATGACCTGCCGCCACCGCCACGATGACCTGGCCAAACAGTTGCGTGGCCCGACGCACCACATCTTCATGTCCCAGCGTGATGGGATCAAAGGTTCCGGGATACACGGCAATCAGGTCCTGACTCATGGGAAGTTGTCTCCTTGCTGGCATGGGTTGCGGCAATGCTTTGCCACATGGAAAAACCGCATTATGCATTCAGCCCTCCGAGCCGGTTCGGCAGGGCTGAGGTTCAGCAAAACCTCATAAAAAAAGAGCCGCTAGCGCTTGTATATCAAGCACCAGCAGCTCTTCATTCAATAGTAAAAACTACAGAGAATTCCGCTCAGGGCAGCTTCTTGAGCAAATGGGCATGCACGGCCCCGGCCTTGAGGTAGCGGTGCAGCTCCAGTCCCAAGGGCTGCAACTGCTCCTCGCCCCAGGCCTCGGGACCTTCCAGATAGATGAAGCCGCCATCGTTAATGGCCTGGGCCGCAGCCTTGACGGCCGCTTCGAACATGTCGACCAGATCGAAAGGCGGGTCCAGCAGCACCAGATCCTGGCCGCTGATGGATTTGAGGCAGCTCAGCCCATCGCCGCGCTGGACCTTCACAGCCTTGGCATCAAGCTGCTCGCGCAGGCGCTGCAGCTGCTGCACCAGGGCCGCATCCTGCTCGTTCATGACCACGCTGCTGGCACCGCGCGACGCGGCTTCAAAACCCAGAGCCCCCGTGCCGGCAAAGGCATCCACGCATTTCCAGTTGGTCAAATCCTGGCCCAGCCAGTTGAACAGCGTCTCGCGCACGCGGTCAGGCGTGGGGCGCAGTCCGGGCTTCTGGGCCACGGGCAGGCGCGTGCGGCGCCACTGGCCGCCGATGATGCGGATTTCGCCATTGCCGGCGGCTTTCTTGGCCGGGGCTACCGGCTTGCCGCCCTTGGTCAGCGCCGTTTCCTGCGCCTTGCGCTCGGCCTCGTTGATCATCTTGTCCAGCGCCTTGCGGCCTGCGGGGGTGTGGAGCTTGATGGCACTGCGGCTCATGGCTTGGCTCCCAGGGTCACGGTCACCATACGGTCGGGTTGAATCATGCGCTGCATAGCGTCTTTCACATCTTTGGTTGTCAGAGCCTGGACGCGATCCGTCCAATGCTCCAGGTAATCCAGCGGCAGGCCGTTCCAGGCGATATTGGCCACGTTGCCCAGCAATTTCCGGTTGCTGTCGATGCGCAGGGCAAAACCGCCGATCAGATTGTCCTTGGCCGCTTTGAGTTCTTTCTCGGTCGGGCCTTCGGCCACGAATTTGCGCAACACGTCCTGCGAGATCTTCAGCGCCTGCGCTGCCTGATCCGGGCGGGTCTGCAAAGCGATCTTGAAGGCACCGCGATCCAGCCCCGGAGAATAGTCGCTATAGACGCCATAGGTCAGGCCACGCTTTTCCCGCACCTCTTCCATCAGGCGCGAGGTAAAACCGCCCCCGCCCAAGATGTGGTTGCCCACCATCACGGCCAGAAAGTCCGGATTGTTGCGGGCAATGCCGGGCTGGCCTATCAGCACCTGGGCCTGAGCCGATTCAAACGGAATATTCTCGGTCTTGGCTTCGCTCAGATCCGCCACCTTGGGCACTGGAGGCAGCGGGGCGCAATCATTGCCGTTGGCCGCCTGCAAAGGGCCTAGCAACTGTTTCACCAGCGTATCGGCCTGCTCGCGGCTGACGGCCCCCACCACGCTGACCTTGGCACGGCAGGCCGCAATCAGCTGGCGGTGAAAGGCCTGCATGGCCGAGATATCGATGCGCGCCAGGCTTTCGCCCGTCACCTCATTGCCATAGGGGTGGCTGCCGAAGATGTCTTTGCGAAAAGCCTTGGCGGCCACGGTGCCGGGGCGGGTGGCGGCTTCCTTGATGGCGGCGGCCCAACGCTCGCGGTCGCGCTGCCAGACGGCCTCGGGCCAGCTGGGCGTAGCCATCTGGCGCGCGGCCAGGGCCACGGCTTTTTGCAGCAAATCGGGCTCGGTCAGGGAGCGCAGGCCGTAGGTGAAGCCGTCACGACCGGCATTGGCACCAAAGCTGGCGCCCAGATCAGCCCAGGCCTGGCCCAGGCCGTTTTCATCCAGCGCCGGCTGATCGCCGGTGGCCTTGACGCCCTTGGAGGCCATCATGGCCACGGAAGCAGCCAGGCCGTTCTGCTCCTTGGGGTCGCGGCGGGAGCCGGCGTCAAAATCCAGCTGCACATCCACCATGGGAATGCCGGGGCTTTGCACCAGCCAGACCTGGGCTCCGCTGGGCTGGGTCCAATGCTCTATCGGCAGCAAGGCCCAGGCGGATTGAGTCATCAATCCCATTCCAATGCCCATGAATATTGCGCTGACAGCTATCTTTTTCATACTCTTCATAAACTTCTCCAGCCGCGCTCAGTGAACCGGTCCACCGGCGTCGGCCTTGCCGGACAGGGGGCGCTGCGGCTTGCCGCCGGCAGGCAGAGGCTGGGGCACCAGGGTGCCCACCGTCAGCTGATCATCGCCAAAGTACTTGGCGGCCACGGCCTTGACCTCGTCCGAAGTGACTTTCTTGAGTGCGGCCAGCAGCTTGTCTTCGGCATCCAGCGGCATGCCCTGCACCCAGTAGCTACCCAGGCTCTGGGCCTGGCCCATCACCGAATCGCGCTCATAGACATTGGAGGCCATCCACTGGGTCTTGACGCGGGCCAGCTCCTCGGCCTGCACGCCCTCCTGGGCAATTTTCTGAATCTGCTCGCGCAAGGCGGCCTCCACCTCGGCCGGCGTCTTGTCCTTGGCCGGCACGCCGGTCAGCATGAACAGGCTGGGCCCGCGGCCCATGATGGAGGCCGAGCTGCCGGCACTGTCGGCCACGCGGCCGTTCTTCTGGCCTTCACCTTGCACCAGGGCGCGCTCCAGGCGAGCGCCATCATAACCGTCTAGCACGGCGGACAACACCAGCAGCGCCAGCGCATCCTTGTCGCCCTGATCCAGGTTTTCCACATGGTTGAGCGAAGGTACGCGATAGGCCATGGCGACTACCGCCTGCTCGGCAGGCTGCTTGACTTCGATGCGGCGCACGCCGATCTGCACCGGCTCGGTGCGCGGCTTGCGCACGGGCACGGCGCGGGCGGGAATGCTGCCGTAGTATTTTTCGGCCCAGGCGCGCACCTTGGCCACGTCCACATCGCCTGCTACCACCAGCGCTGCATTGGCGGGCACATACCAGCGCTTGTGGAAGTCACGCACATCGTCGGGCGTCATGGCATCCAGATCGCTCATCCAGCCCACGATGGGGCGGTGATAGGGCGAGGCGATGAAGGTGGCGGCCATCAGCTGCTCCATGAGCACGGCACGCGGCTGGTCTTCGGTGCGCATGCGGCGCTCTTCCTTGACCACTTCAATCTCTTTCTTGAATTCCGCATCGGGCCACTGGTTGTTGGCAAAGCGATCGGATTCGAGCTTCATCACATCTTCCAGGCGGCTGGACGGAATCTGCTGGTAATAGCCGGTGTAGTCGCGGCTGGTAAACGCATTTTCCTGCCCGCCCAAGGCCGCCACGCGGCGCGAGAATTCGCCGGGCTTCACCGTCTTGCTGCCCTTGAACATCATGTGCTCCAGCGCATGGGCCACGCCCGAGGTACCGTCGACCTCGTCGATCGCGCCCACCCGCAGCCACAGCATATGCACGGCCGTGGGGGCGCGCCGGTCCGGCTGCACAATCAGCTGCATGCCGTTTTTCAGCTTGAACTGCTGCACGGCGGCGCTGGCGGAAACCGGGGCCGCAGCACTTGCGACCGCAGGCTCGGATTTGGACAATGCATTGGGTGCAGCCAAGGCTGCCCCAGCGCTTAAACAGGCCATTAAGCCCAGTACAGGGAGTGCACGTACATGTTTCATAGAATGATGTGATTCTAAGAACCCGCCAATGTTCAGTTTTTTCAAGAAAAAGCCCAATCCGCCCAGTGCGGCAGAAAACGTGCCCGTTGCAGAAACTGCAGCGGCGCCCGCCTCCCCGTCTCCGGTTCAAAGCGACGCCCAGCCACCCAACCTGAAGGCGCAAGCCCCACAGGCGACAAGCTCAGAGGATAAGCCAGGGGCAACAGCCCCGGTGCCTGCTGAGGCTCCCGAGGTCAGCCAGGGCTCCAGCTGGTGGCGCAAGACCTTTGGCGGCAAGTCCGAGCCAGCGGCCGATTTTGTCGCCGCGCCCGAGCCCACCGCCAAGCCCGAAGCCGCCAATGCCAGCCGCCAAAGCTGGACCGAGCGCCTCAAGGCAGGCCTGCGCAAGACGGGCTCCAGCATCGCCACCGTCTTCACCGGCACGCAGATCAACGATGCGCTGTACGAGGAGCTGGAAGATGCGCTGCTGATGGCCGACACCGGCGTCAAAGCCACGCAGCACCTGCTCAATGACCTGAAGCGCCGCGTCAAGGAGACCAAGACCACCGAGCCGGCAGCCGTCAAGGCCTTGCTGGCCGACGCCCTGGCCGATCTGCTGGCCCCGCTGGAAAAACCGCTGGTGATTGGCGAGCACACGCCCACCGTCATCATGGTGGCCGGCGTCAACGGCGCAGGCAAGACCACCTCTATCGGCAAGCTGACCAAGCACCTGGCCGACGAAGGCCAGAGCGTGCTGCTGGCCGCCGCCGATACCTTCCGTGCCGCTGCGCGCGAGCAGCTCGGAGTCTGGGCCAATCGCAACACCGTGGAAATCGTCAGCCAGGAAGGCGGCGATCCTGCTGCCGTGAGCTTTGATGCGGTTTCCGCCGGCAAGGCCCGCAAAAAAGACGTGGTGCTGGTCGATACCGCAGGCCGCCTGCCCACCCAGCTGCACCTGATGGAAGAGCTGCGCAAGATCCGGCGCGTGGTGACCAAGGCCGATGGCTCGGCCCCGCACGAGGTGCTGCTGGTGATTGATGGCAATACCGGCCAGAACGCTCTGACCCAGGTGCGCGCCTTTGACGATGCGCTGCAGCTGACCGGCCTGATCGTCACCAAGCTCGACGGCACGGCCAAGGGCGGCGTGCTGGCCGCCATTGCCCAGGAGCGCCCGATTCCCGTCTACTTCATCGGCGTGGGCGAGAAGATCGAAGACCTGGAAACCTTTAGCGCCAAGGAATTTGCCCAGGCCTTGTTGTCCTGAAAAAATACAAATTCGATAGCTTCAAGCGCTTGATGGATATGCGCTTCAGGCCGATTTGATACAAAAAAAAGGAGTGCTTTGGGCACTCCTTTTTTCATTCAGGGCTGAATCTGGGCTTTGAGCCACTTGGCATAGTCCTGCAGGCAGCGCTCGGTACGCATGGTGATCTGCGGCACCTCATAGCTGTGCTGCTCATGAATCAGCCGGGTGAGCCGGGGCAGCGCATCGGGCAGGGTCTTGAAAATCAGTCGCCACTCGGGCGTGTTTTGCATCACGCCGTCCCACATATAGCAGGAGTTGATGCGCTCGGACTGGACGCAGGCGGCGGCCTTGCCCGAGACAATGGCGCGAGCCATGTCTTCGGCAGCTTCGGCACTGTCCACCGTGGTGACGACCACGCACAGCGTGGCCCACTGGTTGTCACGACTGTCCTGGCCGGAAGCGGCAGGAGAGGGCTTGCTGGAGGTAGGGGTGCTCATGGTCGCCCAGTCTAGGGCCAAGCTCCGTTCGCTGCATAGCCGCATACACGCACATACGTTTTTTTCCGAATGCACTCACCAGGACTTGGGTGAACCCCTGTTCAATGCTTGGGTGCCGGATACAGACCCAGCTGCTGGGCGCGCAGCCGGGTCAGGCCAAGCAGCGCATCGGTACAAGGCGTGGCCATGCCGCACAAAGCGCCCATCTCGCGCACCGCGCCCACCAGCGCATCCAGCTCCACAGGCTTGCCCGCTTCCACATCCTGCAGCATAGAGGTCTTGAAGCCGCCCAGCTTCAGCGTCACCTGGTGGCGATCCTGGGGCGAATCCGCAATCGGCAGGCCGATACGGGCCCCGATTTCCTTGGCCTCCAGCATCACGGCCGTGATGAAGTTGCGCACCAGCTCGTCGCCCAGAATCTTGTCCGTGGTCGCCCCCGTGATGGCACTGACCGGGTTCATGGTCATATTGCCCCAGAGCTTGTACCAGACTTCGCGCTGAATGTGCTCGGAGAGCTTGACCTCCAGAGCGCCCTGGCGCAGCAGCTCGGCCAGCGCCAGCAGGCGCTCCGTAGGCCGTGCGCCAGCTGCGGCCATGGGCTCGCCCACGATGATGCTGTTGCCAAAATGGCAGCGCACCACGCCGGGAGCATCCAGCGAGCAACTGGCATGGACCACCGAGCCGATCACCTGAGAGGTAGGAATGGCGTGCGCAATCTCACCGCCCGGGTCCACGGTCTGGAGCTGCAGGCCTTGCAGGCTGGCATCCACACCGCCGGCCAGAAACCACCAGGGCACGCCATTCATGGCGGTCAGCACCAGGGTCTGCGGACCTATCAGGGGTGCGATCTGCTTGGCAACTTCAGGCATGGCCGGGGCCTTGACGGCAATTACCACCACGTCCTGCACGCCCAGCGCCGCCGGGTCCTGCGCGGCGCGCACGGCCACGGTCTCGCGTTGATCGCCGTGCACCAGCGTCAAGCCGTTTTGCTGCAAGGCCGCCAGCGTCTGGCCACGTGCCACCGCGCTGAGTTCACAACCGGCCTTGGCCAGTGATACACCCAGCCAGCCGCCAATGGCGCCGGCGCCGTAAATACATGCTTTTTTCAGACTCATCACCACACTCCGCTTACAAATCCAGATAGCTGCTGTCGATCCGATTCACGCGCCGCACCAGATGGTCGAACACATCGCGGGGGCCGCCGTGATCGTCGTTAAAGGTCAGCGAGTCCGCGTTGCAGCGCGCAGCCGTGGCCTCGCCAATCATGCGCGGCGCACCCATGGCCAGCGTGGCCAGTTGCACCTCACAGGCGCGCTGCAGCGTCCACAACACGGCAAAGGCCTGGGGCAGATGGCTGCCCCAGCTCAGCAGGCCATGGTTGCGCAGAATCACCGCCTTGCAGCGGCCTATGCTTTGCAGCAGGCGCGGGCCTTCACCGGCATGGATGGTGATGCCTTCAAAGTCGTGATAAGCCACCATGCCATGCAGCTGGGCGCTGTAGAAATTGCTCTGACTCAGGCCGTTCTCCAGACAGGCCACGCCCATGCCGGCCGTGGTGTGGGTATGCATCACGCAGTGCGCACCCTCCAGGCCATCGTGAATGGCCGCATGCACCACAAAACCGGCCGGGTTGACGGGATGATCCGAATGGCCGACCACCTCGCCCCTGACGTTGATACGCACCAGATTGGCTGCCGTGACCTCGCTGTAGTGCAAACCAAAGGGGTTAATGAGAAATTGCTTTTCGCCGCCGGTCACGCCGTCCGGCAGGCGCACGGTGATGTGGTTGTAGATCAGCTCATCCCAGCCCAGCATGGCAAAAATTCGGTAGCAGGCAGCCAGCTCGCGGCGTGCGCTGATTTCATCGGGGTGCATGGTCGGTCTCCGTGGTTGTTATCAAAACAAGAGCATTCAGCGCTTACGGTTCAATGGCTAGAGAGCTGTTTGGCTTTGAATCCGCGCTTTGCTGCGAGGCCTGGGCATCAATGGCCTCGGCGGCCTGCATCAGCTTGGCCATGATCTGATTGAGAGACTCGCGTTCCTGCCGCGTCAGCGCATTGAGCAGCGCGGCCTGAAACGGTCTGGCCTGGGCCAGCACGCAGTTGAAGTGGCTCAGCCCTTGCGACGTCAAGCTCAGCAGATGGCGGCGCGCATGCTGCGGGTCCACCCGGCGCTGCACCCACTGGCGCTCAATCAGCGGTTGCAGGCTGCGGCTGATCTGCGCCTTGTCGATCAGGCTGATGCGCGCCAGCGCCCCGGCATGGCTTTCACCATGCTGCTGCAGCAGACCCATGAGGCGCCATTCGACCAAGCCCACGGAAGTGACCGGCGCAATATAGTGACGCGTCACCTGCATCTGCAGCGCATTGGCCAGGGCCATGAGTTTGAAAGTCAGAAACTCGTCCAGCGGCAAGCTCTGGCTGCAGACGGTCTCTTGGGAAGCGGAATCGGAGCTCATGGCAATGCGATGGATAAAGCAGATGAAAGATGCCGGCCAGATCGACCCTGGATCGGCCTCTGCACACGCGCCCATGTGATTCACATGTGCACAAAACGCAATGCATCTTTACTCAATGTTGATTTATCAACATCGGTATCAACCCCAGAGACTCAGGCGACGCAGCCCCGCCTTTGAAGATGCAAAAAGGCCGGCCGGGCATGCTGCCCGCCGACCTTTGCCTGGATGAACCGCCAGCTAGCTGAGCGACTGAATGGGCAAGGCCCTGATCCGCTTGCCCGTGGCCGCAAAAATGGCATTGGCAAATGCCGGAGCCACGGCAGGCAGCGGCGGCTCGCCCACGCCGCCGGGCGGCACCTCCAGGCTGTTGCCCACCAGATGGCAGCGAATCACGCCGGGCTGCTCGGCGTGGCGCAGCACCACATAGTCGTGGAAGTTGCTTTGCCTGACGCGGCCTTTCTCGAAGCTGATCTCGCTGCTCATGGCCAGACTCAATCCCATGATGACACCGCCCTCCATCTGCGCACGAATGCGCTCGGGGTTGATCTGGGGGCCGCAGTCCAGCGCCGTATCCACGGCCACCAGCTTGATGCCGCCCTTGGCATCGACGGCCACCTCGACCACCACGGCCGAGTAGCTCATGAAGCTGTAGCAAAAGGCCAAGCCCAGGCCATGACCTTTGGGCAGTCTTCTGCCCCAGCGCGCACCGCGTGTCGCCGCTTCGATCACGGCACGCAAACGGCCGGTGTCATAGGGATAGAGCGTGGGCGATTCGCTGTAATTCCAGTCGTCGCCCAGGTCGACAGGGTTGATCTTGCGCGCCGGACCTATCAGATCCAGCGCGTAACGCTTGTGGTCCCTGCCCGCACGGTGGGCCAGCTCGGCAATAAAGCACTGGGCCGCAAACGCATGGGGAATGTTGTAGACCGAGCGAAACCAGCCGATGCGGGTATGGGCTGCCACCTCGCCGGTTTCTATGCGCACATGGGGAATCTGATAGGGCATGTTGATGGCCGACATGGCCATCTCCATGCTGCTTTGCCCCTTGGCCCCCAGCTGAAACAGCGAGCCGATCGTGGGCGCTGCCGTGCGGTGCAACCAGGTGATGGGCATGCCGTCGCGGCCCAGCACGGCTTCCAGCCGCTCGGCCGAGACGGCGTGATAGAAGTCGTGCTGGATATCGTCCTCACGCGTCCACACCAGCTTCACCGGCGTGCCCGGCATGGACTGGGCAATCAGCGCAGCCTCTACCGCAAAGTCGGGCTTGGACTTGCGACCAAAGGCGCCGCCCAGCAGCAACACGTTGACCGTCACCTGCTCGGGCTTCAGGCCCAGAAAGCTGGCCACCAGTTTTTTGGCGGTTTCCGGGTCCTGCACCGAAGTCCAGATCTCGCAGCGACTCTTGTCCGCCGCGACCAAGGCCGTGGCCGCCGGCGGCTCCATCGAAGCATGGGCCAGATGGGGAATGTAGTAGTCGCCAACCACCCGTTTTCTGTCGCCCGCTGCCTTGACCGCAGACTCCAGATCGCCATTTTTGCGCACCAGCTTGCCGGGGCTGCTGGCGGCTTTTTCCAGCAGTTTGCGGTATTTGACGGAGTCGTAGCTGGCGTTCTCCCCCTCGTCCCAGTTCAGCTCCAGCGCCTTGCGGCCCTGCATCGCCGCCCAGGTGTTGGAGGCCACGACGGCCACGCCCCCCAAAGGCTGAAACATGGGAGCGCCCTTGTAGCCCGGTAGCTCCAGCACCTTTTTCACGCCCGGCATCTGCTTGACATGATCGCTTTTGTAGCTGCGCAGCCTGGCACCCAGCACCGGCGGTCTGGCCACCACGGCATAGACCATGCCCGGCAAGCGCATGTCCTGGCCGTACACGGCCTTGCCACGGCCTATGTCCACCAGATCCACCGCCGCAACCTGGCCCTTGCCGATGTAGCGAAAATCGGCGGCGCTCTTCAGCCGCAGCGCATCGCCCCTGGGCACGGGCTGCTTGGCGGCATCGATAGCCAGAGGGCCAAAACCCAGGCGCTTGCCGCTGGGCGTATGAATCACCTCATGCTGCACGGCCCTGACCTCCTCCACCGGCACGTCCCAGCGAGCTGCGGCTGCAGCCTCCAGCATCTGGCGCACGGCAGCGCCCACGCGGCGCATGGGCCCAAGAAAGTGGCGCATGCTGCGCGAGCCGTCCACGTTCTGGTTGCCGTACCTGGCCTCATTGGCCTGGGCCTGAACGACCTTGACCCGCTCCCAGCGCGCTTCCATCTCATCGGCCACCACCATGGGCAGACTGGTACGCACGCCGGTGCCCATTTCGGCCCGGTGAGCCACGATGATCACCGCACCATCGAGGGCGATCCCCACAAAGGCCAGAGGATCATCGACCGTACCGCCAGGCATGGAGTCCGCGCCATACGCCTTGGGCTGCTTGGCCGCATCCTGGGCAAAGACCCAACCGCCGTGGCTGACGCCCAGGCTGAAGACCAGGCCTGCGCCGCCCTGCAGCAGGCTACGACGGCTGATGTCGAAGGTGTCAAAAAGGTCTTGCATTTACTTCACCCCCACGGTCAAAAGCCTGGATGCCAGCTTGACCGCCGCATGAATCCGTGGATAGGTGCCGCAGCGGCAGATATTGCCGCTCATGGCTTCGTCGATCTGCTTGTCGCTGGGGGCCGACGTTTTCTTGAGCAAGCCCACAGCCGTCATGATCTGCCCGGCCTGGCAGTAGCCGCACTGGGCCACACCCAGCTCCACCCAGGCGGCCTGCACGGCCTTGCCTACGCGGTCGGACTCCATGCCCTCGATGGTGGCCACCGCCTTGCCCTGCACCGCAGACAGCGGCGTGATGCAGGAGCGGATGGGCTCCCCGTCCAGGTGCACGGTACAAGCTCCGCACAAGGCCATGCCGCAGCCAAACTTGGTGCCACACAGGCCTAGCTCATCGCGCAGCACCCAGAGCAAAGGAGTTTCCTGCGCCACATCGGCCGACTGCGTCTGGCCGTTGATCTGGAGATTCGTCATGGAGGCTTCTTTCTTGGAGTGGGGAGAGCTGAGCCCGAACAAGTCCGCACCCAGCATACAAATCCCTTGCCCCATTCGCAAAACCCGGACGACAGCCTGTCAGCCTGCGCAAGTGTGAACACAGTCGAAACAAGTATAAAAACCGCCTTCCTCGCTTATCCATCATTCGTCAGAAGCTATATATTCAATAGCAAAAACCAGATCGACGGCGCTTCCCATCAGCATCTGCCGTGAAAGCGGGACTGCATCCAGCGCCATGACCCGGACCTCGGGCCACCCCAAACAAGCACCAAGAAAACAACAACCGCGCTCGTGCCTTGCGTTCATGGAGGCTGCAGCTATTTCATTTTCGCCATCAATCAACAATAATTCTCATTCTCAAATAAACCATTGCCTGTATCTTGTCCCAGCTCTCAAACGCCGCATCCGACGTAGCCGCGCTCTACGGGGATCACCATCCCTGGCTTCTGGGATGGCTGCGGCGCAAGCTGGGTGGCTCCGATCACGCGGCCGACCTGGCGCAAGACACGTTCGTGCGGGTGCTGACGGCCCAGACAGAGCAGCGGGATTTGGTCTTGCGCGAGCCGCGCGCCTATCTCACGACGGTGGCGCGTAATCTGCTCATCAACCATGTGCAGCGCCTGTCTCTGGAGCATGCCTGGATGGATGCCATGGCGCAATTGCCCGAGCCCATGGCGCCGTCGCCCGAGCAGCAGTTGCTGATTCTCGAGACTCTGTATCAGATCGATGCCATGCTGAACGGCTTGCCGCCCAAGGTTCGCGAGGCTTTTCTGCTGTCTCAACTGGATGGCCTGACTTATGCGCAAGTGGCGCAGCAGCTGGGTGTCACGGATCGCACCGTCAAGCGCTATATGGCCCAGGCGTTCGCGCAGTGCATTTTGCTGGCGATCTGAGCCATGGCCTCATCCTCCTCTCCTGCAGAAGTTGATCCACGCGTGGCGCTGCAAGCAGCCGAGTGGCTGGTGCGGCTGCAAACCGAGGGGAACAATGCTGCCCGTCAAGCCGAGCTCATGCGCTGGCGTGCCTCGGACCCGCGCCACGAGATGGCCTGGCAGCGCGCAGAGCGGGTGCTTGGCAAGCTCAGCGCCAGCCGAGCCGGTGCCGATATCAGCGCCGACAACCGGCTAGGAGCCTTGAGTGCTGCCGCACTGCGCGAGTCCAGCCGCACACAGCGGCGCATGGCCACGCGCCTGCTGGCCGCAGCCATTGTGGCAGGACCCGCCGGCTATGCCAGCTGGCGCCTTGCGCCGTGGAACGAGTGGTCGGCCGATCTGCGTACCGCGACCGGCGAACGGCGCGAAGCAACCCTGGCCGACGGCAGCAAAATCCAGCTGGATACCGGCAGCGCTGTCGATCTGGCGTACTCCGCCACGGAGCGCCGTCTGATTCTGCGCGCCGGTGCCGTCTGGGTTCAGACGGCAACCGATCACGCGCAGCGCCCTTTTCTGGTGCAGACCAGCGAAGGCACGGCTCGCGCCCTGGGAACGCGCTACACCGTGCGCATGGAACCAAGGTCCAAGGGCGCGGTGCCAAGCTCGCTAATTGCCGTGCAACAAGGTGCAGTGGAGATCATCCCTGCCAATGGCGGCATGGCCGTGCGCCTGGATGCAGGAAGCCAGACACGTATGACGGCCGAGCATATAGACCTGCCCGAGCCCGCCAGCCTTGCCGCCGACGGCTGGGCATACGGCGTGCTGTATGCAGAAAAAACACCGCTCAGCGTATTTACGGCCGAACTCTCGCGCTACCGGCCCGGCATTGTGCGCTGCGATCCTGCGGTCGCGGCCTTGCCGGTCAGCGGTGCCTTTCAGCTGCGCAATACCGATGAAGCCCTGATGGCTCTGGCGGCCTCCCTGCCCGTGAGAATTCTGCAACGCACCCGCTACTGGGTCACCATCGCTGCGCGCTGAAGTTTTCGTATTTTTTTGCGCTTGCATGTCCCCTTTTGACGAGTCGCCGGTCATACCCATAAGACAAGCAATTCATCGGCGTTTCTTCAAAAGGACTTTTCTCCATGGCCCCGGCACAGCGTATCTCCAGACATGCGTTCGCAACCTCGATTTCCCTCGCAGGATTCAGGCATAGCTCCCTACAGGCGGCGCTGATTTTGCTTCTGGGTGCTTCTGCTGCCGGCGTGGTTCAGGCACAGCCGGCCTCCAGCGCCAGCAGCGCACCGGCTCAGCGTGAATACAGCATTCCCCAAGGGCCGCTGAGCCAGACCTTGTCTCGTTTTGCCGGCGAATCGGGCGTGACGCTCTCCGCTGATTCGACGCTGACAGGCGAGTTCCAGTCACCGGGCCTGAACGGAAAGTTTGCGGTGGCCAGCGGCTTCGCCCAGTTGCTGCGCGGCACGGGACTTGAAGCCGTGCAGACCAGCCCTGGCATCTTTGTGCTGCGCAAAAGCAATATCTCTCTTCCTGCGGCAAGCGCCGCCGCTCCCAGCCTGGCCGAAGTGCTGGTGACCGCGCCTGCGGAAACCTCGACCTTCTCGGAAGACACGCACTCGTACGCGGCACAGACCATCACCATTGGCAAGAGCGCACAAAGTTTGCGCGAGATACCGCAGTCGGTGTCCGTCGTGACGCGCCAGATGCTGGAAGACCAGAACATCCAGAGCCTGGATGACGCCATGCGCACCGTGCCCGGCGTGACCGTGGAGCCCGGCAGCACGGGAGGCAACCACGGCAACTTCTATCTGCGCGGCTATGCCGTGGATACCGTGCAGATCGACGGCGTGAACACGCCGGCCAGCACCGGCAATGACCTGTCCACCGGCTTCGGCATGGCCATCTATGACCGTATCGAAGTGCTGCGCGGCCCTGCAGGTCTGTTCCAGGGCGCGGGCGACCCCGGGGGTTCCATCAACCTGGTGCGCAAGCGCCCCAAGGCAAAGGCGGAGTTCAACACGCAGCTGTCTGCCGGTTCCTGGAACCGCTATTACGCCGAAGCCGACATGACCGGACCGCTGAGCAGCGACGGGCGCATTCGCGGCCGCCTGGTCACCGCCTATCAGGATCACGGCTCTTTCGTGGACCATGTGTACTCCAGAAAACCCCTGGTCTACGGCGTGGTGGAGGCCGATCTCACACCATCCACCATGCTCACGACCGGTGCGAGCTATCAGGAATACAAGGGTCGCCCGGCATTCGGCCTGCCCGCCTATCCTGACGGCAGACTGCTGGACATTCCGCGCTCCAGCTATCTGGATCCGATCTGGAACCACATCACCGAACGCAACACCGAATACTTCGCAGAGCTGCAACACCGTCTGGACAATGGCGGACAGATCAAGCTCAGTGCCACCTATCGCGAGCAGGACGAGCCCTCGCGCCTGTTTGGCTGGTCGGATTGTGCCGCCGACCCGGCCACCGGCGACAGCTGCCTCATCAGCTGGGCCTATCGCAGCCACTGGAAAACGCATGGACTCGATGGCTTCATCACCACTCCCTTCAGCGCCTTCGGCTCTGCCAACAACGAGCTGACCGTAGGAGCGGACTACCGCAAGGTGCACAAAAATTTCCAGTACGGCGGCGGCAACGATGCACCCATCAACATCTTCAACCCGGACAACAACATCCCACAGCCGACGAATTACAGCTTCTCCAACGGCAATGACAACCGCACGGAGCAATATGGCCTCTACGGACGCGCCAATCTGCGTCCGGCCAGCGGCGTGCTGCTCAGCCTAGGTGGGCGCATGAGCTGGTGGGACAACCATGCCGTCAACCGCAACGCCTATTTCAATCAGTTCTCGGAGACCAACACCCGCATCAGCGGCAAGTTCACGCCCTATGCCGGCCTGGTGCTGGATCTGAACGAACAGCTGTCCGCCTACGCCAGCTACACGCGCATTTTTGCGCCGCAGACCGCCAACGATGCCGCAGGCAATACGCTGCGCCCCCGTGTGGGCCAGCAGTTCGAAGCCGGCCTCAAGGGCGAATGGCTGAACAAGCAAGTCAACGCCCGCGCCGCCATCTTCCGCATGGAAGACACCAACCGCGCGATGACGGATCCCGCCAATCCACTGTTCTCCGTTGCCTCCGGCAAGATGCGCAGCCAGGGAGTGGAAGCCGAAGTCAACGGCCGTATTGCGCCAGGTTGGAATTTGTCCGTGGGCTACGCCTACACCCAGACCAAGACGCTGGAAGGCACACCGGACGAAAAAGCCCAGCTCTACACCTTCATTGCACCGCGCCACAACTTCAATCTGTGGACGCGCTACCAGTTCGGGGCAGGTGCCCTGGAAGGCTTCAGCGTGGGTGGCGGCCTGCGCAGCACCAGCCGCATGTACCGCCTCAACGGTGACGTGAAATTCTCCCAAGGCCCCGTCACCACGGCGGCACTGCAAATCGGCTACCGCTTCAACAAAAACCTGGAAGCGACACTGACCGTCAACAACCTGTTCGACAAGGTGTACTACCAGCGCGTGTGGGCCGCCTACGGATCCAACTACTTTGGCGAACCGCGCAATGTGATGGTCACGCTGCGCGGCAAGTTCTGAGCCGGCGTCAGGGCCGCATCGGCCCCTGAAGGATCACTCTCCGGGCCGGCCCTGCTGCTTGCGCAATGCCGTTGCCCGGCGCGCATGCTCGGACTCGCCAGGCCTGCCTAGGCTGCGGTGCAAGGCAGCCAGATTGTCCAGCAGCGGCAACAGGCGCGCATCGCTGCGGCCCACGGCCTGCTCCATCAGTCCCAGTGCCTCGGTAAACATGGGCTGCGCCTCCTTGAAACGACGCTTGCGGTAGGCCAAACCGGCCAGGCCGTTAAGCGCTCCGGCTTGCCCCAGCAAGGCCTCAGACCTGTCTTGGCTGCGGTACAACACCAGTGACTCGGCATACAGCGTCTGCGCCGTATCCTCCTGACGCATGGCCTCGGCCATGCGTGCACGACTGGACAGCAGATGCGCCTGCCACAGGACATCTGGCGCATGCTGACTGGCGATGGCTTGCGCCTGCTCAAACAATGCATAGGCTTGTACATAGTCCTTGCTCTGCGCCTGCCACAGTCCCAGTTCGTTGAGCACCTGGGCCAGCACCAAGGCCTGCGGAGCCTGCTCCGTCAGGATGACTCTGGCGCGCTCGTATTCTGCGGCGGCCTGCGCATCTTTATCCTGCCGACTATGCAGCCCGGCCTGCGCCAGCAGGATGGGCACCAGATTGGTGCTGCTAGCGCCTGCCTTTTCCTGCAGAGCCAGTGCCTGGCTCAATGCCTGCTGCCCCTCCTGCAGCCTGCCTTGCTGCTCCAGGCTTTGCGCCAGCGTCAGCAGGCCTTGCACACGGGTCGCAACATCGGTCTGAGCCGCTCCATCGGCCAGCAAGGTCGATAGTTGCCGCAGATAGGCCTGCGCCTTGTCATGTTCGCTCAGACTGGCATACAGGCTGCTCAAAGCCTGCAGCGTCTTTTCGCGCAGCGCCAGTGAAGTGGCGTCCAAAGGCAGGGCCTGCGCGACATCCAGACTGCGCTGATAGCTTTGCAACGCCTCGCGCGGCTGCTGCATGTTCTGCTGCACATTGCCCAGATTCCAGGCCACCGATGCAGTATTGGCATGCGTGCCCAGGCTGGCCTGACTCAATTCCAGCGCCTTGGTCAAAGACCGCACGGCTTCGGCATTGCGGCCCTGAGCTTGCTGGATCAGGCCCAGCAAATTCAGACTACTGGCCATGTAGGGCTGCTGACCCTGACGCTGCTGCTGTGCCAGCTCCAACGCCTGATGTGCGCTTTGTTCGGCAGGGCCATAGGCCTTGTCCGCCTGCTGACGCATGGCTTTGTCATAAAGGCTCTGCCACTGCGCAGTCTGCGCCAGCAGTGGCGGGCTTGCCATCGAGCCGGCCAGCAATGCAAGCACCGCCAGGGATTGCACCAGCCCTGGCCTAGACATGGATCTGGCAATGCGCATGCACATAGTCATGCACCTTGCGGAAAGCCGCCTGCGCAGCTTCAACAGCGCGCGCCCTGGCAATATCGTCAAGCTCTACGGCATCAAGCTGAGCACTGAATTCTTTCCAGCTCAGCGCACGCCCCTGGTCATGCGGAGCCAGATGACGCGCGCCGAAGTCGGCATTCAGCTCCAGCGCTGCAGCAGCCTTGAGCAAAAAGGCCGCGCCCAAGTTGGATCCCTGCTCCACATATAGCCAGCCGAGAGCCGAGGCCAGATCCACGTCAGTGGCTTCGGCAAACTCTGGTGCATCCAGATTCTGCGGCAGGGTTTTGTCCAGGTCGTTCAGGTCCTGGACGACGGCATTCAGGCGCTGGCGACCGGCCAGTCCGGGCAGCAGGCGGTTCAGTTCTTGGTTGGCAAACAGTGCCGCCACATCACGGTGAAAGCGGTACTGCACCTGCAAAAAATCTGCATAGCGCTCGCGGCTGGAAAAAGGCTTTGCAGCCATGATGCGCTTGTCCAGCGTGCCATGGCTGGTACGGGAAGCAGAGCGCAGAGCAGCGCTCAGCCCCGTGGCTTCGATGCTTGATGTACTCATCGGGAATGTGCTTTCAATAAAAGGCGGGCACCGGCCCCTCAGGATCCGATGCCCGCCGACGCCTTTATCAGTTGGGGAAGATGTATGGCTTATGGCTGAAGGTCCAGCCGCTCTTCTCGGCAATGCGGAAGGACCATTGCATGCCTTCGCTGGCCTTGTTCAGGTCGGCAGCAGCAGGTACGGGCGACGGCACCTGCATCACCAAACTGAACTCCACTGTTTCACCCTTGCGAATCACCCGGCTATTGCTCAAGCCCTGGAAACTCAATGCATAGCCACTCTGTGCCGAAGTGGCGGCCAGATCGGCAATGGTGTAGTCACCGCCAGAGGCCGTCAGGCGATAACGCTGAATCACCATCGGCACACCACCAGTCAGCTCATGCGACCAGATGGGGAATGACGAGCCTTGCACGGATGCGTAAGGGAACAATTGCTGCGGCAGACGGTTGGGGTGCGCGTGCTCGGACAAGCTGCCGGAATTCGTAGCGGGGCCCAGATACTCCAGCAGCAAGCTGGGGTAGTTCTGTCGCTCCACGGCGTGAAGCGTCATGGCAAAAGGACCGGCAAACGCCATACCGTCGCTGATCGCCAGCTGCACCTCATAAGCACCGGCCACCGTAGGCGCAATGCCGATACGGTCAAGGCAAGTCCATTGGCGCAGGGCCAGGCTCTTCTGAATCCAGTTCGCAAACGTGGAGACAGTCGCACCAGGCCACTGGCTGCTGCCGGTGTTTCCGCACATATAGTTGTTTTCAGGCACCTGGAGCTTGCTGCCTGCAGGTTCACGCGACAGCGTCCACAGATAGGTCAGCATGTCACCATCCGGGTCATAGCCGTTGCCATTGAACAGGAAGCTGTTCCAGATCTCCGCAGCATCCGGCGAATCGCCAAAGCGCAGTTGCCTGCCGGTTTTTCCGATGACCAGGGGTTGCTCCTGGGTGTAGAAGGCGTCCACTGCCAGGCGTGCAATGGGCGCGTTGTTCCTGGTCTTGACGTTCACGCTGAGCTGCGTGTCCAGGGTGGAGACGCCGTCGGAGCTGGGCGTACCATGCTCGTCGGTCACGACCAGCGAGAAGGAGTAAGGTCCCGGTTTGTCGGCCACAAAGCTGGGGTTCATGGCGGCCGCATTGCTGAGCTTGGCGGTGCTGCCATCGGGCTTGTCCAGCAGGGTCCAGGCATAGCTCATGCGGTTGTTGTCGGGGTCGGTGCTGGCCTCGCCCGTCAACGTGACCGTGGTGCCCACCCCAATGGCACTCGCGCCTCCCATGACTGCGGCTTTGGCCACCGGTGGACGATTGGCACCATTGAGCACGGTAAAGACCTGCGTCACCGGCTCGCTCCACTCCTTGCCGTCATTAACGCGCAGCTGCACCACGTAACTGCCGTAATGCGTGCCGGTGAAATTGCCCCAGGTGGGGTTGAATTTGGTGGCGGCATCAAAGCCGGCGGGCGCAGACATCAGCGTCCATTCACGCGTCAGCGTGTCCTCGTCCTTGTCCTGCGAATAGGCGCCGATGGGAATGATGGAGGTACCCAGTTCGGCTTCAAACGACTTGCCAAAAGGACGCGAAATGACGGCCACAGGCTTGGTGTTGGACGCGCCGTCCGGCTTCTTGACCTTGATCTGAACCTCGCTGAAGGCGGTGGTCGTGCCGTCATACACCACCAGTGTCAAGCGGTAGGTGCCGGCGAAATCGGGAGTCAGCGTCGGCCTGGCCGTATTGCTGCTCTCGATCACGGCCTGCGAACCCCAGGGCCGCCCGGCAGGTGCGAAGAACCAGCGGTATTGCAAGGTGCTGCCTGCCGCATGGGTGCTGGCCGAACCGTCAAGCTGCACACGCTGACCGCGCACCGCATTGTCGATATTCGATCCAGCCTTGGCCACCGGAGCCGTGTGCATCTGGTTCGCATTGATCTTGATGGTCACCGGCTGGCTGCTCTTGCTGCCATGCGTGACCACCAGCGTTGCGCGGTACAGGCCAACCACATCCGGCAAAAAGCGCGGCTGGGACAGATGAGGATTGTCCAGTGCGGCCTCGCTACCGTCCGGCTTTTCCACCAGCGTCCAGTTGAAGCGCAGGTCCGCGGCGCGTCCGCCTGCGGGCGGCTGGCTGGCTGTGCCATCCAATTGCACCGTGGTATTGACCAGTTGCGCCAGCTCCGGCAGCACCACGGCCACCGGGTTGGGGTTGCGGACTTCCAGCTTGACGCTGACTTCATTGCTCGATGTCACAGAATCAGTCACCACCAAACCCAAAGTGTAGTTACCTGGAAGATCCGGCGTGAAACTGGCTGCAGCCGAGGTGGCCGTTGACAGTACGGCCACGCTGCCTGCGGGGCGCTGCGTGACATTCCATTGATAGCTGAGCGTGCTGCCATTGGCTGGCGTGCTGGTAGAACCGTCCAGCGTGACGGTATCGCCGGCGCTCACACTAGCAGCAGAAGCCGTGACACGGGCCGTGGGACGGTTGAGGTTACCCGTACCGCCACCGTCATCACCTCCACCGCCTCCTCCGCCACAGGCGGCCAGTAACATGGAAAAGCCAAGACCCCAAAGGACATGGCGAGACAAGAATTTCATGGCTGAAATTTCCTTTGCAATAAAGCAGGCTGATGCTGCGAAAGAATCGAAAACAGGGCGGAGGATGCGCGCGATGCGCTTTCAGAATTGCAGGGTCACGCTCAGGCGTGCCGTGCGCCCGGGCGCCGGGACCATGCCCAGGCTCAGGGCATCCAGGTAGTAGCGGTCAGTCACGTTGTCCACGTTGAAATCCACGTTCACGCGGTCGCTGAGCTTGTAGCTGGCGAAGACATCCCAGAGCACATACGAGTGCCAAGGCACGACCTGGTTGAAGCCCTGGGCTGTCTCGTTGTTGAATTCCGGTGTCGGATTGCGCTTGCCCATGAAGGTGCCGCGTACGCCCACGGTGAGCTTGCGCTCCAGCAGACGTGCACCCAGCAGGGCACTGGCGTGCCATTTGGGCGGAATCATGTTGTTGACATAGCTATTGGCAATACCGTAATCGGTGCAGGTGTAGCGCCGGAAACTGCCAAAGTGGCATGTCTCAATAAAGGTGTAGCGCGTGCCGCTGGCCTCCATGAAGAGCGGCCCCATGTCGTAAGAGCCCGAAACCTCGAAGCCGTCGAAGCTCACGCTTTCAATATTGCGCAAGGAGAAGAACTGGCGACCGGAGCCTTCTTCCCAGGTGTTGGGAAAAGTACGGGTCAGATAGTCCTTGGTGGTGTTGCTGAAATAAGCCAGCTTGGCGCGCAGCTTGTCGTTGCTGCGCCAGACACCATCCTTGAGAAAATTGATGCCGATCTCCCGGTTGAGCGTTCGCTCGGGCTTGAGATGAATGTCCTGCGACGGCGACACCGAGTAGCCGGCCGTGGTCTCGAACAGGCTGGGCATGCGCATCGCACGCGCATGGCGGCCATACAGCTGCACGCTGGGCGTGACATCCCATAGCGCACTGAACATGGGCGATGTTCCGTTGTTGCGGCTGCTCATCATCAGCGGATCGCAGGAGCCTGTGCCCTTGCTGTCCATGCAGTAAGCGCTGTCGGGGCTGACCATCATGGGCTTGTCATCGCGCGATTCAAAGCGGGTATGCCGCAGCCCCGCACCCAAGGTCACGCTAGGCAGAGGTTTCCACTGAAGATCCGTGAACAGACTCCATTCCGTACGCCGACCCAAGCGCCCACCGGATGTGAGCATATTGCCTGTGCCGACACCATTCACTTTCTCGAGCTGCGCGGCAAGCCCATAGTCCAGCTTGATACCACCAGCGCTGGCAAAGCGCATGCTGTTGCTGACGTCGAAGCCCCAGCGCTTGTAGTTTTCGGAGCCGGCACCAAACATCTGGTTGACGGTTTCTTCCGAATAGTTCTGATTCAAGCTGTCTGTGTTGGTGTGCCAGAGATTGCTGGTCAGATTCAGTAAGTCATTGTTCTCGGGGTTCCAGCGATGGCGCAGGGTATAGGTACCTGCCGTCACCTTGCTGTTGGAGGTCTGGGCCACCTGCCCCAGCCACAGCAGTTGCGATGGCATCAACTCTCCATAAGTGCTGGAGTAGCGCATATAGCCCGCCTCCAGTTCCTGATCATTGGGGAGGTACAAGCGTGCTTTGAGCAGCACAGAATCGTTCTCGTAATTGGTGTTGACGATGCGTTCACCACCCCGAAAACGTGTGGCTCCCACCACCTTGGGAACCACCTCGGTATAGAAGCCGCGGTTATAGGTCTCAGAAAGATCCAGAGACGGCACTGGCCCTTTGGTCCCCGCGTAATAGTTGCCCTGGCTGCGGCGCGCGTAGGCCGCGACGATATCGGCTTTCTCGAAACGCTTGGCAAGCGCAATGCTGCCGGCCCAGCTCTTGGGTTGCATCAGGCCCGGCCGGTTCATGCTCTCGGAAGATGGCACCACATTGGCGATATTGAATGGGCCGTCACACAGGCTGGCAATCACGCAATTGGTGCGGTAAACGCCGCCTGTGCCGTTGCTGGAACTGCCACCGGTATTGAAGCCAGCCTTGGTGCCTGGTGCAGGTGCAGAGCCGCTGTTGTTGCCGATCAGACTGCCGCGCAGGCGGATGCCAAAGGTCTGACCTGGGCGCACGATGTCATCGGCGTTCAGGGTGCGCGCGCTGACCAAGCCACCCACGGCGCCTGTGCCCTGCGCGCCCATGACCGGTCCTTTTTCGATCTGTATTCCGCCAATCAGATCAGGATCGATATAGGAGCGCGAGGCCACGCCTGCATAGCCACGGTAAACCGTGGTTTCCTGGCGCGCACCATCGACCAGCACAGGCACGCGCCCCTGACCCTGCATGCCACGAATATTCACATCCAGGCCGCCACTGTTGCGGTTCTCGCCAATCAGCACACCGGGGGTGCCCTGAAAGATATCGCCAACCGAGGTGCCGCGAAAGCGTTCGATGTCTTCGCGCTTGAGCACATTGCTGGAGCCTGCCGTTCGGTACTGCCGATCCTTTTCATCCCGTTCGGCGTCCGCCGTAACCAGCACGGTAGGCATGACGCGGCTTGGCGATTCATCCTCCTGTGCCACCACGGATGGAGTTGCGTCTGCCGACGATGCGGGCACGGGCTTCAGCCGCACCACACCGTTGCCCGTGAACACATGCGCAAAACCGCTGCCATGCAAAAGCCGGCTCAGCGCCTCGGCCGGCGTCATCACACCCCGTACCGCTGGAGCAGACAGGCCTTGCAGCTTTTGCGGATCGAACACCAGACGCAGTCCGGCTGACGCACCGAGAGCCACCAGTGCCTGACCCAGATCACCCTTGGGCAGATTGAACTCCACACGCGTCTGGGCTGCCGCGTCTTGTGCCATGGCAGCAGGCCGGGCCGAGTTCTCGTCGGCCCAGGCCTGGCACATCAAGGCCATGCCTATGGCGATGGCGATGGCCGTGCGGCGTCCCTTGACACATTCATTGAATTGGCGACTGTATGTCTGCGGCAGAGCACTGCTGGCTCCTGTTGCCCATCGGTTCATGGCGTCCTCTGAAGTTCTGTGACCGCAAGGCAGGCACAACACCCAGATGCTGGGTGATGCCCGCGATGCCTCTCTTCAGAGAAGACGGTTGACGCGCGAGATTCAGTAAATACGAATCAAAATTATTTAAAAATTAGAAAAGCACTACCAGACCCGGCAGTTGCAGCAGACGCGCACCCAATTCCTGAGCCACGCCCTGCACCGCACCCGGCACATCGGACTGCAGGAAAACACCACTGACCCGGCGCTGCGCCAGTGCTTGTCCACGCACCACAATGCGGCTGGTGTGATAGCGATTGAGGCGGCCCACCACATCGGCCAGCGTCATGCGCTCGAAGACCAGCAACCCACGCTCCCAGGACTGGCCCACATCCTCACTCAAATCCTGCACAGAACTCACCCCCTGCCTGTCGTAGCTGACGCGTTGGCCCGGTGAGACCACCACCGCATCCTGCGGCGCATGGTCCAGCGACACCGCCACCTGGTGGAACACACCGGTCACCTGAGTTCTTTCGTCGAATCGCTCGACGATGAAGCGTGTGCCCAGTGCACGGGTACGCCCGTCGGCTGCGGCAACCACAAAAGGTCGTTTCTCCGCATCACGGCTACTGGGCACATCAACGGGCTTCGCATCAAACAAGGCCTCGCCTCGCAGCAAAATCACCTGCCGCTGTTGTGCGTCGTAGCGCACGGCCACGGCGCTGCCACCGCCCAGATGCACCCGGCTGCCATCGGGCAGCGCTATTTCACGCCGCTCGCCCACCCCGGTGCGGTAGTCAGCCTCGAAGGCCAGCATGATCTGGCTGCCTGCCCCCACCCACAAGGCACCTGCAGCAAAAACTGCAGCTCCGGCACCTTTCCACAACATGCGTCGCCGCATGCGTCCTTGCAACAAAGGCTGGGTCTCCAAAACCGTGTCTGTGCCTCGATCCGGCAGCAGCCCCGACTGTCCCAGCGCACCCAACTCGGCCCAGACATGTTGCGCATGGGCATAGGCCTGGCGATTTGCGACATCTGCATCCAGCCAACGCTGCAAAGCCTGTTCATCCTCAAGCAGCCAGTCCTCGTCCGCTCTTCGCACCAGCCAGGCGGCAGCCTGCAGGCGGATGTCATCTGCCGCATCGGGGAGGAGTTTGGGTTGAGAAAGAGGATTCACAAAAAGCTGCTGTCTGAATACAAGCGATTGGAGAGCATGATGGGAAGACGTCTAAGTATTACCAAACCAGTAATTTTCATCCAAGGTACGCATCAGGCGGTCTGAAATACTGCAACGCTTCAGTGAAGCGGCAAGCGGGCCATGGCGTGGGCCAAAGCCCGCGCCAGATGCTTCTGTACCGAACTGGTGGAGATATCCAGCGCATTGGCCACCTGCTGATAGCTTTGCTCCTGCACCCGCACGCGCATGAAGATGTCCTGTGTGAGTGGCGGCAGCTCCTGCAAAGCCTCAGCCAGCTGGAGCAGTCGCTGACGACCTGCCAGTGACTGATCTGGACCAGGCGCAGTATCCTTGATGTGCACCAGCTCCTCAGGTGCAACCGCTGCAGTCTTGCGAGCCTCCTGCTGGCGAGCCATGTCGATGAGCATGTTGCGCGCCATCTGGAATAGATAAGCCCTAGCATCCTGCACAGGCGCTACCGCTGTGACTTCGATGAAGCGCAGGAAAAGCTCCTGCAGCATGTCCTGAGCCACATGCATATCGTGCACGCGATAGGTAAGCCAGGCCAGCAATTCCCGGCGGTGGGCAATGAAGATGCTTTGAGGATCGCTGGACATGATAAAGACGTGGATTTTATTCTCAATTGAGAATAAATCTCATTCATTTTCTTGCAAAGCCTGTACCTTGCTGGCCAGCATCGCAAGACCTTCGAACTTTATGATCTGGCGAGGCTCTTGCTGGCCTATGTGGCAGCGCTGCGTGGCCCTGCACAGCAAGCTCCAAGCCGCCCAGATCCGAGAACACCTGCCGGTGTGCATGGCAGGCGTCAAACCACTTACCCACAATCAGAACATCTATATTTATTTAGTAAAATCATGGGCTTGAGTTCTTTATCGATGCATCACGAATACCGCACTCAGTGAGCGAGATACAAAACTCCCAGCGACTGGGAATTTTCTGTCGATTCTCACTGAGTCTTGTACTCACCTAGATAAAAAATCAATGACTTAGCGCCCTGTGAAGAGGCTAGTTTTGTACTCGTTTCTCACTGAGTGTTGTACTTTCCGGAATTCTTCTCACTCAGTTTTGTATTTTCCGCACTAACCTGAATGCACAGAAATTTCCCAGCGCTGGCACTCTCTAAAACGAAGCGTGTGCTTGGTCATTGACCCAAGGCAATGCAAATTCGCTCATTGACGAAAAATTGCATCGGGATGACTGGCAGGAAAAGCTTTCTCCCCCTAGAAGCAATTCAGTGAACACTTGGACTCCCTATAGGGAGGAGTCCAACAAGTCACCCAGTATGGGGATCTGTGGAGTGACTCACACATCCGGTATGCATATTTCGCATATCAGCCTCTGAGCTTCTCATCTTGTTGTGTGGCAGCCCGCCTCCGAGAATCATTTTCAGATTCTTCAATACCGGCAACTGCTGACAACTCACGAGAAAAAGTCATGGATAGACTCAAGGACAAAGTCGCCATTGTGTTTGGTGCGGGTCCCAATATCGGCGGCACTATTGCTCACTTCATGGCCCGCGAAGGTGCACGCGTTTGCGTCACCGATGTAAGCGAATCCGCAGCAAACGACACAGTCAACTTTCTACGCGAGCGCGGACTTGAAGCCTTTGCTATGCAAGGCAATGCTCGCGTCGATGCCGACGTTAAACGCGCAGTGGACGAAACCATGGCCCGTTACGGACGCCTCGACATTTCGGTGAATATGGCCGGACGCGTTCACTGGAGCCATGTTCTGGACATGAAGCACGACGACTGGGACGACTCTGTCGCTAGCTTTGCTACCGCCGCGCTGATCACCACGCAACACTGTGCGCGTGCAATGATCAAATCAGGTAACGGTGGCAGCATGATCCACATCCTTTCCACCGCGGCACACTTTGGCGAAGCCGATGGCGCAGCCTACTGCTCTGCCAAAGCCGGCTTGCTAAGTTTCGTTCGCTCGTCTGCGCTGGATCTCGCACATCTGGGCATCCGTGTGAACAGCGTCACACCTTGCTCCATGGAACACCAACTGTGGACCACCATGCGGGACGAAATGTTCAATCCCGAATGGAAGATACCCACTAGCAAGGGCTTCTACTCGCGCCAGGAATATCTCGATCAGATGCCGCTTCGTCGCTTTCCACGCGCATCCGATCTTGCATGGGCGACCGTGTTCCTCGCATCCGACGAGTCGGCGTGCATGACGGGCTCAGACATGGCCGTAGATGGGGGGTTGCGGCACAAGTATCCCACTTGGTCCCCGGGTCGCCACTACCCGCTAGACGTCAAGGACTACGCCCGCTCCATTGAGTGGACGAAATATGGTGAACCACAGGGCCCGCTCACGGACCTGATGGGCAAACCCGTCTGACCCCCACCCTGCATCGGAGACAAACAATGAGTCAACTCGACGAGCGCCGCCTCGCACGCGCCGCGCAATTCAACCGCCTCACCGAAAGCAGTCCCCACACAGACATGGGCAAGCTGCTACGCCACTTCTGGCAGCCCATCGCGCTGAGCGAAAGCGTGGAAGTGGGGGCGGCCATCCCGCTCAAGATAATGCACGAGGAGCTGACGCTGTATCGCGGCGCGAGCGGCAAGTTGCATCTCGTGGGCGGTCGCTGCGCACACCGCCGCACGTTGCTCCACACCGGATGGGTCGACGGCGAGCAGATCCGCTGCATCTACCACGGCTGGCAGTTCGACAGTACTGGCTCCTGCGTCAACCGCCCCGCCGAAGCCGACACCGGTATGCCGCGGACCAAGATCGCGGGTTACCCCGTCAAGGAATATCAGGGTCTGGTGTTCGCCTACATGGGTGAAGGCGAAGCCCCCGAGTTCGATCTGCCGCGCAAGCTGCTGACCGAGCGCGAAGGCGCCATCGTTGCCAACGGCATGGAGCGCTGGGACAACAACTGGTTCCAGCAAGTAGAGAACTCGATGGACGCAGTGCACGTGAGCTTTGTGCACATGGCACTCACCGTCGGCGCCTTCGGCAAGGCCGTGACCACCGGCATTCCCGAACTAAGCTACGAAGAAACGTCTGCCGGCATCCGCCAGACTGCTCGCCGCAGCAAGGACAACATACGCCAGAGTGACTGGACTTTCCCGAACAACAACCACATCACAGTGCCAGGCCTGACGCCTGACGACCCGTGGCTCGACGTGTTTGTCTGGATGACGCCCAACGACGATCTGAACACCACGCGCTTCATGATCTACAGCCTGCCGCCGGGTGCCAGCGAAGCCTCGCGCATGCGCTTCAAGGCCTACTTCGCCAAGTACGGCAAGTACGACCCGGCGGACCACCATGACGAGCTGTTCAGCTCGCGCGTCTGGAAGGATCCGGAAGACACCTTCGTGGGCCTGACCGCCGCGCAGGACTACCTGTCCATCCGTGGACAGGAGCGCGTGACAAAGCGTGAGGACGAGATTCTAGGTCGCTCGGACCTTGGCATCGTCACGCTGCGCAAGCTGTTCTGGCGGGAGCTCGATCTGGTACGCGCAGGTCAGCCAATTAAGACGTGGTCGTCGCTTGATGAACCTGTCGAGCTGCCACATCAGCCCGGAGACGAGCCCGCAGTCGCCGCACAGGCCTGACGCAATCGCCCCTGTGCCGACACCGTCGTCCCACGGCGGTGTCGGCGGAGCGCTGCCCATTTCTCTTTCGCTTTTCCCCTCGATTCTCTTTCAGGTATGTCGATGCTCGACCTCACCCCTCACGAAGCGCTCCCCGAGGAGTTGCTGATGTTTCGCGAATCTGTGCGCCGCTTTGTCGAGAAGGAACTGATTCCACTCGAGCATAAGCTGGACTCCACCGGTTTGCTGGATGATGCCACCGCACAGCAGGTGCGCGAGCGCGCCAAGGCCGCTGGCCTCTGGCTGCTCGATGTCCCCGAAGAAATCGGCGGGCAGGGCCTCTCGCTGTTGCCGCTCACCGTCTTCTGGGAAGAGGTTGGACGCAGCACGGTCGCCTCGTGGGTGCGCGATCACGGTCTCTTCGGACCGATGGTCGGCCCCATCCTGATGGGCCTGAACGAAACGCAGCGCAAGGAATACCTCTACCCCGTCGTGGAAGGCCGCAAGCGCTTTTGCTTTGCCCAGACCGAGCCGGATGCGGGTTCCGATCCGTCCGCCATGCGCACGCGCGCGGTCAAGACCGACACCGGCTATCGCCTCAATGGCGTGAAGCGCTTCATCACCCGCGCGGCCAAGGCCGATTTCGCGCTGGTGATGGCGGTGACCGATCCCGAGAAGGGCGCGCGCGGCGGCATCTCATGCTTCATCGTGGACATGAAAGCGCAAGGGGTCACGTTGGCCAGTTCCGAGAAAACCTTGATGGGTGATTCGCCGTGCGAGATCGCTCTGCAAGATGTAGATGTCCCCTTCGACAATCTGGTGGGGGTCGAAGGCAAGGGCTTTGCATTGGCACAGGGCTACATCAATCACGGCCGCATCCGTCAAGGTGCACATTCCATCGGCGCTGCCGAGCGTTGCCTGAACCTCACGGCCGAATATGCCTCACAGCGGAAGACTTTCGGCGAGCCGCTGTCCGAACGCCAGGGCGTGCAATGGATGCTCGCCGACGGCTTCACCGAGGTCTACGCCTCGCGCCTCATGGTCTATGACGCGGCGCGCAAGGTCGAAGCCGGCGTGGACGCCAAGCTAGAGACTTTCATGATCAAGACCTTCGCCGTGGAGATGGGCTTTCGCGTCCTCGACACCTGCATGCAGCTGCATGGCGGCATGGGCCTCACGCAGGACACGCCCATCGAGCGCTTCTGGCGCGACCTGCGCAGCTACCGCATCACCGAAGGGCCGACAGAGGTGCTGCGCACCACGCTCGCCCGCCAGATTCTCAAGAACTTCGCCTGATTGGACAGACATCGTGAAAGACGCACTGAAAGACGTTCTGGTCATTGAACTGGGCACCGTGCTGACCGCCCCGCTGGCCGGCATGATGCTGGCCGATCTGGGCGCACGCGTGATCAAGGTGGAGCATCCTGAAGGCGGCGACCCCTTCCGCCGCCACGCGGGCAAGCTCTACAGCCCGCATTTCGCGGCCTACAACCGCAACAAGGAAAGCATTCAGCTCGATCTTCAATCCGAAGCGGGCAAGGCGGACCTCGCCAAGCTGATCGCCAAGGCCGACGTGCTGCTAGACAACTTCCGCGCGGGTGTGCTGCCGCGCCTGGGCTTCGGCGACGAGGTGCTCAAGGCGATGAATCCACGCCTGATCCATTGCTCGATCACCGGCTTCGGCGCCGAAGGCCCCTACAAGGACCGTCCCTGCTACGACGCAGTGGCGCTCGCCATCAGCGGTCTGGCCAGCCAGAAGCTCGACCCCGAGCGACCGATTCTCAACGGCCCATCGCTGTCGGACAACATCACCGGCATGTACGCGGCCTACGGCATTCTCGGCGCCCTGCACGCCCGCGAGCGCACTGGACAGGGCGAGCGCGTGGAGATCAACATGCTCGAAGCCTCCATCGCGTTCTCGCCCGAAGGCTTCTCGCAGTTCACACGTCTGGGCGTTGCGCCCACGCCGATGTCGCGCGTGGCGATCTCGCAGTCCTACGCCTTCCGCTGCGCGGACGGCAGGCTGCTGGCCGTGCATCTGTCCTCGGTCGAGAAGTTCTGGCTGGCGTTCGTCAATGCGCTGGAGCGCCCCGAGCTGCTCACCGACGAGCGCTTCAAGACGGCCGCGCTGCGAACCCAGCACTACACGCTGATCGCCGAACTCGTCGCTCAGGTGTTCGCCGAGCATGCCTATGCCGAGTGGGAAGCACGCTTGACGGCGGCTGATGTGCCTTTCGCCCCGGTCAAGACCGTCCCCGAAGTCATACAGGACCCACAGGTGCAGACGCTACAGCCGTTCTACACCATCCAGCACCCGGAACACGGTGAACTCGTCGCCATCCACCGCCCCGTGAAGATCGGCGGAAAGCGCGGCCCGAGCGAGCTTGCAGCCCCCGTGCTCGGCGAACACAGCGCCGCCATCCGCAGCGAATTCTCGCTGTCCTGAAACCCACACAGAGACGCACCATGTCCAAACTCGAACTCTCTCTTGCCATCGGCAACTACGACCGCTGCCGTCCGCTCATCGACGGCGCCGTGCAGATCGACGGCGTGAACCCCGTCATCATGACGCTGTCGCCCGAGGAAATTTTCTTCCGCGCATTTCGCGGTCAGGAATTCGACATCTGCGAGCTCTCGCTGTCCAGCTCCACGCTGCAAGCCGCGCAAGGCAGTTTCCCCTACGTCGGCATTCCGATCTTTCTGTCGCGCGCCTTCCGCCACACGGCCATCTACTGCCGCACCGACCGGATCCAGAAGCCGGAAGACCTCAAGGGCCGCAAGATCGGTCTGCCCGAGTACCAGCTCACCGCCAACGTCTGGGTGCGCGCGATCCTGCAGGATGACTACGGCATCGCTCCGTCGGATGTGACCTGGGTGCGCGGCGGCATGTCGCATGCCGGTCGCCCCGAAAAAATCAAGATCAAGCTGCCCGACAACGTGCGCGTGGAAGATGCGCCCGAAGGCGAAACCATCTCCAGTCTGCTCGCCAAGGGCGAGATCGACGGCTACGTGGCCCCGCGCGCGCCGGACGTTCCCGCCGGCACGCCCAACATCGGCTGGCTGTTCCGCGACCCGGTGGAGGCCGCCAAGGACTATTACCGCCGCACCAACATCTTCCCGATCATGCACATCCTCGGCGTGCGCCGCGAACTGGCCGATCGCCATCCGTGGCTGCCGGGCGCCATCTACAAGGCGTTCGAGGAATCCAAGACCAAGGCGCTGGAGCATCTGTCCGAAACCTCGGCTACCAAGATCACGCTGCCATTCGTGGAAGAACGCCTCAAGGAAGCACGCGACCTGATGGGTCAGGACCACTGGTCCTACGGCATCAAGGCCAACCGTCATGTGCTCGAGAACTTCTTCAAGCACCACCACGCGCAGGGCCTGTCGCCGCGTCTGGTCACGCCCGAAGACCTGTTCCACCCCGGCACGTTCGAGCAATTCAGCCTCTGAGGAAAACGCCATGTCCTTGAGCAGCGAACAAATCTTGCAGCAGTGGCATGCCGCGCGCCTGGCTCCCTTGTGGAACAGCCCGAACGCGCACAAGCCGCCGCCGGGCCCGGTGCCCAGTCATCTGTGGCGCTGGAGTGACATGCGTCCGCTGATCGAGCTGGCGTTTCAGGAGACTTCGCCGCAAGCGGTGCAGCGCCGCGTGCTGCAGATGCTCAGTCCCGAAGCCGAATCGCTGACAGACGAGCACACCTGCGGCAACGTGCTGGCTGCCTACCAGTGCCTGCTGCCCGGCGAGACCGCGCGCCCGCACCGCCACACCATGAATGCGCTGCGCTTCATGCTGGAAGGCTCGGGTGTCATCACGCTGGTGGACGGCAAGGAATGCCCGATGGAATTCGGCGATCTGGTGCTCACCCCCGGCATGACCTGGCACGAACATCGCCATGACGGCAGCGAGCCGGTGGTCTGGCTCGACGTGCTGGACGTGCCGCTGCACATGTACATGGGCTCGGTGATATTCCAGCCCGGCCCGATTCCCGAGCCACCGGTGACCATGCCCGATGCGGCTTTCGCCTACGCCAACGTGGCACCGCTGGTGACGCAGGGCCGCACGGACCACTCGCCAGTGTTCCGCTACCCGTATGCCAACGTCGTCGGCGCGCTCCAGCATGCGCCCAGGAGCGCCGACGGCGTGCGCCGCGTCCGCTACATCAACCCGCTGAATGGCCAGGGCGCGCTCTCGCTGCTCGAAGCCAGCATGATACAGGTTGACGCGGACACGACTTCGCTGCCGATGCGCAGCAATGCCAATCTGGTGATCGCCGTGGTCGAAGGCGAAGGCGAAAGCCGGATCGGCGAGCAGAGCATCCGCTGGTCGGCCCGCGACGTCTTCACGGTGCCGCAGCACAACTGGGCCTCGCACCAGGCCTTCGGGCAGGACGCGCGCCTGTTCGTGGTCTCCGATGCCGATGCCATGCAGCGCCTGAATCTGCTGCGCGAAGAAGTGGGCGCGCCTGCGCCCTGAGAGAAAAGAGAACGATATGAAGATTTGCTGGTTCAATGAACACCGTCTGGGTGTGGTGGCCGATGGCCGCGTGGTTGACGTCACCGATGCGCTCAAGGCCCTGCCTGCGCCCTCCTACCCGCGGACCACGGGCGACCTCGTGGTCGCGAACCTGCCCCAGTTGCGCGCGGAAATCGAACGTCTGCAACCCACCGCCGCATCGCATCCCGTCGACTCCGTGCGCTTTCTCAGCCCCGTGGCGCAACCCGGCAAGATCATCGGCGTGCCGGTGAACTACCAGGCGCATGTGGAAGAAGCCAATCGCGACGTGGCCATCTTCACCAACCGCTACACCGGCGGCGTGAAGGAGCAAGGCCTGTTCCTCAAGGCCAACAGCTCCCTCATCGGCTGCAGCGACGCGGTGAAGATCACCATGCCCGAGCGCCTGACGCACCACGAGATCGAACTCGCCGCCATCATCGGCAAGAAGGTCTCGAACGTGTCGAAGGAAGAGGCGCTGTCCTGCATCGCGGGCTACGCCATCGCGCTCGACATGACCGTGCGCGGCCCTGAGGACCGTTCGCTGCGCAAGTCGCTCGACACCTACTCGGTGCTCGGCCCCTGGCTGGTGACGGCCGACGAGATCGCTGATCCGCAGAAGCTCGACCTGCACCTCACCGTCAACGGCGAGACCCGCCAGATCACCAACTCCTCGCAGATGATCATGTACATCGCCGAGCAGATCGAATGGGCATCGAGCTTCTACACGCTCTATCCCGGCGATGTGATCATGACCGGCACCTGCGAGGGCGTCGGCCCGGTCGTGCCCGGTGACGTGATGCACGCCACCATCGAATCGGTCGGCGACATGCGCGTGCGCGTCGAAGCGGCAGGAGCCTGAGCGATGACGGACACCACTTCATCGGCGCACGAGAAGCTCACGCTGCGCGTGCAGTCGATCACTTATGCGGCCAAGGATACCTATCTCGTCGAGCTGACCGATCCACAGGGCACGCCCCTGCCGTCGGTCACCCCGGGCTCCCACATCGATCTGCATCTGGGCAACGGCATCACCCGCTCGTATTCGCTGGTGCAGTCGGGTGACGATCCTGCGTCCTATGTCGTCGGTGTGAAGCTCGACGCCAAGAGCCGCGGTGGCTCGCGCTACGTGCACGAACAGTTGCGCGTGGGCAGCCTGCTGCCGGTCTCCATGCCGCGCAACCACTTTCCGCTGCACGAAGATGCCGCACACACGGTGCTGATCGCTGGCGGCATCGGCATCACGCCGATCTGGTGCATGGCCCAGCGCCTGGCCGCCATCGGTGCCTCGTGGGAACTCTGGTACAGCGTGCGCTCGCGCGCCGACCTCGCCTTCGTGCCGCTGCTTGAGGCCACGGGCGCGCGCGTGCATCTGCATGTCGACGAAGAGGCCGGCAAGATTCTGGATCTGCCCGCCATCGTCGCCGCGGCTCCGACTGACACGCATTTCTACTGCTGCGGCCCCACCCCCATGCTCAACGCCTACGAGGCCGCCGCTGCAGCGCGCTTTCCTTCCGAGCAGATCCATCTTGAACGCTTCGCGGCCAAGCAGGCGGCATCGGTGGATGGCGGCTTCGTCATCTCGCTGGCCCGCTCCTGCCGGGATCTCGTCGTGCCGCAAGGTGCGAGTGTGCTCAAGGTGCTTCTCGACAATGGCATCGAAGTAGATTCCTCCTGCCAAGAAGGCATTTGCGGCTGCTGCGAGGTCGCTGTACTCGAGGGCGAGGTTGATCACCGTGACGCCATCCTTACCGAGGCCGAGCGCGCCGCCAACAAGACCATGATGGTCTGCTGCTCCGGTGCCAAATGCTCGCGCCTCGTGCTAGACCTATGATGCCCATGACCTGGGGTGAACATCTCCTTCTCGGCCACTCCGAAATGGATGGCCTGCACGAGGAGTTCGTCGAGTTGATCGGCCAACTGCAGACCGCGAGCGACGCACAACTGCCCGAACGGCTTCAGGCTATGCGAGCGCATCTAGAGCAGCATTTCAAAGAGGAGAACGAGTGGATGAGACGATCCGCCTTCCCGCCGCGCGATTGCCATATCGACGAGCACGCTGCGGTGCTGCGCTCTGTGTGCGAGGTCTGTGAGCTGCTCGCCAAGGGCAACGTCGCCATCTGCCGCGATCTGATCAACGCGCTGACGGATTGGTTTCCCAAACATGCCACGCATCTCGATTCGGCGTTAGCTCACTGGCTTTCCAAGCAACGCTTTGGAGGAAAGCCTGTCGTGCTGAAACGCAGCGTTAAATCCCCTCCCGCTGCACACTAAGCCGCAGAGTCACTCCACTTTGGCACCTACAGCCCGCACCACATCGCCCAACCGTTGAATATCGCTTTGCATCAACGCACTCAACTCGGAGGGCGTGGAGCTCAGTGCCTCGACGCCTTGCTCTGTCATCTGTCGCTTCACCCCGGCTAGAGCTAATACGGCAGTGAACCGCCGGTGGATCTCCTGTACTTCGGACATTGAGGTTCTGGCCGGAGCAACCAGGCCAAACCAGTTCTGTAGCACTACCTGATCAAACCCGACTTCTCGCAATGTTGGCACTTGAGGCAGGACCATGAGTCGACTTTCCCCTGCCACCGCAAGAACGCGCAAATGTCGCTGCTCTACCTGCTTCTGGATCGAGCTGTATGAAACGAAAAAGCAGTCCACGCGCCCGGCGAGCAGGTCAATCACAGCCGGAGCCGCCCCTTTGTAAGGCACATGGATGAACCGTGCGGCACTTTGCTCCCTAAGCATTTCCCCCAACAGATGTCCGCCCGATCCGCTGCCTGCAGACGCGTAGGTGATACCGCCCGCTCGCTGTCTCGCTAGCTCTACCAACTCAGCTACCGTTTGGACAGGGCTGTCAGCGGGAACTGAAAGGACACTCGGGAAACGCCAGAGCAACGAAACAGGTGCGAAGTCCTTCAAGGCGTCATAAGGCAAGCGCTTTCCGTACAACGACGTGTTGATGGCATGCGAGCCAACATTGGCAACATACAGAGTCTTGCCATCGGGTACCGCGTGCTTGACATATTCCGCACCGATGATGCCGTTGGCGCCGGGCCGGTTATCAACAAGAATGGTCTCGCCCGAGATGCGGGTCACTTCCCGTACCAGCAATCTTGACAGCAGATCGACACTCGCACCTGGTGCAAACGGCACTATCAATGTCGTAGGTTTGGCGGCGCTAGCCGTTAGCGCGAAGCTGGCGCTCCATGCTGAGCAAAACGGCAAAGCACGCAGCAGTTGTCTTCTGCGCATATCAGTCCTCCACAAGTGAGTCGATCGATTCTTATCATCTCGCCTATGAGGATCAACACTCGAATCCGCAACGCAGATATACCGTTTTCTTCAGGCTGCTTTGGCGCTAGCAACCCGAGCGCGCTTCGGTTTTTCCTCCTGAGCGCCATTCAGGCCGGCTTGGGCCTGGGCCACCAAATGGATAAGGCACGACACCAATGTGCTCTGGAAATCATCCAGAGACTCTCCAGATGCGCCCGCTATGGCATTTCCATCTTGCATGGCCAATGTGAAAGAGGCTAGCTTCTTTGGAAGCCCCGGCTGAGACTTCAGCAGCGGTGCAGGAAGAATGCTTCGCCACCAAGTGGCCAGCTCTTCGCGCTGGGTCTCGCGAATGTTCAGAAATTGCGAACGAGCAGTCTGTTCAGGCACAGATTTTTCGACGCTTAATATCACACCAAGTCGCCAGAAGTCGGCCGCGAAATACTTGGGTGTGGTGGCACTTCCGAAGATGCGAGTGACGTGCTGCTCGAAACTTTCCTTTGGCAATGGCTTGTTGCGCTCTGCAGTCTCACGATGCCAACGCGAGAAGCTGTCCTCGATCATCGCGTTGAGCAGTAAATCCTTGCTTTCGAAGTGCCAGTACACGCTGCCAATGGGCAGGCCCGACATACTCGCCACCTTCGCCATCGTCATGCCGCTATAGCCATTCGTCGAAATGACGTTAAAGGACGTCTCGAGAATGCGTGAACGAACGGCAGCACTCGACTTGTGCTCGCCATGCTTGCGGGTTCGACTATTTTCGCTGGTGACCATTGGGCTGAATTTTTATTTGGCTCATGTCGCTGGATTGGTGGCCCGGCATCCGGGAACCTCTCCAACATGTCTCCACAAGCTATCTGTATTGGTGAATTGTTGATGGTACCCAATGTTGGCGTTCATGGGCCCATCCCTCTGTTTTCAAATCGCCATCGCAGTCTGGAGCGCAGACACATCAACCTCAGCTTCCAGATTCTGGATGCGCTGCAGAATCCGCTGTGCCTGCCCGCGCCTCATGCCTGCTGCATCAGTGCATTCGAACAACTTCTTATGGAATTCGGCGACTGTCATCGGGTTTTTGGGATCACCCTTGGCAAATTCGACCTGCTTGGTGAAGGTCTGACCATTGCGTGTCTCAATCTCTACACGGGCAAAGCCAGGGCCGCCATCCGGACGCACCAGACTCTTGTCCTCGACAGTTACGATCCGCGCAGTCAACTCCTTGAGGTCTCTGCGTTGCAAAGCCTCAAGCGTGAAATGTCGAAGACCGACCTCACGGTCCTGAATTGCTGCAGCCACCATCCAGGGATTGCTGAACTGAGCCTCAACGATCGTCTTGGGATTGCGCTTCTTTTCAAGGGGCGCTCCTAGCAGCATCATCTCAGCCGGTGGGCTGTAGATCGTGACTTTGGCCACCTGATCCGGGCGTAGGTCGTTCACCATCACCAGCTCTGTCGTGGCGTCGATGGCCACATGGCCACCGCGGCAGGAGGGATAGGGTTTTGGCGCGATATCCGGACCAGCAAAGCTGCTACCCAGCCCTCCGAGCAGGGACTCCTTCGAATACTTTCCACCGTGGTATTGTTTGAACAGTCCCTTGAGTCCCTCCAGAACATGATCGGAGCCGAACACGCCATGCTTAGCTAGGCGCGCTGACATCATCCCGCCATAGGCCGCAAAGCCCGCGCCGAGGCGCTTGGCGAGCGTGCCATCCACGCTCGCCTGGGCGTTCCCGGACATCTGGTGATAGGCGAGTCCCACGGCCGCAACCACCTGGTCACGCGAAAGCTTCATGAGACGACCAGCCACCATCGTCGCCGATAGAAAGCCATACATAGGTGTGGGATCCCACCCGACGACGAAAGGCGACACGCCCGGCGAACCCGCACGCGAGAGGCGACAGGCAAGATCAGTGCCGACGGCTACTGCGGCTACCAACTCTTGGCCGCTCACACCCTTGACCCAGTCGGCCGTAGCCAGCGCGGTTGGAATGGTCACGCAGGACGCATGCATCAGCGAGGGCTCATAGGTATCGTCGAACTCGAGCGCCGCAGCCATAGACGCATTCAGCCGCGCGGCGCTCTCTGCCGGCACTCGCACATTTGTGCCCAGCACAAGACTCTCACCCTTACCACTGGTTTCGCGCGTCCAGTCATACAGTTGTCGTATGCCATCCGATTTCAACGCGGGCAAAGCCACCGCCACCGTATCCAGAATCTGGAACTTGGTCGCTTCAACCACTTTTGCAGGCAACGCCGCATAAGGTGTTTCGAGACAATAGTCCACCAGCGCGTAGATTGCGTCGGGCAGCGTGCGAGATGGTGTCGCAGAAAGTGCTGCCTTTTCCTCGGAAAGTGCCCAGACTGCTCCGGTTGTGCCACCAGCCGCGAACAGAGCTGCGAACTGAGTAAAGCCTCTTCGATTCAAATTCATGTTGTGACTCCTTTTCTTATTCACGCCGGCGTGACTTCGCGGTTCATACGCTGGGATGCGGAACCCGTCCTGTCGATCAGCATGGCGATCAAAGTCAATAGGAGCGCTCCCACCGGAGGACCCCAGTCATAGATGCGCAAGGGACGACTTCCCATGGAGGTCGAAAAGCCGATAACGACCACAGTCCACACCACCGCAACGGCGATGATCAGAAACATATCCTTGGATCGCACCGTATACGGTGGCGTACTGTCGGCTGCCAGTAGCGCGCGCCCATCAGACGGCTGTGGCTGCCAGAGGAAACCCGGCTTGGCGCGTAGTTGAAAGAGCCCAACAAAGCTCTTGCCGTATGCCAGGATCAGCAGCCCGCAGAGCAACAGTTCCTGAGTTCCGGTGAACAGTTGCCGCGGATGCGGCGAAACGAACAGGTTCAGATAGATGATCTGGAACGCGATTCCTGCCATGAACGCCAATGCCACCGGCACTAGAACATTGAGCAGCAGCATGGAGCCGAGCACGATCTCCATGTACTTGACCAAGGGATAGAACCCCACCACGTTCATTTCGTGCATGTAGGGACCCACCGCCCCGGCCTTGCTGAAATCCGGCACGACGCCAAACACGGCGAAGTTGATGCCTGACTTCAAAAAATGAATGGCGTAGTAGTACCGCAACCAAAGGATGAGGTATTTCCAGGGACCATCTTGTGCCTTGATCATTGTGTCTCCTTGAAGTTCGATTCTTGTGCTTTTGCTCGGGGTGTGACTTGTCAGTCGCGCCGCGCTTGGACTTCAGTCCCGATTCCGATCGCGGTACAGGTAATAGATCAGACCCACCCACGATGCGACGAAAGCCACGATGTCGTAGTTGCGGATCGGACGGTAGGTGGTATAGAACAGGCCCGTAGAGCCAATGAATGCGGCGGCCGTCAGCACGAGGCATACAAAGACGGCGATCCATTTGTTCTTGTTCATGATTTCAGCTCCAGACAAAAGAAAGTTGCGAGTGAAGTGCGTGCTTCAGTCGACGATGCGGCGGCCGATGTCCTGCTTGTAGGCCATTGCTCCGTCCCAGAGCCACAGCGGTTCGAGCTTGGGCTTCACGGCGGCGAATATCCAGCCGCTGTATGCAAGCAGCAGAATGCCGTTGAGGAACAATTCCTGCGGGCCGGTGAAATATTGGCGTGGCATCGCAGGCGAAGCGACGATGACGGTGTTGAGCCAGAAGATGTTGACCGTAGCCGGGAACTCGAGAATCAGACCGAGCAAGGGCAGGCGGTTGAAGAAGATCATCGCACCGGTGATGATCTCCAGATACTTGATGATCTGGTAGAGATAGATATTGGCATTGGCCTGCACCCATTCGCCACCGATGCCAGGAATGTCGGGCACGTAGCCCGTAGCCGCGTAGCGGATGCCGGAGAACAGCAGGTGGGCGCCGAAGTAGAACCGGATCCAGTGAATGATGTAGTACCAGGGTGAGCGGGAAGCCATGGCGTTTGTCCTTGCAATTTGAAATATTGGAGGTAGGAGTGCGTCAAGAAAGCACGCTCGTTTTAGCGAGACGTACTTCCTGGAAGGGCTTTAGAAGCGCGAGGTGATACCGACAATGACGCCATTCACCGAGTTGCCGGCATTAGGAATGGGACTTTGGAACACTGGCCAACGAGATTTGCCGTTCTGGGTAAGGCGTGTGACCGCCGCCATCAGCATTACTGAGCGACTAACGTCGTATGTATAGGCGACGCCATAGCTAGTCGCATCGCTTTCATTCGTGCCGCTTGAGTATCGGCCGACGGTCATACGTACGTTGCCTCGCTCAGAGACAGGAATAACCGCTCCCAGCAGCTTCACGGATTCTGAGCTTCCGTTAAGTGCCGCGCCGTTGCTACTCAGTGTTGGATCGGTAGTGTCACGGTGTATGTAGGTGAAGTATGGCTGGACTGGCCCCGCCTTGTAACTGGCGCCCAGCGCATACTCGGTGTTCGACTTTGTCGGACGCACGCTGCCCGAACCAGGTGTACTGGAAGCCCGCACAAGCAGAGCTCCAAGCGTCAATGGTCCATTGTCATAATCCACCGCAGCCTCTATTAACTTAGGCTGAGTCTGAGATCCTTCATTAAAGCTGTAAGACAGCTTGGCCTGAAGACCGCTCCAGCGCGGCGAGATATAAGCAAGTGTGTTCTCTGTTCGCTGTGTCGGATTAATAAGAAATCCTGTGGAGACACCCTTACCTGAAGCACTACCTGGAGCACCAGACCCCAAGGTTGTCAGCACGCCCCAGGCATCCATCGCGGGCAATAGCATAGGATCAAATTTCGGGAAAAAATTGTAGGTTGGCCCCTCCAGTCGTCCAGCACGAATTGCTCCCCAGGCCCTGCTCTCTAGTTCGACATATGCTTGACGGCTCCAGAATCGGTTAGGCATGCCATTGGTGGAGCTTGATGTACCGGAATCAAGATTGATGCCAGCCTCAAGCCGCGCGTTCGCTTTTAACCCTTGCCCCAAGTCTTCACTAGAGAGGAATCCCAGACGAGATCCGGATCCTCCTGCGTGCATCGCTGTTTTTGATTGACCGGAGGTCCGGTAATGAGCAACAGCAAGATCAGCGACACCATAAATGCGCACCGAGCTTCCTGACGAATCCTGCTGCTGTGCATTTGCCATCGAAATGGCCCCCAAAGCAGCTACCCCAATAATCCACTTTCGCTTCATTATGTCTCCTGGTTTTATTTTGAATACACCCGTTCTGTCCGTGCCATGCGCAACGCTCCTCTGACGGGACATGCCTGCCATCGAAGATCGTGGATGATTGCGCGCGATGTGCACCGATCTCGCACTGGAAAGATTGCATGTGCGGTCGAATCCAAGTCCGTTACCGAACTTGAGTGCCTGTCATGCCATCTGTTTGGTACATGCCTGAGTGGTTGAGGACACTTCCTTCTCGTCAGGCATCGTGTATGCCGCGAGTTCCTTGTCGAAGCGCTCGTTGCCCATCCAGTAAGCAATTGCGCTCACCAGGCAGACTGCTCCAAAATACGCAGCGACCCATTCAGGATGCTTTCCACCGGACGCTGCAAGCAACATCGCCGCGATAAGAGGTGACAGACCTGCCCCAAGCGTGGAAGCAATCTGGAATGTCAAAGCAATTCCGCTGTAGCGCACATCCGCGGCGAACTTCTCGCTAATCCAAGTGTTGAACACGCCCCCCATCAATGCTTGGATCACGGGCATCGCAAGCACCATGGCTAGCATCAATGCCAGGAAGCTAGGCTGCTGAACAAGTAGAAAGATCGGCCAGATCAGGATCACTCCGGAAATTGCACCGGTGAGCATCAGCGGCCTGCGGCCGATGCGATCGGAGATCGCGCCGAACATCGGCAGTGTGAATATGTTGAAGAAGTTCGCCACGGTCATCGCTAGTAGAGCGCTGGTACGTGTGTGGCCAACTTCCACGGCATAGTTCAGCAGGAATGCAGCGGCAAACGTCGAGAATGACAATGGCGCTAGACCACCCAGCACTCCTGACAGAATCTGCCCCTTGTTGTAGCGCAGCACAGTTACCAGTGGGATGGACTTTGGTCCACCCTTGGCTGCTTGCGCTTTGCGTGCTGCTTCGTATTCAGGTGTTTCCGTAACGCGCAAACGAATCAACAGGCCAACCACCATCAGCAAGGCACTGATGAGGAATGGGACACGCCACCCCCAGCTCAGAAACTGCTCACTTGGCAGAAGAGAAAATGGTGTCATCACTAAAGTGCCAAGCACTGCGCCCGTAGGCCCACCTGCACTCACTATGCTGACGGCGAGACCACGTCCCTTGGGCTTAGCATGCTCCATAGACATAAGCGTCGCGCCTCCCCACTCGCCGCCCATTGCCACTCCCTGCATGAGCCTCAAGAGCACAAGTAACACCGGAGCAGCGACACCTACTTGAGCATAGGTTGGCAAAAGGCCGATCAGGGTACTTGCTACGCCCATCATGATCAGTGTGACCACCAGCACATTTTTTCGTCCAAGCCGATCACCAAAATGACCGAAGACGATCGCACCAAGCGGGCGTGCGAAGTAACCCACAGCAAAGGTCGCAAACGAAGACAACGTTGCAGCGAAGGGATCAAGCGTCACGAAGAAGATCTTCGGAAATACCAGCGCAGCGGCAATCCCATACAACAGAAAGTCGTAGTACTCCAGCGTGGTGCCAAGATAGCTGGCAAGAATCGCTCGCCGCTTCTGCTTTTCACGCTCTTGCATATGGGTGGAATGAGTCATAGGAATTAACTGTCTCGTGGGTTAAGCAAAAGGGAGAAAGGGATACACAAGTCCCTGTTATTCATTGCGCTAAAGTAGCTTTGGCCAGTGAGGCAGTGAACTCAGGAGTCAGATGGTGTACCTGCATACCAGCGCGCTCGAGAGACTGCAAAGCCTGCAGCTCCTCCTCGCGCGCACGCAGGCGCTGGACCCGAGCAGCTTCCTCGGCGGCAGCTTTCAGCCAACCCTGCTGTGATTCATTCAGTGATCGCCAAGCACTAGTGTTGATTACCAATGTCTGAGCTCCATAAGAATGTTGAGTCAGCCAAAGATGCTTCTGTGTCTCAAATAAGCGGCCCTGCAGTAACTGCGATACAAAGCCTTCTTGTGCCTCAATGGCACCCCGCTCCAACGCCTGGCGCACCTCTGCTGCCGCGATAGGAACCGGCACAGCCCCCCAAGCAGTGAAAGTATTTATGGATGTCTGGACAGGCAGCGTGCGAACCTTCATACCGCGCAGATCACTGAGGCTGTGCAGCTCGGTCCGTGTTGTGCTGAGTTGTCTGAAGCCGTTTTCCATCCAAGCCAAGCCCACCAGGCCGAAAGCGGGCAAACTGTCTAGGAGGGCACGTCCCCTAGGACCTTCTACAACCGCGTCCACCTGTGCTGAGTCGCGCACAACATAGGGCTGATCAAACCACGCAAACTCTTTTTGCAGCTCAGCCAAACCCGTGGCGGCGACTAGCATGATCTGCGGTGCACCTAGCCTCGCGTTTCGTAAAGCGTCGATCTGCTCTGCCGGGCTTCCTGAGACGGTGCCGGACAGCACATCGACCTCCAGCTGCCCATTGCTTCGACGCGCGACTGCTGCAGCAAAATCATTTAAGGCGCGGCGCACTGAATGAGTTTCAGCGAGATACGGCCGGTAATCAGCCACACTGAGTCGCCAGGAGGGCCCCGGAACTGTTGCAGTTTGAGCAGTAGCCAGTGTTGTTAGCGGCATCCCGAGCATCGCGAACCCGAGGTGTCTGGACGTGCGCATAAGGCTACTCACTCTGAAAGCAAGCCCCCTCAAGACCAGCACTTCGAGTGATCTCGTTCCCGACACACCGGCGTCGCGCAGACCGCAACAGCGCGCCACACGGTCGCGCAAACGTGTCAACTGCATTGATTTGTCTCCAATATTTGGTACTTCCAGCTTTATTTCTGGAATTTATTTTCTAGAATTTTTATACCAAATTTGAAGAACATCAATATGAAGCAATGCCATCTCTGCTATGTCAACATCGCATAAGAAGCCACGCTCCACAAAAAAACGACAAAAAAGGCGCTCATGGCAATGAGCGCCTTAAGTAAGTTATGCGGCGCAGAGCGCCTCAATCAGTTGCGAAACGAGCCCGAACTATGCCCACGCCGCTGATGTTCGCTTCGAAAACATCACCGGGATTCACCGCCACCATCGGACCGAGCGCGCCGGTGAGCACAAGATCACCAGCTCGCAGAGGATGGCCCAACATTGCCAGCTTTCTGGCCAACCACAATGCAGCGTTTAAAGGATGTCCGAGGCAAGCACTACCAGTGCCCTGAGAGACAAGTTGCCCATTGCAGGTCATACGCATCTCTACCATCTTTAGATCAAGGTTCTCGAGTGGAACCTTCACTCCGCCAAGCACAACCAAACCACTTGAGGCATTGTCTGCAACCGTGTCGGCGAAGTGAATATTCCAGTCAGCAATCCGGCTACCGACAACCTCAATGGCAGGTAACACATACGCTGTCGCGTCAATCAATTCCACAAGTGTTGTATCAATGCGCGGTAGATCGTCACCGAGAACCAGAGCAACCTCTGCTTCCACCTTCGGCTGAAGCGTTCGCTCAAGCCCAATCGACTCGTCATCGCCATACAGCATGTCTGCGAATAACGTTCCGAAGTCGGGCTGATCAACTCCCAACTGCTTTTGTACCGCCAACGAGGTAAGGCCTATCTTGCGACCAATGACACGGCGGCCTTGAGCTTGCGCATGTTTTACGTTGGCTTGTTGGATCGCATAAGCTAAACGCTCGGCATCACCATGCATTAAGTCTCGCAATGGACCGATCGGCGTACGAGTGAGCTCAGCCTCGCGCAGAAGCGCGGCAAGCTCCAAAATTTTTGCTTCATCCTGCTGTTCCATTTGGTGTCCCTCTGTCATTCACTCTTGGTCTGTTCTTCCGTGTGGAAAATGTTCTTGAGTAGGCGAAGATCCTCCACCTTGCCGACTGGGGCCTTGAATTGCAGCATGGGTATGTAGTACTTCACATAGGCCAACAGCAGCACTACGTTCATGTATGTGCACCAGACTGCCATGAAGAAGCTAAATAGTCGCTCAAAGCGTAGGTTCAAAACGATCGAGTTGTAAAACACAACCAATCCCAACGGCAAGGCAATCACAAGTGCAAGAGGCACGAATCGATTGAACACCAGGCACAGTCCCACAAGCAGTTCAGCAACCTTCACATAATCGAAAAGGCCGGTCTCAATCATGGTGACCAGCATGACGTTAGACAGGTGCAGCGTGCCCAGCGGCTGCGGGTAGATATTGGGCAGACCCCACATCGGCAGCAGATGGTTGAGGCCGTTCACGATCATCCATGCGCCCAGCATGAGCCGGAAGAAGGTTATGAGCAGGGTTCCGGTGAACCATGCGTCGATTTTGATGGCATCCTGGCTTTGATTGTCAGAGGCGGTTTTCATGGTGCGGTCACTTCGTGTGTTGTCTGGCGATGTCGATGGGCGGAATGGTGCGTGGTTCGGTGCGTTGCTCATCGGCTGGCCTTTGGCCATGACACCTGATCGCAGGTCTTGCCGGCGGGCAGCGCCTGACTCGACGGCCGTGCGCGGTCCATGATGCGACCGTTATTGGTGCGGAAGAAGTCCACCGTCTCCATGCTCTGTCCATCGCTTCCATCGATGCAATGCCAGACCACGACGTTCAGGCCTTCCGCCACCACACGGCGGATCGTGTGCTTGATAGGAGCGCCATCCTTGCGGTCCGCCGCATCGGGTGCGAGGTCGACGGTCTTGGGTGTTGTGTAAGCCACCAGAGCCTGCGCGCCATGACCCTCGTCGTAGGCCATCTTCATGAAGCCAGCGACAACCTCGCGCGGCAGCTTGCCCACGCCCGGTCCTTTGTCTCCCGCCCAGCGCGGATTGGTGGCCATGTTGTGCGCCACAGCGGCTGTCAGCGCAATGCCGACGATGACCGATAGAGCGTTGAAGGTTCGGGTCTTGATCTGCATGAGTCTCTGTTTCTCAATTGTTATGGGTTTATCAGTTGCCGCGTTGCCAATCCATAAGCTGGCACAGCGCGTTCATTCTCGAATCAGCCATCCGGCCCTTCAAGACCGGCATCTGCATCTCAGCTATGCGCATTCACCATGGGTCAGCGCCTGTGTCGTTCAGTACAGCTCCTTGAGTGTTTCCTTGACCACCAGAGCGGCTGCGTCCGCCAGCTTGCTGCGCGGCTGCTTGGTCGATGTGATCATGCTTATCGTGGCCTCCAGCGGCGGATTGACGATCTTCTGCCACGACAGTTGCGGCAATGAACGCAGGGACTGCAGGCTGCCCGGCATGATGGAATATCCCCCGCCGCTGGCGACGATTTCTGTGGTGGATGCCGTTGAATCGATTTCCAGTTCGATGCGCAGACGCATACCGAGCTTGGCCGCAGCCGTTTCCACGGCGGGCCGTGTCCATTGGTTGCTGTGCGGCAGAATCAAAGGCAGATCGACCAACTCCTGAAGCCCGATTTCGGAGCCACCATCGCCCGCAGGCTCCGGTCCGATCAGATACAACTGTTCGTTGGTCAGCGGCTCGATGGTGAGATGTGGCGAGCTTGCGGGACTCAGCACCAGGGCGAAGTCCACCTGCCCGAGGAGCACCTTTTCATAGAGCGCGCCAGAGAGCCCCTCCGTCAGTCGAACCGAGGCCAGTGGGAAATTTTTCTTCAGCAGCGGTGCTAGCGTGGGAATCAGAATGCGGCCAATGCTGGGCGTGAGCCCGATGACCAGTTGGCCGGCATAGACTGAGTCGTTGTCGCGTACCGAAACCAGAGCGGCATCCATCGTGTGGATAACCGAGCGCGCGTATTCGACGAACTTGGCACCCTTTTCAGTAAGGCGCACGCCCCGGCCATGGCGATGAAAGAGGCTGGCCCGCAGCTCCAGTTCGAGCGTGCGCACCTGTCTGCTCAGCGTGGGCTGAGGGATGTTCAATACATCGGCCGCCTTGATGTAGCTGCCCGCTTCCGCCACAGCAACAAAACTACGCAATTGACAGATATCCATGGCAGTTCAGTGCTCCGTTTTAAGATGGGCTGCGACAAACAAGCAGGCAGGTCCGGCTCATTCAGGAATGCAGGTAATCAGGCGCTCGACGCGCTGGGCCGCATCCTGCAAGCGCTCCAGCAGCGCCTTGACCTTCGCACCCGGCAGTTCTGCCGGAAACTCGCTCAGACGTAATGCCAGCACCGTCTCGCCGCGGCGGTTCTGCACCGGAACGGTCAGGTGCAGCAACTGGTAGATCTGCGCATCTTCAATCTGCACCGGCTCGTGCATATCGAACATGGCGGAGACGGTTGAGAGAAAGCGCCGCTCCTGCTCCGGCGTGCGGTGCGGGCATGAGTACAGTTCGAGCGCCGCATCTAGCGCTTCGGAGCTCTGGTCGCCAAGCAGTGACATGGACCAGCGGCGCTCGCGCACGCGCTGTAGCTGATCTCTGGCACGCGACCGAGTTTCTTCGCTGCACTTGCCAAGACGCGCAAGCCAAGCATCCTCCGCAATCGCATTGACGCTGTCCACGAACAGCGCCCCCAGTGGCGGCGTCAGTGGAGCACGCGCACCGAGGCGATTCTTGCCGCGCTGCGCACTCGAATGGTCTGCCACTGCGACATAGATGGAATCGGTGCCAGCCGGTGCGACCACGCTGCAGCCCATGCCCAGTTCCTTGGCCACGGCCTCGATCTCGTCACGCGCTGCCTCGGCCAGACGTACCGACTGGAACACGTCACGGTCGTTGACCAGCATCAGCGGTCCCGTCGAAAAGCGCCCATAGCCGCGCTGGAAGAACAACAGCGGCAGGGCGTCGCGCTCCAGCCCCATCGTCTTGACGGCACCGAGCACGATAAAGTGATCGCCCCCATCGACGACGTTCGCGTACTCACAGTCGATCCATGCCACCACACCGTCGATGATGGGATTGCCCGCCGGGCTCGCGTGCCACTTCACCGCCTCGAACTTGCGCTCTCCCGGCGCGGCCAGTGTGCGACAGATGCCTTCCTGATCGGCGGCCAGCATGTTGATGCAGAAACGCTCAGAGGCTTCGCGCAGAACGTTGAACGAACGCGAGGTCTTCATCGGCAGGAATGCGACCAGCGGCGGATTGAGGGACACCGAGGTGAACGTGCCCACCACCATGCCCATCGGCTCGCCCGCCGCGTCAAGGCCGGTGACGACCGCCACGCCCGTTGGGTAGTTACCCAGCACCGCGCGAAACTGATCGCTGTCGATTGGGCTTTGAACGTTTTCCATTTTCAGTCAGCTCCGCGTGGAAATTCACTTCACACAGGGACACGCCAGCATGGCAACCAGTGCCCGTACTGTCTTGCCCCATTCGCTCATCGGATCGACAAACCAATCAGATGATCACGCCGGCCGGCTTGGGAATGCCGTACAGCGAGCCCGCAAAGGCCGCGTACACCGGGTCTTCTACGTTGCAGGCGTGGCCCATTGCCACCGAGAGATCGCGGAACTGGCGTTGGATCGGGTTGGACAGGCGGTTCGCATTACCACCCGCGCTCTTGAACACTTCGGCCGCAGCTGCAGCCGCGCGATGCACGGAGCGCACCTGGTGAACACGTGCGCGCGCCTGCATGGCATCCGTCACGCGCTCACCGCGCTTGGCCACTTCATAGGCGTCGGTGATGTCAGTGAGCAACTGCATTTTGGCCGCGTCCAGATCGGCAATCGCCGCACCCAGCGTCGACATGTGATAAGGGTTCTGCGTCGCCTTCACGCCCATGCGCGAGACACGTTCACGTGAGTAGTCGGAGAAGTGACGCACCACGCCGTCGGCGATGCCGATCGACGCCGCCGCAATCGCTCCCGGGAACAGCAGATCAAACGGAACCTGGTACAGCACCTTTCCCGGCTGGTACTTGCTGGCGTACTCACGGGAATTGAGCTTGCCCACTTCCAGCGTGCGGTAGTCTGGCACGAAGGCGTCCTTGACCACGACGTCTTTGCTGCCCGTGCCGCACAGGCCCATGACTTGCCAGGAATCCTGGAGAATTTCGTAGTCCTTGCGAGGCAGGATGAAGTGGAATGGTTCGACGAATTCGTTCTCGGGACCGCCCTGCTTCTCAGCCTTGCCGCCCAGCACCACCCACTTGCAATGATCGGTGCCCGAAGAAAACGGCCATTGACCATTCAGAATGAAGCCACCATCCACACGCTTGGCGCGGCCGATGAAGGCGTACGGCGAAGCGATCCAGGTATCCTTGTCTTCGCCCCACACTTCTTGCTGCAGCTTAGGATCGGTCTGTGCGAATTCGAATGGATGCACGCCCACCACGCCGCCCACCCAGCCCACGGACGGAGCGCGCGCTGCCAATTCCAGCAGCACTTGATAGAACTCGCGGGGATGGGCCTCGTCGCCACCGAACTCCTTGGGCTGCAGCATGCGCACCACGCCGGCATCGCGTAGCAGGCGAGCCGCTTCATCGGTGATGTAGCCGCGCTTTTCTCCAGCATCGACTTCGTTCGCAACAGCGTCTGCAAGCTTGGGCAGACTTTCGATTACGGAATGCATTCTCTATATCCTCTTGAGATGTGGTTTCTGTCCGGTGTCTGCACGTGTGCGTGCGGCCTCAACCGGCGGCTGCAGGCGCCTGGATCTCCAGGAACGGCGACAGCTCTTTGTGCTGATGTTTGTGACCCCAGGTGCTGGTGCGGTCGTAGAAGCGTGGCTCCCAGTGCCTGTCCACCTCGAGCCCACCCCATCCGTATTCGATACGGAATCCGGCGGGCGATTGCAGGTAGAACGAGGTCATCTGGTCATTGGTGTGACAGCCCAGCGTGCGGGTGACCGGCACCTTGAGGTCCTCGCACAGGTCCAGCGCGCGGCCCACGTCTTCCAGTGAGTTGACCTCCACCATCAGGTGCAGGAACGCTGCCCGGTCGTTCGGTGAGCGGGCGATGGCCAGCGAATGGTGACGACCATTGACGTGATAGAAGTGCGCGAAGATCGGGCCATCCACCACTGTGTCTGACAGTTGGAATCCCAGCACATCACGGTAGAAGCGGTCGCTCTTCGCGAGGTCCGGCACTGCCAGCACGACGTGGCCCAAGCCCTGATCGCCGGTGCGAAAGCCAGTCATCGCACGCCCTGGCCGAAACACATTGCGCGGACGCATCTGCCCCCATGCCAGTTCGTGGCGGATGCCTGCCGGGTCGACGAACCACTGGTAGCCGATCACCTGGCGCGCGGTTGCCTCTTCAGGCGAAGCGCGGTGCGCGGTGATGCCATATTGCGTGATGCGATCGACGATGACCTGCGTCGCTTCCTCGCCCGTCGTTGCCCAGCCGATGTAGGCCACAGCGTTTTTCTCGCCCGGGTGAATGGCCACGCGATGGGCGACCTCATCGAAACGAAGGCGCACCGCGCCATCGGGCCCGGGCTGTGCCAGTTCGCAGCCCAACACCTCGGTCCCGAACTGCTCCCAGTCCTTGAACGATGGAGATGTCGCACCGAAATATGCCAGCGACGTAATCATGCTGTATCCCTGTCTCCTGTTCCGGTCGGCACTTGCCGTCCGGAGGTTCATTTGTTATCGGATTCGCTCAGTGACCTTGGATGAACGACGCTACGGAACGGTTGAATTCGTCCGTATGCTCGAGTTGCACCCAGTGACCGCAACGAGTGACCAGCAGCAGTCGCGCATCGGGAATCTGGCGCACCAGATGCAGACCCGAAGTGAACGGCACCGTGCGGTCATCGCGACCATGGATCAACAACGCCGGAGCCTTGATCTCGGCCAATCGCGCCTGATCGATGCGCACCATGGGTTTGCCATGACCGCTGATCCAGCCTTCGATATGGTCTGGACGGGACAACAAAATGTCGACACGCTCTTGCACGAACGCGTCCGTCACATGGCGTGTGTCGAACGCCATCGTGGCGATGAACTTGCGCATCGACTCGGGACCCGGTTGAAAGTAGGCCGCCTCCAGCGCCTTTACGCCTTCACTCAGGCCGGTGGCGTCAAAGATGCTCGGCACGCCGGCCGATGAGCCCAGCGTGACCAGATGGCTCACCAGATCCGGGCGCTCGTAAGCCAGGCGAATACACGACGAACCGCCCATTGAGTTGCCCACGATCGCCACTTTGCCCAGGCCCAATGTCTCGATGAACTCGGCCAGTGCACCGCTGTTGTCACGCTGGTCGTACTTCACAGACTGAGATTTGCCCCAACCCGGCAGATCCAATGCGAATACGCGAAAGCGCTCGGACAAGTACGGCATGTTTGGATGGAAGTTGCTCCATCCCGAAGCACCTGGTCCACCTCCGTGAACCAATACCAGCGGCTGGCCACTGCCAGCTTCGTGATAGTGGATGTCCCAGTTTTTCGTCTTAACTCGTTTACTAGTGTTTTCTTCGGTCAGGGTTGTCATGTCTTGTCTCGGCTCGATATACGCCTTGCGCTCGGCAAAGCTCAGTTGTCAGGGGATCGTCACTGGACGGTCTTTCGGACATACAGCATGTGCGGTACTTAGCCTCCAGTAGATTTATAGTACTAGAACTTGCATTCTAGAATTTATAATCGCTTACCCCACTGGTGAAAGTGCTGCAGTTCGTATAAAAGACAAGCCAATTTGTCTCGCGACTGATCGACGCGATGACGCTCTAGCGGAACGACGTGTGGTCGCTCATCCGGCGCTACTGCAATTGGAGGACTTGCAGACCTTGAGTGATACAGGCCCACTCGGCTATGCGCAGTGGCTCGCTGAGTACCGTGCACATAGCCTTCTTTAGGAAGTGGAGCTACACCACGGAACGGGACGCGACCAAGTACTGTGACCTCTAGTGGAAGTAGCCAAACACCGGGCCGCTTTTCCAAATGCTTGAGCTGACGCAACAGCTCAAGCTCTGCATGCAAATTTCAAGAATCTCACAACATCGACTTATTCACGGCTCTGGACGAACTGGCCGATAAGCATGGACGCCACAGGACGATGCAGTAATTAGAGACCTGTCATGTAGCTCGAAAAAGGCGATTTATAAATATATTTGACTTGTTAAATATATCGAAAATTGAATAACAGATTTACATGTCAATAAAACAGGGAATCTACCTAAACTACCCGCACGTTAGGCTGCATTTAAAGAAAGAGACACGTGTCAAACGCTCAACGAAAACTCAAGGCTGCCATCATCGGCAGCGGCAATATCGGCACGGATCTGATGATCAAGATCCTGCGCCATGGCAAGCACATCGAGATGGGCGCCATGGTCGGCATCGATCCCCACTCCGACGGTCTTGCCCGCGCCTCCCGCATGGGCGTGGCCACCACCCACGAAGGCGTGGAAGGCCTCACGCGCATGCCCGGGTTCGCAGAGATCGACTTTGTGTTCGATGCCACCAGCGCCGGCGCACATGTGAAGAACGATGCCTTCTTACGCAGCCTCAAGCCCGACATCCGCGTGATCGACCTGACGCCGGCGGCCATCGGACCGTACTGCATTCCCGTGGTCAACGGCGACATGCATCTGGACGCGCCGAATGTGAACATGGTCACCTGCGGCGGCCAGGCCACTATCCCCATGGTGGCTGCCGTCTCTCGTGTGGCCAAGGTGCACTACGGCGAAATCATTGCCTCGATCGCCAGCAAGAGTGCCGGCCCCGGCACCCGCGCCAATATCGACGAGTTCACCGAGACCACGTCCAAGGCGATCGAGGTCGTGGGCGGAGCCACCAAGGGCAAGGCCATCATCATCATGAACCCGGCCGAGCCGCCCCTGATCATGCGCGACACGGTCTACACCCTGAGCGAGCTGGCCGACGAGGCCGCCATTGCCGCATCGGTGGAGCAGATGGCCGCTGCCGTGCAGTCCTATGTGCCGGGCTACCGCCTGAAGCAGCAGGTGCAGTTCGACCGTATCGACACCCCGATCCGCATCCCCGGCGTGGGCCATGCCCTCACGGGCCTGAAAACCTCGATCTTTCTGGAAGTCGAGGGCGCAGCCCACTATCTGCCCGCTTACGCCGGCAACCTCGACATCATGACCAGCGCCGGACTGCGCACTGCAGAGCACATGGCCGAGCGCATGCTGGCGACGCTCGCCGTAGCCGCCTGAGGAGACGACACACCATGACGCCAACCAAGAAAATCTACATCTCCGACGTGACCCTGCGCGACGGCAGCCACGCCATTCGTCACCAGTACAGCGTGGAGCAGGCCAGGCAGATTGCCCAGGCACTGGATGAGGCCAAGGTCGATTCGATCGAGGTCGCTCACGGCGACGGTCTGCAAGGCTCCAGCTTCAACTACGGCTTTGGTGCCCACACTGACCTGGAGTGGATAGAGGCCGTGGCCAGCGTGGTCAAGCATGCCAAGATCACCACCTTGCTACTGCCGGGCATCGGCACCGTCCACGACCTCAAGGCCGCCTACGAAGCCGGTGTACGAGTGGTGCGGGTGGCGACCCATTGCACCGAAGCCGACGTGTCCAAACAGCATATTGAATATGCGCGGCATCTGGGCATGGAAGCCGTGGGCTTTCTGATGATGAGCCATATGACCTCACCCAAGGCCCTGGCTGAACAGGCCAAGCTGATGGAGAGCTACGGCGCTACCTGCTGCTATGTCGTGGACTCCGGCGGTGCGCTGGGCATGAACGATGTGCGCGATCGCTTCAAGGCCTTCAAGGACATCCTCAAGCCGGAAACACAGACCGGCATGCATGCCCACCACAACCTGAGTCTAGGCGTGGCCAACTCCATCGTGGCGGTGGAAGAAGGCTGCGACCGCGTGGATGCCAGCCTGGCCGGCATGGGCGCGGGCGCCGGCAATGCGCCGCTGGAGGTGTTCATCGCAGCCGCAGAGCGCCTGGGCTGGAACCATGGCACCAATCTCTACAAGCTCATGGATGCGGCCGACGACATCGTGCGCCCGCTGCAGGACCGTCCGGTACGCGTGGACCGCGAAACACTAGCACTGGGATACGCAGGCGTTTACAGCTCGTTCCTGCGTCACTCCGAAGCCGCGGCGGCCAAATATGGACTGAAGGCCGTGGACATCCTTGTGGAGTTGGGCAAGCGCCGCATGGTCGGGGGGCAGGAAGACATGATTGTCGACGTAGCACTGGACCTGCTGAGGCAACACGACGCAACAACCATAAAAACCTAGCTTGACGGTGACACTGGCATCGGCGGCATATCTCCGCCAATGCCAGTAGTAATTAGATGAATTACACAGTCAGATTCTCTTGAACGCGTGAGCTAATTTTTCATGACCTCTCGCGTGCACTTCTCCCTTCATAGAAGCCAGGGTGATTCCGCAAGGTCGCTTTACGCTGGTTTCGCCTTACCTGGAGAGACTGGCCGGAAAGCAAAAGAAGGTCCTGCGGTAGAACACCCATCTTCTTGAAGCGCGTCAGGCTATCGAGAGAGTGTCTTTTGGCATTACCTGTGATGAAAAAGTGTCGATGGAAGATGGCCGCCAGCAAAGCCCTTCCATTTTCAAGAACAGCCTTTTCCCATCCTGCCACGAGTCCCTCTTTTAGAGGATGTGGCGTACTCTCCCAACCAGTGTCCAAGCGCTCTGCACACTTTAGGCAATGGCCTAAATGGGCGACCCCCTCTCGTTTCAAGCCTGCATTGAGCATGTCTCCAGGCAACTGCAAATCACACCTGCAATGAGGACAACGCTCGCCTAGCAAGCAATCGTGAATTGGGCACCAACGCCAAGCTTTAAATCGCCAGTGCAGAGGAAAATGCTTGCATCCGGGTTCATGCAAGCACAACGAGCAATACCTGTATCGAGGCATTCCATTCTTTGTCCAGAGCAAAAAATCTTCACCCGTAGGATCGATGCTGCGGACGCCGGAGAACATGTGTTCCGCGAAGCCAAAGGATGAGACAGCTTGTCCAGTTAAGTTCGCCACATTCCAAAGAGCATTTCCCGCCAGCGTCAGGTCCGGATCGCGCTTTACCGACAGCCCTACATACGTCATCAACTCCTTCACTTCTACACCTTGGCTCAATGCTGCCCGGGTGAGCCAAGAGGCAGGACTTTCATGGCCATGAATAGGAGGAATGCCAACCAAACGTCTCATGTGGCAGCCCCTTCAAACAGATCCAACTGTCCTAGCTCCGGATATCCGCGAACCAAGAGATCCATTTCCTTTTGACCAAAAACCCGCTGAAACAGTTGGCGCCCAACGGCTTCATCTTGGCAACCTGTCGGACAAGTCATCAAGCTCACTAGTGGTGCGCGCGCAACCAAAGAGGCCCAAGCACCCTCATCCTCGGCCCTAGCAGTAAAGGCTTGAAGGCGCCCCAGCGCTCGTCTCACGACTTCTTGCGCTGCAGCGGGCGCCAGACAACGAGAAAGCTCCCTCGGACATAGCGGTGACCATGAGCTTGGCAACAAGCCAAACGCATAGAACACTTGCATCCAACCATCAAGCGATAGACCTGTGAGCCACCTCGGGACGCCGGTGTCCTCTGCCAGACCAGAACACGGCTCCGATCGAAGCGAAGCCTGCAAAATGCGCTGTGCATACAGAAGCTCAGGCGTTGCCAGGACTGCATTGTCTGTGCAGCCCAAGTGATGTCGGCATCCACCCCACTGCACTCCCTTACGATCCCATTTGATCACTGCCTGGCATTGAGGACATATTCCTGTCAGGGACAGGCCGTGCTCCAGGCAGCATGTCGAAAGTGTTAAATCCCATGCATCGAGCAAGTATCCCTTCTCAAAAACGCATTGCGGACATACCTGAGGCTGGTTCGTCCGCAACACTCCCGGCTGACGAAAAAGGTGTCCATAGCATGCCCGTCGTGCCCCCATAGACCGCGGCAAAGTTGCAGGCAAACGATGGGCAAGCCTCGCTTTGTCGACGCCGAACCATTGCGCAAGTCGTGGGGCATGTACAGACTTGAGTCGTTCCGAAGCTCCTATACCAAGTAGCCGATGCAGAGCTGACAGCCTCCCTCCATTCATGGCCACAGAGCGTAGACAGAAGCCAAGACCTGATTCGTCGTCGCGCAACTCACTGGAGATTGGAAATGGGCTTTCAGACAAAGGGATTACTCCTCAAAGTTGCCTGTCCACAGACTTGTTTGAAGGCGCTGCAGAAAGCCTCTTTGTCCACCGCAGAGTGACCACGGTCAAACGCGATAAGGATGGCTTCCGTCAACAGTCTTTTGAAAGCACGCAGATTTCCATCGGTGGCCAAATGCAGGAGCATCGCCACTTCCGGAGCATGAATGTACCCAAGATCAAACGACTGACATTGCTTTGCAAAGGCACGAACAAAGCCAACCCAGTTTCCGTCCGATGTAAAGTTCTTCATCTCCTCTCGGATAGGGACTCGCGAAGCAAGATGAGACGCGGCATCAGGCAAGGTATCTAGCTCAGAGGTTCCAGCAAGAACCAAACTAATGTTGCATTCGTCCATAAGTTCTCTGAGGAATTCCGTCGCCTCGTTTTCCAAATCGCTGGAGGCAGAGACACGCCGCGGATAGAGCAAGTGATGTGCCTCATCGATCCAGATGAGACGTGTTTTGCAATTTTTCAGGGCGTCAAACACCAGAAAGCGTCGCATATACAACTGCTTGCCAGAACCACCAGCAAACGGATACTTGAGAGCCTTCAAAATGCCCTGTACCAGATGCCCAGTCTTCGGCCTGCTTTGCACCCGCACACCAATCGCCGCAAAGTCTTGCGAGAAAAGTGCGGACTGCGGCAATGACGCCCGGAAGTACTTGAATGAATCAGTTTTGCCAACCCCACTGGGGCCGATCAAGCACATTCCTTGAGGCATGCTGAACTCCGTTCCCAGCTGGAATAGCCTATCTAGTGCCTTGAGAGCACGAACCGCATCCGGAAACAGTACAAACGCTCGATCAGCTTCTGTTGCCACGCGCAAAGCACCCACGCTATACGTAGACAAGCGACGAGCATCCAATGCCAGTTGCTCCGGATCGGGGGCATCAAGCTGCATGGATTGGTCGAATATCTTTTTTTGGTCGTTTCGCATGATTTAAAACGCAAGAGATTCGAACTCTGGAATTTCTTTCTCAGAGATTCGGTATTCACTAGGAACAATGAGTTGTTTCGATTCAGAAAGCGGCAGTTGGGGCGACGAATCCGAGCTCGATAGGACCTTGTGGGATGTCATGTCTGCATAGCGCCCGGCGCGCAGTGCATCTGCCCGCCCTCGATGATTTGTCGCCTCCATCCAATGCTCATGCAGCCGTTGACGAGAAGCCAGCAACGACTCATACCTCTCTGGAGAGCTCAAATCCGCCTTTGCGAACTTCCTGATCAGTTGGTGCTGATTGAAGCTCAAACCCCTGGCATAGGCCGGCCACCGGCATACAGCGTCATGCCATGACAGCCCGTCGGGATCCAGCACCTTCATGATGGAGATGTCATCAGGATCGAACTTGCACAATAGTCTTTGCTTCGGCCCATACTTCTTGACAATGTCTTTGAAGGCATAGCTGCCATAGGGCAACCCGTGGAAGCCGATTCCTCCCTGATGCAGAGTCAACTGCTTTGACATTCCTGAAGCCCACGTCAATTGCTCCAAGCTGCCAGGAAAAGTAGCTGGTGGGCAACGCTGTATTCCTTCAGCAAACAACTCATAAGGCATTGCCATCTTTCTCCAGTTCGGTTGATGTGGGTACACATCGACCACAAACATGAGCAAGCCACGAACCAAGTCGCTGAAAGTGATCGAGGCATCCTTGTAAGGGTCGATCCTTGCGACGTTGGCCACGGATGGGCGAATACGCCCCTTCATCAATGTCAAGGTGTTCAACGTGGAAAAGAAGCGCTCAACGTGCGGTTTGAGCCATGGTGTCCTGACACGGCAGTACATCAAGTCAACGCCCAGTGCCATCGCCATGGTCTTGAACCCGAATGAGTGGAATTCGAGCCCGTTGTCGATCACCCACTCATCGCCAAGCCCCATGGATAGCCAATCACTTTGGAGATCGAGCCCATGCAAAAGCGGGGCCTTGGGCAAAAGCGCATTACGAACCACTCCGCATACAGAAGTCAGCCCGGGGCCATAAAAGGAGATATAGAAACCAAGGATGTAGCCCGAGTACGCATCAATCATCACCGTCAAAACAGGCCTCCCCAAAGGTAGCCCTGTACGGTCACAAATCACGACCCAGTTCAACGGGGTATGGTCAATTTCAACTCGCTGGTACGGATACGCAGCTACTCCCTCCGGGAAGGCCGTTCTGCAAACCATCCGAGCTCTCGCCACACCTTCACGAGCAGCAACTCGCGTATACAGATCAATGTCCTGAACTCTGCGTGCCAAAGTTGGAAAGCTCATCTGAGCCGTGTCTTGCTCCAACTGACCGCTCTTAACCAAGCGCTTGAGCTCGCTCTCAAGCTGGTCATAGGTGAACCTCAAAGAGTTCCTATGTGGAGTGAGGTAGTGCTGCTTCAGCATCCTCCAGATAACGTCTTCCACAGAGTCGATCAAGCGCCGTGCTCTCTTTCGCATGCGGTGCTTGTTAACTAAAGCAAGTGCGTTATTTCCCGAGATTTCATAGTTGCGCATCCAGAGCATCACAGTGGTTGCCGACGGAACCGCCTCGCCTCTTGAGTTGGCCAACTTAGCGATGGCTTCTTCGATCCTCTTGCGTTGCCCTTTTGTAATGCCCTGCCGTCGCAGGCGACTGACGTAATCAAGTCGGCGCTCCAATTCGGTTCTCTCGTGCTCCTTCAAGGCACTTAAATCCAGCACGGAAACCACTGTTCTATTAGCAAACCGGCCTTCGGGTGCACCTCCCAGCACCACTTGGTATTCCTTGCTATAGATTCGATGGATCAGCTCCGCAACGCCCAAAATCACAGCCCGACGGGTAATCACGTCCTCGAATTGGTACTCTTGATCAGGTAATTCCCTGGTGAGTTCCAGGGTCCGTTGGCCCGCTCTAAGCGTCAAGCCAGTCTGCAAAGCGAATTGCATGACTCCCCCCCGAAACAGATTGCTTAAACAACCGCACCTTCGCATTGCCTTCATAGTGCAGGTCAGCACTGAGCAACACTTGACGACGCGTCACCATGTAAAGCATGGTTGCTTGGGTGACTCCAGCCTGAGTGAGTTCTTTAACTGAAAGCCCATGGTCTCCCACTTGCTCCAGTAGCGCCTTGCATTTGTGCATCGCCTCGGCGTCGCAAGCTCCTTTGGCATACCGGCGGATGTAAAGCGCGCGCTCCGCTAGCCCCTCGCGACGCAGCACGTTGTCTAAGGCCAGAAGAAAGGGGATACCAGATGTACTCAGCTTCAGACGAACTTGTTCAAAGTGCGCCTGGAAAGAGGCCGCAAACTTCTCTGGCTTGACTTCAACTACCGCCGTGACCCATCTTGGAACGTCACCAGATAGTCAGGTGTGTACTTTTTTCCCGAGGGTAGAGTGAGTTTGAAAGGCTGAGATGTGATTGATGTGACATTGGGAAAGAGCGCGGCGCAATGCACGAAGTCGCGCTCAACCGAGGAATCTGCTTCGATTGCATCAGGCTGAAGGTGTGGGAGGTGCAGCAACCGCACGGTATGGGCAGGCGAACGCTGAACCACTTTTCTCGTCGAGGGTTCCATGGTTCTCTCCTAGCTGCGGCAAGTTGGGCCAAGGAAGGGGAGTACGGCACCCCGGCGTTTGTGACGCACTGCATGTCCCGAGGAAACCACGCGCAATCGATGATCCCCCCCACGTCCCCTTGAGCAGGTTGTCTTCTCATGAACCCATTCATTTGCCACATTCAAGCCTTGCTCGACCTCCTTCATAAAGTCCCAAGTTTCATTCCTTAAGTCACTTCTGGTGAGATCAACAAGCAAACAAGGGCTGACAAAAGTCAGCGCCTGCAACATCTTGAATAAAGAGATAAGAGTCGCTGTTCTTGCCTCAAGGGCTGACGCTGCACCTGACAGCTCAGAGCTAATACGACGAGGCGGAATCTTGAACTGGATATGTTTCCAGCGGTATGAAGCCGCAACCATCGGCCATGGATGGAGTGCACTTCTTGATGAGTTGGGACGAGGTAGTGCCTTATGAGTCATGAAAACTCCTGTTTGCGAGGATGAGTTGATCCAGTCCACCGCAAAAATGCTGCAGACATGGCTTGACGTTGCCAGCAGCACAGGAGTAAATTCCGACCTAAGGGTTCCAATCCTAGGTGGTCTCTTATCCTGAGCTACCGAGCAGCGCCAGTCTTCTGAAAAGGGGATTGGCGTTTGTTTTTCCGGCGGCGAATTTCTCCTTGTTTCTCGAGGTTTAGGAACATCAGTTTTCTGGTGCTCGATAACGATCGCTAGCTATCTAGCAGTCCTTTATGTGCTCTGCATCACAGGTCTCGCCGCTACAAGCGGTGGAGGGCTCGGTTGCTCCAAGCCTGCACTTCCATATCCACGTAGCGACCTCATGAGTCAGCGCGAACCGGCCGCGCCTCTTCGGCATACCAAACACAGCTACAGGTAAATTTCCTCGTGATGCCGCCTGCCGAAAGGCTGCTGGGCTGGGGTAACCGAGTGCCTGCTGAAGATCTCGCCCCCCCATCACCAGACCGTGCCTAGCCGTCAGTTCCTCTAGCACTTCACGCTTGATTGGGTGGTCACCGCTGTCTCGCATAGCGCCTGTCTCACTTAGTTTCGCTCTGTCACCATCCTAAAGATGGTTTGCGGCATAGTCGAGGGGGCATATAGGGTCCAAATTTACCCGCTTTCATCGCAGAAAAAGTTATGCAAGCCTTTGAAAATAAAGACATACCTTTGCGCCCCCCCAGCACTCCCAACACCGACTTGGGACAAGATCCAGCAACGAAAAAGGCACGACGATGTGATGTCGATGTCTTATCTACCGTGGCTTGGGTCCGATATCTCCAACACCTAAGCCAGAGCAAAAGCGCCTATGCACTGGGGCGCCTAATCGAGAGTGACGCTTACTGGAGAACTGAGGAAGGGATCGGCCATCACCGGAACAAGTGGTCCAAATATCAAAAAGGCCAACATCGGCCTCGATCCACACTTGTCAACACCGCCGATCGCCTATTTCCTGGAAGCGCCCAGGTTATTAACTCTATGTTTTGGGTAATTCTAAAAAATACTTCAATAAATCAAAATCAAATATCTAAAATAGAATCAAAATTAAGTGCAGAGGTTAAGCTAGTAGTCGAAAAATGGAGAAATAATTTTCGCAATGGAAGAAACCCTGGAATTCGAAGATTAGCCCATAAGCTTGAAATAATACATAACTTAGATGCCCTTGCAGTTATGATGCTAATGTGCCAGAGCTGCTATATATCTAATAATGAAAAAGATGCACATGAGTGGAGCAGATATATTTATAGATATATGGCAATTAATTCTGAATTCTTTCACATCAGTGGAGTAAAAGAAGAAATTTTTGAGAAAATCAATGAAGTTTTACTCCAGAAAATAAAATACAAAAACTTGAGATATACATACCCACTCTCAATGTATTCAACATTGCATCATTACCTTATGGTTGGATTAAGCGATATAGGTAATTTAGACTATGCAAATATAAAAACCAGAGAAATAATTTTTCACGCAAGAAAATCACTTAATGGAAATTATGGATGGGATTTACAAGCAGCTTTTAACCCTATTGGCGTTGTTGCATAAATCGCAGGCTAGGGTCAGGTAGCCTCGTGCGATGAGTCATTCCCCGCAGTCCAAACCTCGCTATCGCACCACCAACTGGAAGCAATACAACGCAGCGCTCAAAGCG